>CAZSYS010000100.1:0-12779 GCA_964611365.1 uncultured Planctomycetales bacterium
GGCTTTGAACCGCCCGGCCCCGCGGCCAGGCCCCCGCAGACCCGGCGAACCGGGCGCGGAGCGTCCGGGCGATCCGCTTGCCGGGGCCGCAGCCGCGGAAGGCCGGCGTTTTTCTTGCTGCACGCCGCGGGGCGGAAGCTTATAATACGCCCGGCGCGCAGCGCGGCCCGGCCCGGGCGCGGGTAAGCCGGGTCGAGGCATCGCGGCCAGATGCAGCCTGCCTGAAGAACGGGAGACCTGTCATGCCCCGAAAAGCCGCCGTCCCAACCCGGCGCGAGTCGAAGAAGGTTCCGGCCGCCAGGGCGCGCGTGGCCGCACGACCCAAGGCCGCGGTGAAGCCGCCTGCGGCCAGGTCTGGCACGGCGATCGCCGCGCCGCAGGCTGCCGCGCCCCCGGAGCCCGCCCGCCCTCGTCCCGCGGACCTCCTGGCCCGCGCCGAGCAGGACATCAACGCGCTGCTGGACTCCCTGAACCGGCAGATGACCGCGGCGATGTCGGCGTTCACGGAGCTGGCGGTCGCCCACCGCGGTCCGCACGAAGCGGTGGTGCGGACCAAGCCGATTGACCGGGCCACCGCGACCTTTCAGCGGCTGATCAGCGAGGTGGTCGACGAGCGGCTGGCCGAGATGCTGCCGCCGCTGGTCCATCTGCGCAACGAGATCGCCGGGCGTGCCGAGCAGTCCGCGGCCTGCGCCCCGCCCGCCGGGTCTGCCGTCGCCGATGACTGGGGCAGCCCCGAGCTGGAGTGCCTGCAGCGCTGGCTGGCGGCCCTGGACCAGGTGCTGGCCGCTGCGGAGGTCCAGGCCTATGACGCCCGCGTCGGCGAGAGCTTCGACCCGCTGATCCACCTGGCGGTGGGCGAATCCTGCCGCGCGGACCTGCCGGCCGGGGTGGTGGCCGAGATGCTGGGGCGGGGCTTCCGGACGGCGCGCGGCAAGGTGGTCGTGCCCGCCCGGGTGCGGGTCAACCGGAGGTGAGGCGATGGCCAGGCTGGGCATCGACTTCGGCACCACCAACACTGTCGTGATGATGCACGACCGGGGCATCTTCTCCGTGGTCCACCACGCGGTGAAGACCGGCGCCGGGACGATCGTGCAGGAAGTCTTTCCCTCATCCATCCTGATTCACCGCCCCAGCGGCCGGCGATGGTACGGCCTGGACGCCGAGCGCCGCTTCGGGCAGCTGGGCCCCGACCCCGACCACGTGTTCGTGCCCTCGCTGAAGCGCCAGCTGCGCAACTACGCCGAGGGGCGGCGCGTGCAGGCCGTGGTGCCGGGGGGGGGCCGCCGGGACGAAACCGCCGAGCTGCCGTACGACCTGGCGGATGAACTGGCCGGCTTCCTGCGCGCCCTGGCCGAGTCGATCTGCCAGAACCAGCGGCTTTCCGCCGGCGAGCCGCTGGAGGCGGTGGTGACCTGGCCGGCCAACGCCAACGGCGCCCAGCGGCACATCACCCGCCGCTGTTTCCGCAAGGCCGGTTTCGTGGTCGTCGATACGCTGAATGAGCCGACGGCCTCGGCGATCGAGCTGGCCGACTGCCTGACCGCCGGTCGCGGCGGCAAGGCCTTTGAAGGCCCGCGGGCCGTGGCGGTGTTCGACCTGGGCGGCGGCACCTTCGACGCCTCCGTCGTCTGGATCGAGGACGACCGCTTCGAGGTGCTGGCCGCCTCCGGCATCGAGGACCTCGGCGGCGACGATTTCGACCGCGTGCTGCTGGAGATGTTCCTGTCGGCCATGGGGGGCGCGGGCGAGGACCTCGGGCCGCTGACCCGCTATGCCCTCCTGCGCCAGGCCCGGGCCCAGAAGGAGGCCATCGCCGCCGGCACGGTGCGTTCGCTGTTCCTGAATCCGGGGGACTTCGGCATCCGGCATCCGCCGGTCACGATCCGTCCGGCGGCCTACGCGGACCGCATCCGCCCGATGCTGCGGCCGGCGATCGACACCCTCGGCCGGGTCATCGCCCAGGCCGCCGGGCGTCAGCCCCGGGTCGCGGCGGGTCCGGGTCTGACCATCTACCTGGTCGGCGGCTCCTCCCGACTGCCGCTGGTGGCCGAGATGGTCACCGCCGCCTTCCCCCAATGCCGCGTGGTGCTGACGGACAAGCCCTTCACGTCGGTGGCCATGGGGGCGGCGATCTGTTCGACGGAGCGGGTCGGATACCGCGACGTGTTCGCCCGCCACTTCGGCCTGATCCGGCTGCGGGACCACGGGCGGGCGGAGATGTTCGACACCGTCTTCTCGGCCGGGACGCCGGTCCCGCGGCGCGGCGAGCCTCCGCTGGAACGGGTCGCCTGGTACCACCCGCGGCACAACATCGGGCACCTGAAGTACCTGGAGTGCACCAGCCTGGACGGCGACGGCATGCCCGCCGCGGGCGTGCGCGGCTGGTCGGACGTGCTGTTTCCCTACGACCCTTCGCTGCCGCTGACCGCCTCGCCGGGCGGCGCGGAGATCGTCAGCACGGACCGGTTCGCCGACCAGCCGGTCTGCGAGATCTACCGCTGCGACTGCGACGGCGTCATCACCGTCGAGCTGCGGCGGCCGGCCACCGGCGAAGCCCGCACCTACGAGATCTACCGCGACTGAGAGTCGATCACCGCGGGGCCGGCTTCCGGAGAGCCTGGCCGTTCATCCCCGGCCGGCGAGCAGCTCGGGAAAGTGGCGGGCCAGATAGTCCAGCACGTCGCGCACGCTGATGATGCCCACGGGCCGTTCGTCCTTCTCGATGGGCACGTGCCGGAAGCCGCCGACGGCCATGCGGTTGAGGGCAAAGGCGATGCTGTCCTCGCTGGCCAGGGACTCCGGCACGGGGGTCATGAAGTGCCGCACCGGCGTGTCCTTCATGGCCGCGTAGCGGTCGCCGATCTTCATCAGCACGTCGCGTTCGGTGAAGATGCCGACCAGCGCGTCGCACCAGGTCACCAGGGCGCAGCCGATGCTCCGCTCGGCCAGCAGCCGCACGACGTCTCCTGCGGTGTCGTTGGGCGAGACGGTGATCGGCCGGGCCGGGCGCAGCAGCGAGACCGGATCGGTGCGCAGGTCCCGCTCCAGGCCTGCGTCGGCGCCGACCGGCTCCTCGCCGGCCAGCGACTGCTTGCAGCCCTCGCACCAGTCGGCCCCCGCGAGGTTCTCGAAACCGCAGGATGGACAGCGCATGGCCCACCTCGTCGGCCCGGCCGCCGGCGGCCCGGCGGTCAGCCGTGAAAGACCGGCTCCTCGCCGGCACGCACTTCCCAGGTCTCCGGTCCGTACATCAGCTTCTGCAGATCGGCCGGTCCCTTTTCCGCGGTCACCCGCTGGACCTGCTCGTTGATCAGACGGTCGTAGATCGGCGCCTGGACATCGCGGAACACGCCGATGGGCTCGGGGAACTCCGGGTGCTGCAGCCGGCTGAGGAGGAACGCCAGGGCCGGCGCCGGGGCCCGCTCGTCATGAATCAGCAGGTCGTAGATGCTGACGCCGTTGTCGCCGAAGCGCACGACCTCGGGGCGGTAGCCGCTGCCCAGCCGGATGCCCCGGTCCTGGTTGCGGCCGAAGATCAGGGCCTTGCCGTGGGACAGCTCGATGAGGTTGTCGTCGCGGATCTCCCGGTCGGTGGCGTGCTGGAACGCGCCGTCGTTGAAGATGTTGCAGTTCTGGTAGATCTCCACGAACGCGACGCCCTCGTGGCGCGCGGCCCGCTCGAGCACGTACTGCAGATGGTTGGGGATCATGTCCACGCTGCGGGCCACGAAGGTCGCCTCGCAGCCCAGGGCGAACGAGCACGGGCTGATCATCGCCCCCACGGACCCGTGCGGCGTGGAGACGGTCTTCTTGTTCATCTCCGACGTCGGCGAGACCTGCCCCTTGGTCAGCCCGTAGATCCGGTTGTTGAACATGAGGATCTTGATGTTCAGGTTCCGCCGGATGGCGTGCAGCAGGTGGTTGCCGCCGATGGAAAGCCCGTCGCCGTCACCGGTGATCACCCAGATCTCCAGGTCCTGACGCACCAGCCGCAGCCCCGAGGCGATCGCCGGGGCCCGGCCGTGAATCCCGTGCACGCCGTAGGTCGCCAGGTAGTAGGGCAGGCGGCTCGAGCAGCCGATCCCGGAGACGAACACCGTCCGGTCCGGGTCGCGGCCCAGCGTGCTGAGCACCTTCTTGAGCTGCGCCAGGATCGAATAATCCCCGCATCCCGGGCACCAGCGCACCTCGGCGTCGCTGGCGTAGTCCTTGGGCTGCAGGCTGACCACCGGCAGTGTCGCGGTGACGGTCATGACTCAGTCCACCCCCCTCAGGGCCCGGTCGATCCGCTCGACCAGCTCGGCCACGTTGAACGGTTTGCCCTTGACCTTGCCGAAGGGCCGGGCGTCGACCAGGTAGCGGGCCCGCAGCAGCGTGCACAGCTGGCCGAGATTCAGTTCCGGCACCAGCACCCGCCGGAAGCGCCGCAGGACGTCCCCCAGGTTCGCCGGCATCGGATGCAGGTGCCGCAGGTGGGCGTGTGACACGCGGCGGCCCTGCCGGCGGACCTGCTCGACCGCGGTCCGCACCGACCCGTAGGTCCCCCCCCAGCTGACCACCAGAAGCTCGCCCTCCGGGTCGCCCAGCACCTCCTGGTCGGGGATCATCTCCACCACCCCGGCCACCTTCCGGGCCCGCAGGTCCACCATCCGCTGGTGGTTTTCGGGGTCGTAGGACACCCGCCCGGTCAGATGCTCCTTCTCCAGCCCTCCGATCCGGTGAGCCAGTCCCTTGATGCCGGGAATCGCCCAGGGGCGGGCCAGCCGCTCGTCCCGGGCGTAGGGCTGAAACCCCTCGGGCGGGTACTCGTGTCGCACCTCGATGGCCGGCAGATCCTCCAGCCGCGGCACCCGCCAGGGCTCCGAACCGTTGGCCAGGTACCCGTCCGAGAGCATGATCACCGGCGTCATGTACCGCACCGCGATGCGGAAGGCCTCGAAGGCGGTGTCGAAGCAGTCCGACGGCGACCGGGCGGCGATCACCGGTATCGGGCACTCGCCGTTGCGCCCCATCACCGCCTGGAAGAGATCCGCCTGTTCCGTCTTGGTGGGCAGCCCGGTGCTCGGTCCGCCGCGCTGGACGTCGATGACCACCAGCGGCAGCTCCAGCATCACCGCCAGACCCAGCCCCTCGGTCTTCAGCGCCATCCCCGGCCCGCTGGTGCCCGTGGCCGCGAACGCACCCCCGTAAGAGGCTCCGATGGCGGCACAGATCGCCGCGATCTCGTCCTCGGCCTGGAAGACCCGGACCCCGAAGTTCTTGTGCCTGGCCAGCTCGTGCAGGATGTCGCTGGCCGGGGTGATCGGGTAGCTGGCGTAGAACAGATCCTTGCCCGCCTGCCGGGCGGCGGCCATCAGCCCCAGCGCGGTCGCGTCGTTGCCCCGGACCTTCCGGTAGATGCCCGGTTCCTGCCGCGCCGGCCGGACCCGGTAGTGCACCTGGAAGACCTCGGTGGTGTTGCCGTAGTTGTACCCCGCCCGCAGCGCCAGCTCGTTGGCCCGCCGCAGCTCCGGCCGCTGCCCGAACTTGGCGTCCATCCATTTCAGCGTGGGTTCCAGCGGACGGTCGTACAGCCAGCAGGCCAGCCCCAGGGCGAAAAAGTTCTTGCAGCGCTCGGCGTCCTTGTGCTTCAGTCCGGTGTCCCTGACCGCCTCCAGCGTCAGCCTGGTCATCGGAACCGCATGGACGTGAAAGCCGGCCGGACCCCCGTCGTCCAGCGGATTGGAGGCATAGCCGGCGAGCTTGAGGTTCGGACCGGTGAACGCATCCGTGTTGACGATCAGATGGCCCCCGGGCTCCAGATCCTGAAGGTTGACCTTCAGGGCCGCCGGGTTCATCGCCACCAGCGTCTGGATCGTGTCCCCGGGGGTGTGGATGTCGTCGCTGGCGAAGTTGATCTGGAAGCCCGACACGCCGGCCAGTGTGCCGGCCGGGGCCCGGATCTCGGCCGGAAAGTCCGGCAGCGTCGCCAGGTCGTTGCCCAGCACCGCCGTGGCGTTGGTAAACTGCGTGCCCACCAGCTGCATGCCGTCCCCGGAGTCGCCGGCGAAACGCACGATGGCCCGGGGGAGCTCCTCGATGGGTTTGCGGGACACCGGATGGCCGGTCAGTTGAGTCATCGCGGAGACTTTCCTGCACTGCCCGCCGCGCCCCCGCGGCCGGCGGTTACGCCCCCTCCCGCGAGGTCTGAACCTGCCGCGGATCCGGCGGCAGCGTGTAGACCGTCGCGGGGAAATGGTCGGCCAGGTAACCTGCGATCTGCTTGACCGACACCACCCCCAGGATCCGGCCCCGGTCGTCCCGGACCGGCAGGTGCCGGAGGTGGCCCTGGACCATCGTGCGGATCGCCCAGCCGATCGAGTCGGAGGAACGGGCGGTGATCGGGTGGGCGGTCATGACCAGGCTCACCGGCCGGTCGAGATCCACGTCCGAGGCCAGAACCCGTTTGACCAGATCGCGTTCGGAGAAAATGCCCGCCAGGTCCGGCCCCTCGAAGACCAGGGCGCAGCCGGCCCGGGCTTCGCGCATCGCCTCGATGGTGCGGCGGATCGAGTCGCCCGGACCCACGGAGGGTGCCGGCCGGATCGGCAGCTGAGACAGTTGATCCGTCCAGAGGTTCTCGCGGAGACCCAAGAGCTGCCTCCAGATGCCCGGGGGCCACGTTTGTTGCCCGGAAAAGGTACATGAGAGTATAGGATGCGACCCGGATTTCGCCACGTCGGCCGCCCGGAAATGCCCGCCGCCGGTCAGGATCCGGCCAGGCAGCCCCGGGCCCGGGCCATGACCCGGTCGACCACCTCGTCCAGCGGGCCCCGGATCCGGATTCCGGCCGAATGCGGATGCCCGCCGCCGCCGAAGTGCTCCGCCACCCCCAGGACCGAGGTGCCGTTCTCGCCCCGCAGGTTGATCCGGACCACCCCCGGCTCGCCCTCCGAGAACAGCACCGCCATGCGGATCCCCGAGAGCGAGCGGGGCACGGAAACCTGGTCGTCGATGTCCGCCGGCGAACACCCCGCGGCGGCGATGTCCTCGTGCGACAGCACGCTGTAGGCGATCAGCCCGTCCTCGGTCAGCCGGGTGTTGCAGTAGACCGCCCGCAGCAGGTTGAACTCCTCGGCGCGGTGGGACCGCAGCAGCCGCTCGCCGATCAGGGCCGGGTCCGCCCCGCAGCGGATCAGCCGGGCGGCGGTGTCGAAGGACTCCGCCCGGGCCCCCGGCAGCGAGAACGCCGCGGTGTCCGCGTACATGCCGGCGTACAGCAGGGAGGCCGTGCGGCGGTCCAGAGCCCACCCCGCGGTGCGGATCAGCCGGTCGACCAGCTCGCTGACGCTGCCGGCGCTGCTGTCCACCCAGTTGATGTGCCCGAATCCGCTGTTGGTGACGTGATGGTCGATGTTGATGATCGTGCGTCCGGCCAGCGCCTCCCAGCCGCCCTCGATCCCCACCCGGTGGACGCCCGCGGTGTCCAGGACCACCGCCAGGTCGCAGGCCGCGATCCAGGCGGCGTCCGCCAGCCGGGCGTCGCCAGCCAGCTCCAGCAGGAAACGCACCTTGTGGTTCAGCCGGCCGCCCGGCAGGACCGCCGCCGCCCGCCCCCTCGGAACCGCCCGGGCCAGGGCCAGCATCGATCCGGCGGCGTCCACGTCGGGATGAACGTGCCCGACCAGAAGTACCGCCTTCGACGCCTCGATCGCGTCGATGGCCGCCGCAACCGGCGAACGCAGGCTCTCGATCGCCGGCTCGGTCATGCTCCCCGCATCGCCTCGATCAGGATCCGGGCCGTCGACTCGCGCATCACCCTCGGATCCGGCAGCCGGCCGGCGGCCAGGGCCTCGCGCACGTCCCGGCCGCTGATCGGGATGGGCTTGAAGCCCCTCGGCGCGCACTCGTCCACCAGGGCGACCCGCCCGAGCTCCTGGTAGTAGGCCGCGAACCCGACCTTCACCGGCCGGATCAGCAGCTCGCCCGGCAGCTCGTCGAACACCCGCTGGGCGGCCAGCGGATCCCAGATGTCGGTGCCGTCGTCGTACGGAGCGTCGGCGTGCTTTCTCCCGATGATGATGTCGGTGAAGCCGAAGTTCTGGCGGTAGATCGCGTGCATGACCGCCTCCTTCGGCCCGGCGTAAAACATGCGGATGTCCAGCCCCAGCAGCAGGGCCGCGTCGTTGATGTCGTAGCCGACCTTCGCCCACAGGGCCTCGTCCTTGTCGCCCTGCCCCAGCTCGCGCTTCTCCAGCAGCGCCCGGTAGGTCCGCATCCGCGTCGCCGCGTCCACGTCGTCGGATTTGGTCTCCCCGATCAGCGGGTTCAGCACCACCCCGGTCCGGAAGCCCTGCCGGGTCAGCACCTCGGCTCCGTACACCAGCGCGTACTCGTGGGCCCGGTGCAGCGGGTTGCGCGTCTGGAAGGCCACGACCCGTTCCCAGCCCTTCTCGCGGAACAGCCCCCGGGTCTGCTCCGGCGTGTGCACGAATCGTCCGTACTCCGGGTGCCGGGGCTGCGGCAGGACCTCCAGCTCCCCGCCGACGAGGAACTCGCCGGCGTCGTTCATCACCATGCGGGCGCCGGGGTGGTCCGTGCGCCGCGTCTGATACACGGCCTCGATGTAGGCCGGCTTGTCCCAGGGGTAGACGTCCTCCACCCGCAGAACCCCGAAGGTCTGGCCCCCCGAATCGACCAGCCGCACGCGCCGACCGGGCTTCAGCCGCCCCGCCGTCTCCTGCGTCGCCGGCAGCGCGATCGGGATCGACCAGGCATACCGCCGGCCGCCGACCAGGATGACCATGTCCCGCAGAACCCGCTCGTAGACCTCCCTGATCATCGGACCGGTCAGCGGACTCAAGGCCCCGTCTCCGATGCGGTAGACGCTGGATCTGTCCGCGTCGCTCACCGGAAAGGCCGGCAGCTCCTCGGCCTCCGCGATGAACTCGCGGCGCCGCTCCTCGGGCACGGTCCGGTTGACCGGCTTCTCCAGGCCGCCGTGCGGTGGGATCAGATCAGGCATGCTGGGCGCTTCCTCCGATAGATCATGGGCTGCCAGGCGACGGAAGGCCCCTCCGGGCCCGCCCGGATTGAAACTCAACGACGATTGTAGACACGCAGGCTCCTGGCGGCGACCGAAGGCCCCCTCCGGATGCCGGACCTGCCGGTCCGGGTCGCCGTCGAGGTCGGCACGCTTCACTTCTTCGCCGGAGCCACGACGGCGATCAAACGCTTGCCCTCGTGCCGCGGCGGACGCTCGATCCTGACCCTCTCCCCCAGAAAAGCCAGGATGTCGTTGACGATCTGCATGCCCAGTTCCTGATGAAACCGCTCCCGCCCGCGGTAGATCATGGTGAACTGGACCTTGTCCCCGTTCTCGAGGAACTCCACCGCGCGGTTGACCAGTCGCTGGCGGTCGTGGTCGCCGATCTTGGGGTGAAGCCGGACTTCCTTGAGCCTCTGCTCGTGGTGCTTCTGCCGCTTCTTGCGCTGGGCGTACTTGAACTTTCCGTAGTCCATGATCCGGCAGACCGGTGGACGCTCCGTCGGAGCGATCTCCACCAGGTCCATGCCCACCGCCCGGGCGCGGTTCAACGCGTCGTCGGTCGGCACGATCCCGAGCTGCTGGTTGTTCTCGTCGATCAGGCGGACCGGCGAGAGCCGGATCTGCTCGTTGCAACGAAGTGACTGTGCGATGGCTGCCTCCTGAAGTCTCATCCGCTCCGGCCGGACGCATCGGACCTCACACCGTCCGATCCACCTTCGCCCGCCCGGCCTGACAGACGGCGATTATGCCTCAGCCCACGGCCCGCTTTCAACTGCCCTTCGACCCGCCTCGTCCAGGCAACGGGCCGCGAAATCCTCCAGCCGGACCGTACCCAAGGTCTTGCCCGACCGGTCGTTGACGTTGACCGTGCCCTCGGCCGACTCCTTCTCCCCGACGACCAGAATGTAGGGCACCAGCTGCCCGCGGGCGGCGTGCTTCTTGGGCCCGATCTTCTCGGGCGAGACGTCCGCCTCGACTCTCAAGCCCTTTTCCGAAAGGAACTTGCGAACGTAGAGGGCGTAATCGGTGCTCTTCTGGCTCACCGAGGCCACCACCACCTGCACCGGCGCCAGCCACAACGGAAACGCGCCGGCGAAATGCTCGATCAGGATGGCCACGAAACGCTCCAGACTGCCGAACGGGGCCCGGTGGATCATCACCGGCCGGTGAGCCGCGTTGTCCGATCCGATGTAGCTTAAGTCGAATCTCTCCGGCAGGTTATAATCGACCTGCACCGTTCCCAGCTGCCAGTCGCGGCCGATGCAGTCCTTGACCACGAAATCGATCTTGGGTCCGTAGAAGGCCGCCTCGCCGACCTCTTCGGTGCAGGCCATGCCGCTGGAACGCACCGCCTGACGGACCGCCTGCTCGGCCAGATGCCAGTTCTCGGGGCTCCCGACGTACTTGTCGCTGTCCGGATCCCGCAGCCCGACGCGGACCCGGTAGTCGGTTAACTTCAACAGTTCCAGGACCTTGCGCGTCAGGTTGACGCAGCCGGTGATCTCCTCCAGCAGCTGGTCCGGGCGGCAGAACAAGTGGGCGTCGTCCTGGGTGAACCCGCGGACGCGGGTCATGCCCGACAGCTCGCCGCTCTGCTCCATGCGATAGACGGTGCCGAACTCCGCCAGCCGCAGCGGCAGGTCGCGGTAGCTGCGCGGCTCGGAGGCGTAGATCCGGATATGGTGGGGACAGTTCATCGGCCGCAACAGGTAGCCGTCGCGCTCAACCAGCAACTCCCGCACGGCCTGCTGATTGGCCGACGCCCGGCCGGCGGCGGGCTGCCAGCGGGCCATCAGCCGCTCGTGCACCGCCGGGTCGGTTCGCAGGATCTCCTCCAGCAGGCTCCGCTCGCGGGGGCTGGGGCCCTCGGCGTCGCCCCGCTCCCGGACGGCCTCCCACAGGTCGTTGAGCAGACGGGCGATCTCCCCCTCGTAGAGAGGCGGAAACTGGGCGTCCTTGTAGTACGGGAAGTGCCCGCTGGTGCGGTAGAGATCCAGACGCCCGATCTGCGGCGTGTAGACCATGCTGTAGCCCGCCCCGATGAGCAGTTCGCGCATGAGCTTCTCGAGCTCGTAGCGCACCACCGCCCCCCTGGGCTTCCAGAGCACCAGTCCGCCGCCGACCAGCGGGTCGATGACGAAGAGCCCCAGCTGCCGCCCGACCTCGCGGTGGTCGCGGCGTCTGGCCTCCTCCAGCCGGTTCAGGTGGGCCTCCAGCTCCTTGCGCGTCGGCCAGGCGGTGCCGTAGACGCGCTGCAGCTGCTTTTCGCGCTGATCCCCGCGGTAGTAGGCTCCGCTGACCTGCATGAGCTTGAACGCCCCGACCCGGCCGGTGCTGGGCACGTGCGGCCCGCGGCAGAGATCCTCGAAGTCCCGGCCCGGCTCGGTGCCGGTGACGTAGAAGCTCAGCGCGCCCTCGGCCCGCTCGGCGTTGTCGATCTTGTAGCGGTTGCCCTCGCGCCGCAGACGGGCCATGCCCTCCTCGCGGCTCATCTGGCAGCGGGTGAAGGGCCGATCCTCGCGGACGATCTCGGCCATGACCGCCTCGATGGCCGGGAAGTGCTCGGGCGTGAGCGGCTCGTCCAGGTCGATGTCGTAGTAGAAGCCGTTTTCGACCGGCGGGCCGTAGACCAGCCTGGTCCTGGGGAACAGCCGGCAGATGGCTTCGGCCATCACGTGGGCGCAGCTGTGCCGCATGACGTACAGGCTGTCGGGGTTGTCGGCCGAGGGGGTGAGAATCTCCAGCCGGCAGTCGCCCTCCAGCACGTGCGTCAGATCGACGATCCGGCCGTCGACCTTGCCGGCAATGGCCGCCTGGGCCAGCCGGGGCCCGATCCGCGCAGCCACGTCCGCCACCGTGGTTCCGTGCGGCACTTCGATCTGCTTGCCGTCCGGCAGCGTGACCTGAGGCATGTTCCACTCCCGCGGGCGGGGCCGGCCGGTGTCCGGCAGCCGGTCCCGAAAGCCAAAGACGGCACGAAACCGCCGCCGGCGCACGAGACGGGTCTCGACGGAAGCGTCGAGACGCCGCTTCACTCCGTCGTGCGCGTCGTGGGTTTCATGCCGTCCGGTCGTCCCGTATGCACATGGCGGAAGCCCGCGGCTTCCGGCCCGGGATCAACGCTCAGACCCCGGCCTCGCGCGGACCTCCGTATCTGATTTCACTATAACCGCCGGCGATAACCCGTCAAGCCGGGGTCGCCCGGACGCCGCGTCAAAGGTTGCGACCGGCCGAGGAAGACCTTCCCTGAATCCACCGGTTACAGCCGTTCTGCGGCCGGACATCCGGAAACAGGCCCACCCCGGGCCGTCCGCGAGTACCGCGCGGCCGAGCCCCGCGAACGTGCCGGCCGCAGGCAGTTCCGCCGCGCCGAACGCCGCCGCCTCTGCTGGCCGTCCCGCCGCTGAGTTCGCCCCCTGTCCCTGCACTGCCGTCCTTCCGCCCGCCCACCGTTCCACCCGGCCGTCCCTCCACCCGGGGGAGCCATCGTTCTGGTGGGCGCTCACGCGCAACCGGCGAGATGTCAACAGTCACGATTTGGCCCCGTGATTCGCGTGCCCGCTGCCATTGGACGATCCTCCGTCCGGGACCACCCCACAGGTGCAACTCAGACGGCGGGCTTCTCCAATTCCGACTGAAGCAGGACAGGGGGGTGTCGGATGATGGAATCGTCACTGGGAACTACGGCGGATGCATCGAAATCCGGAAAGCGTATCCACGAGACAGGGACGGATAGCCGCGCTGGCGA
>CAZSYS010000101.1:0-7508 GCA_964611365.1 uncultured Planctomycetales bacterium
GCCGGCGGGGCGCATGAGGCCGCGGCCTGGCCACCGGCCGTACCGCCCCGCGCCCCCGCCGGCCGCCCGCCGGCGGTGTTGCCGCCGGCCATGGACTGCCGGGACCTGGGCCTGAGGAAACGCTCGGACCGCGGTCCGCGGGGCACGACGCCGCCCCGACCGGGCGGACCGCGGCGGCCGCTTGTCGCCGGCACGTCGCAACGTACAATGCCAACCCGCGCACTCCCGATGACCCGCTCGGTGGCCGGCGTCGGGGACGCCGCGCCACGAAGGAAGGAGCGAGCGAATTGTCCGACAAGACGCTGCTGGAGAAGATCAACCGCAAGCAGGCCCGGGTGGGCATCCTGGGCATGGGCTACGTGGGGCTGCCCCTGGCCCGGACATTCTGCGATGCCGGACTCACCACCCTTGGCTTCGATATCGACGGACGCAAGGTCCGGATGCTCAACGCCGGGCAAAGTTATATCCGGCACATCCCCGACGCCCAGGTCTCGGCCATGCGCGCCGGCGGGCGGTTCCGGGCCTCTTCAAGCCCCTCGGACCTCAAGGCCTGCGACGCACTGATCATCTGCGTGCCCACGCCGCTGTCCAAAACCCGCGACCCGGACATGACCTACGTGGTCAAGACGACCGAGACGGTCGCCGGTCAGCTGCGCAAGGACCACCTCGTGGCCCTGGAAAGCACCACCTACCCGGGCACCACCCGGGAGCTGATGAAGCCCATCCTCGAGGCCACCGGCCTGAAGGCCGGCCGCGACTTCTTCCTGGCCTTCTCGCCCGAACGCGAAGACCCCGGCCGCAAGGACTTCACCACCCAGACGATTACCAAGCTGGTCGGCGGCCATGACCCCCGCAGCCTCAGGGTGGCCGTCGCCCTCTACCGACACGCCATCCGCAACATCGTGCCGGTGTCCAGCTGCGAGGTGGCCGAGGCTGCCAAAATCATCGAAAACGTCTACCGCTGCGTGAACATCGCCATGGTCAACGAGCTCAAGATGCTCTTTGAACGCATGGGCATCGACGTCTGGGAGGTCATCGACGCGGCCAAAACCAAACCCTTCGGCTTCCAGGCGTTCTACCCCGGCCCCGGGCTCGGCGGGCACTGCATCCCCATCGACCCATTCTACCTGACATGGAAGGCCCGGGCCTACGGCATGTCCACCCGCTTCATCGAACTGGCCGGCGAAATCAACACCGCCATGCCCGAATACGTCGTGGAGCACGTCGCCGGGGCGCTGAACACCCGGCGGAAGTCGCTCATGGGATCCCGGATCCTGGTGCTCGGACTGGCCTACAAGCCCAACATCGACGATATCCGTGAGTCGCCGTCCATCGAGCTGATCGAGATCCTGCAGGCCCGCGGCGCCCGGGTGGACTACAACGACCCCTACGTGCCCACGACCCACAGGCAGCGCGAGCACGACCTGAGGATGAAGTCCGTGCCCCTGACCCCGGCGAGCCTGAAACGCTACGACTGCGTGGTCATCTCCACCAATCACGACGTGTACGACTACGCAATGATCGTGCGGCACGCCCGCCTCATCGTGGACACCCGCAACGCCTGCGCCGCCGTGCGCGGACCCAAGAAGAACGTGTTCAAGGCTTGAGGGCTGTGGCGGGCCGGCCCCGCGGACCCCGGCGGCACCCCCGGCGCCTCAGGACCGGCGGTCCACGATCATCCCGGCCAGACGGGCCAGGGCGTCGCACGCCGCCCCGGGCGGCAGCATGCCCAGGGCACCGGTCGCCGAGCGGACGTAGCCGGCGGCCGAGGCCCGGGCCGCGGCCAGACTGCCGGTCTCCTCCAGCAGACGCCGGAGGACGGTCCGGTCGGGCTGCTCGGCCGCCAGGCAGGCCTCCAGTCGTGCGCGGTGCTCGCGGTCGCCGTGCTGCAGACTGTGGATCACCGGCAGCGTGAGCTTGCCCTCCGCCAGGTCGCGGCCCAGCGTCTTGCCCATCTGCTCCTCGCTGCCGTCGATGTCCAGGGCGTCGTCGATGATCTGAAAGGCCATGCCCGCGTCCAGGCCGAACCGCTCCAGGGCCCGCACCGCGTTCCGGTCGGCACCGGCGAACGTGGCCCCCAGCATGCAGCTCAGGCCCGTCAGGGCGGCCGTCTTGCGGTGGATGATCTCCAGATACTGCTCGACCGACAGGTCGTGCCGCCCGCGGTGGTGAACCTGCTGCAGCTCACCCTCGCACACGATGTTGGTGATGGCCGCCACCGCCCGCGCCGCATGCGTCGAATCCAGCGAACTGCACAGGTGAAACGCGTGGCTGATGAGGTAGTCCCCCAGCAGAACCGCCGCCTCGTTGCCCCGAAGGCGGTTGATCGTCGGGCTCCGCCGGCGCATGTCGGCCTCGTCCAGCACGTCGTCATGCACCAGCGTGGCCATGTGGACCATTTCGACGACCGCCGCCAGCGTGATATGCTCCTCCGTCGTCCGTCCGCAGGCCCGCCCGGCCAGCAGCAACAGCGCCGGACGCAGCAGCTTCCCACGGAAGCGGCGGATCTGGCCGCAGAGGTCGTTGACCACCGGCAGATCGGAGAATAACTCGTCCTCAAAGGTGCGACAGACCCGCTGGAGGTCCGCAGCAATGGGTTCGTACAGGTCGGCCAGGGCCGGCATGACGGATCTCGACCTCCTCAAAGGGCTGCGGGGCAAGCCCGGAGCAACCGCAAGATACCAGATGGTAAAGGCTTGGTCATCTTCCCGTGACTGTTTTCAGAACTTTTGAAAACTTGGGTATTCAGCCCTCCAGGAATGCGCCCGGCCCCTGGGGAGTATTCCCCACGAAAAGGCGAAACTCCGGTGGCGATGGGTTGTAGTAAGGGTGAAGTCCGGTAGCGAGACACGACGTGGCGGATCAGTCGGATGGCGGATCAGTCGGACAACGCAACCGACCTGGAGCTGGCCGACCTGGCCTGCGGCGGCGACCGCGAGGCCTACGGCCGGCTGGTGGACCGCCACCTGCGGGAGGTCTATGCCGTGGCCCGGCGGATCCTGGTCAACGCGGCCGACGCCGAGGACGTCGCCCAGGACGCGTTCGTCCGGGCGTACCGGAAGCTGGATACGTTCGACCGCCGCCACGCTTTCCGCAGCTGGCTGCTGAAGATCGCCGCCAACCTGGCGATCAACGCGCTGCGGTCCCGGCAGCGGGAGCGGCGCATCAAGCTGCGCCTGATCCGCGAGGGCACCGGCGAGAGCGTTCCCGTGCAGGGACCGGAAGTGCCGGCCCCCTCGGAGTGGGCCTGGTGGCTGGGGCAGCTGGAGGCCAGACAGCGCACCGCGATCGTGCTGTTTCACTTTCACCATATGCCTTACGAGCAGGTCGCCGGGGTCATGGGCATCCCGGTCAACACCGTGCGGACGTATCTTCACCGCGGGAGGCGGCAGCTGCGCAGGCTGATGACCGGCTGCCGGCCGCCGGAGGCGGGCACATGGAATGTCACGATGCCGAACGTCTGATCGATGCCCAGCTGGACGGTGAACTGGCCGCCGACGCCGCCGTCGAGCTGCAGGAGCACCTGGCCCGGTGCCCCGACTGCCGCAGAACCCACGGGCCGCTGCTGGAACTGCTCCGGTCGCCGGCCCGCGTGGAACCGCCGGATGGGCTCCGCGAGGCGATCCTGGCGGCCCTGGACCGGTCCGGGGATGCGGCCGACCGCCGCCGTCGGGCCTGGTGCGGTCTGGCCGGCGGATTGGCCGCCGCCGCGTGCCTGGGCTTCTTCCTGATGGGCTGGGTCGCCTCGCAGCGGTGGGGCGGACACGGGACGGTCGAATCGCCGGCCCCGTCCTCGATGACCGCCGGCGGCCCTGCGGTCGTACTCAGCCCCTGGCTGGCCGGTGCCTGGGCCCAGGCGGCGGCGATGAACGCCCCGACCGGCCCGGCGCCTTTCGTGCTGCTGGCGGCCGCTGCGGAAATCCGGCTGCCGGCGGATGTCGAGGCCTGCCCGGCGATCCGGGTGTTCCAACGCCCGGGGCCCGGGCCGTCCGAGGGGCATGAACCCGCCGCTCCGCTGCCGCCGGTTCCATTGCTGCCGCCGGGGCTTCGCCCCATGGGAGTATGAGACCATGAACTGCAAGATCATGATCCGGGGGGATGAGTCAATGTCCGTGCGGCAGCGCGTGCGCCGCCTCGGCGGGTGGACCTTGCTGGTCTGTGGACTGCTTGCGGGACCGGCGGACCTGCGGGCCGGGGACGCCGACGACCAGGCCATCCAGCGGCGACTGGCGTTCGTGGAACAGGCTACCGACGCCACGGCACGGATGTCCGCCGGGCAGTACGAGGAGGCTTTGGCGGTCTTCACCCGGCTGCAGGAGTGCTGCGAAGACCTCGACGAGAACGCCCACGTGGCCGTGTCGCTCGGGGAGTGCCTCGCCCGCCTGGGCCGGGATGACCAGGCCCGTGAGGTCTGGACGCGAGCCCTGGCCCGGCACCCGGAGGCGGCCGAAGGGATTCAACGCCGGCTGCAGGAGCTTGAGCTCCACGGGCCGGTGGACGACACGCTGGTCGAACGTCTGCGGTCTGAATCCGCCGCCGGCGGCGAGGCATCCGCCGATGCCGCCTTCCGGCTGGGCCGGGCCCTTCAGAGACGGGCGAAGGACCTGCTTGTCGAGGCCGGCGCCGCCTTCCGCGCCGCGGCGAAAAAGGACCTCTACCTGCGCTTCCCCTCGCCGGATCTCATTGAAAGGCACGCGGGGCTGGTGGAGGCGATCGCCGAAGACCTGACGCTCCTGATCCGGCAGAGCGAGGGAGACTGGGACTTCACCCGGATGGTGGCCATGGGCGGGCGATGCGGCACCGGCGGGGCCGCCGGTCGATCCGCGCAGTCCGGCCGCCTGGAGTGGCGGATCCACCGTCCCGACGGCAGCCAGGTGGCGGTGGTGGAGGAATCCGGCGCGCAGGGCACCTGCCTGACCGTGGATGGCCGGGTACTGGAGCTCGACGCCAGGCACCGGGAGCTGATCGAGCGCCACCTCCGCCGCATCGACGAGATCCTGCTGGAGGCCGCCGATGGAACGGATCGGGACTCGCGGGCCCGGCCCTGATGGTCCGGCCCGCCGTGCGGCGGGGGTTCCCGACGGCGTCGCGGCGTTTTTCGTTGTGCAGATTCCGGCGTCGCAACGGGCTTGAACGTGGCAGATACAGAAAGGAGCGCATCATGAGTCTCAGACAGACGCCGCGGGCGGTCGGATGGGCGGCGGCGATCGCCCTGGCCATGCCGGCTGCGGGGGCGGAGGACGAGCTGGTTTTCACCTTCCGGCACCGCACCGACCAGGTCGAGCGCCTGCGGGTCGAGAGCCGGGTGTTCGGCTCGATGAAGATGTTCGAGTCGATGCCCGAGCAGCCGTTCGCCCAGACCTACGCCCAGGATATCGAAAACCGCCTGTTGCAGGTGAATCCGGACGGTTCGGGCGACTACGAGACGGCCATCACCCGCGTGCGGATGAAGATGAGCATGATGGGCATGAACATGGAGTTCGACTCCGCCGCCCCGGCCTCGCAGCCGGCGGCGCCCGGCCTGGACGTGGCGGCCAGGCTGTTCCAGGGAATGGCCGGCATCCGGTTCCGCACCACGCTGGGGCCCAACGGCGAACCGCTGAAGATGGAGGGTCTGCGCGAGGCGATGGCCACGGCCCTGCAGGGCATGGGCACGCTCGGCGCGGTCGAGAAGCAGATGCTCGACCAGATCATGAGCGGGATCACCGACGACGCCATGATGGAGAACATGCGCGGGGCCTACCGCAGCTACGTGCCCGGCGGCAGGGCCCGGATCGGGCATACCTGGGAGCACACCTGGGAGCTCAAGCTTCCGCTGCCGATGGGAAACAGGAAGCTGCAGGGCAGGGGGCGGTACGAGCTGGTGGGCGTCGAGGAGGTCGCCGGGCGCAGGTGTGCGAAGGTGCGCTACCGCCAGTCGTTCGAAACCGCCCCCGGCCCCGCCGCCGCCTCGGGCCCGAGCGGCTCGATCATGGACCGGATGAAGATGGAGTTCAGCATGACCGACGGGCAGGGCGTGGCCTACTGGGATTTCTCCTGCGGCCAGCTGGTATCGCAGCAGGATACCGCCAGGCTCACCATTCAGATGACCATGACTCCCGACCCCGGGGCCGCGGACCAGGGGCTGGCCGCGGGCATGAAGATGACCCAGAATCTGCAGGTCGCCACCAGCGTCCGGCTGCTCAACGGGGACGGCGGCGAGCCGGCCGGGGCGGCGCCCGCCTCCGTCGGGGCTCCGTGAGGGCAGATGGAAAGCCGCGGGGGTCCAGGCCGTCGGCCGGCCTGCAGGCCTTTCCGGGGCAGCCCGTCCGCGCTGGCGTTACCGGTCTTTTTCGGTTATAAGTGAAACCGGAGCCGGCGTAAGGGGCTGTGCAGGCTTCCGTTCAGGCCGGCACTCGCGGCGTCCAGCCCGTGGAAAGGAGGCACGACGGTGGTCGATATCGCCCAGGCAGTGCGCATCGCCGAGCACGAGTTGAAGTTCACGGCCGAGCGAAGCCCCGGTCCCGGCGGGCAGAACGTCAACAAGGCCAACACCCGGGTCACGCTGCATTTCGACGTCAACACCAGCGTTTCCCTGTCCGCCGCGCAGAAGTCCGTGATCCGGCAGTCCCTCGGCAGCCGCATCGGCAAGGACGGCGTGCTGAAGATCGTTTCCAGCAAGGAACGGACCCAGCTGGCGAACCGCCGGGCGGCGGTCAGCCGCCTGATCGAACTGCTTTCGGAGGTCTTCGAGCCGGCCAAGGCCCGAAAGGCCGGCCAGCCGCCGGCTTCCGCCGACCGGGAACGCCTCAACGGCAAGAGCCGCCAGTCCACGGTCAAGCGCCTTCGCCGCTCACCGGCCCTGTCGGAGGAGTGACCTCCGGGTCAGCTGCCGGCGAAGCGGTTGCCGACGCGGACAGGTTGCCGGGTGCGCCCGGTTCCCCGGCCGCCGTGCCCCCGGGCGCGGCGAATCCGCCTCCGCGGCCAAGGCAGCAGGGACGGCGCGACCTTGACCTTGACCGCGACCGGATGCGTCCCATGAGATGAGATCGTCGCGGCAACCGACAACACAACCAAGCCCCGCGGCCGTTCGTCCGGCCCGCGGCGCCCCGGAGGCGTGCCCGAGCGGCTGAAGGGGACGGTTTTGAAAACCGTTGTGCGGGTCACCGCACCGGGGGTTCGAATCCCTCCGCCTCCGTTTTGGCCTGGCTCCTGCATCGTGGATGGCGCTGAGCGAGCAGGATTCAGACCGGCCTGAAGCTCCGAGCCGGTCACCCGGATGCGGCAGAAGGCCGAGCCGGACGCAGACCCCGGCGGAGGCCTCGTTCCTGGAAACGCGCCGGTCCGCCGAGAGCCCGGTCGAACCCGCTCAGCCCCCGCGCACGCCCTGGCCGGATCACCCGGAGCAATCCATCCCTGATGCCTCCTGATCTCCCGTTCGCCTGTTGCAGAACGCGACTGCGGTCGAGGGGCGGCGTCGGCCGGCCGGCCTCGCGTTGATCTGGCCCCGCTGTGTCCCCCCTCGGATA
>CAZSYS010000101.1:7518-12747 GCA_964611365.1 uncultured Planctomycetales bacterium
CCGCATGGCCGGCCGACGAAGGCCTGGCCCCGCGTCTTGTCATCGCCCGCGGGGGTCGATACCTTGACCCCGGGCGGCCGACTGCCCCTGCCGAAAGGAGGCCGATCATTCCCGTGCTGAGCATCCGACCCGCCTCACAGTGTCGATGGGACTGCCTGGCCCTGGGGGAAGTCATGATTCGCCTGGACCCCGGCGACGGCCGCATCCGCACCGCCCGCAGCTTCCGGGTCTGGGAGGGCGGCGGCGAGTACAATGTCGCCCGGGGCCTGCGACGCTGCTTCGGGCTGCGCACGGCCGTGGTCACGGCCATCGCCGACAACGACGTCGGCCGGCTGATGGAGGACCTCATCCTCCAGGGCGGCGTGGACATGTCGCACGTCCGCTGGGTGCCCTTCGACGGCGTCGGGCGGAAGGTTCGCGTGGGCCTGAACTTCACCGAGCGGGGCTTCGGCATCCGCGCCGCCCGGGGCTGTTCGGACCGGGGCCACACCGCCGCCGCCCAGCTGCGTCCCGGCGACATCGACTGGCACCGCATCTTCGTGGAGGAAGGCGTCCGCTGGTTTCACTGCGGGGGCATCTTTGCGGCTCTGTCCGAGACCACGCCCGAGGTGGCCATCGAGGCCATGACCGTCGCCCGGCAGACCGGCACCGTGATCTCCTACGACCTGAACTACCGCCCCTCGTTGTGGCAGGACATCGGCGGCCAGGCCAGGGCCCGCCAGGTCAATCGCCGCATCGCCGACCTGGTGGACGTGATGATCGGCAACGAGGAGGACTTCTCGGCCGCCCTGGGGTTCCATGTACCAGGCATCGATCTCGAAAAAACCTCCGGCCTGGATCCCTCGTCCTTCAGGCAGATGATCGCCGAGGTGGTCAAGACCTGGCCGCATTTCAAGGCCGTGGCCACCACGCTGCGGAACGCCCGTACCGCGACGATCAACGACTGGGGCGCGATCCTGTACTGCGACGGGCGGTTCTTTGAGGCCACGCCCCGGCCCGGGCTGGAGATCTACGACCGCGTCGGCGGCGGCGACAGCTTCGCCTCCGGCCTGATCTACGGGTTCCTGACCGGCATGGACCCGCAGCCATGCGTCGAATGCGGCGCCGCCCACGGTGCTCTGGCGATGACCACCCCCGGGGACACCACCATGGTCAGCCTTGCCGAGGTCCGCAAAGCCATGGGTGGCGGCAGCGCCCGCGTGGACCGCTGAGCGAGCCTGCGCACGCCGGGCGAGTCGGCCCGGATGCACAGGCTTTCCCCGACGATCCACGGGCCGGCGCGGCGGACGCGTCCGGTCCCGAAAAGCCGACCGGAGCGGCGGAGCTTCCAGGCTGCCTGACCGATAACCGGCGAACGGGACAGGCTGGTGTCACCAGCACCGGTGGCCTGCGGAGCTTTGGTCCGATACGGAATTGCCCGCAACGAGAAAAGAATGTTAAACTAGGTAGTCTGGCATGCCGCCACGACGGATCGGGTGAGTGCTGGATGACATACTTGGAATACCTGGCCCAGGTCCTCCCGGCAACGGTGGACACGCTGCGCAGCTACGCCCCGCTGGAAGGCCGGCTGAGTTCCACCTGGCTGGCGGTCGGAGCGGCCGTGGCCGGCGGCATCCTTTCGTTGTGGGGGGCAAGGCTTCTGCGGGCGGCGTTCGTGCTGGCCTGCATGGCGGCCGGCGGGGCCGCGGGCATCCGCGTCGTGCAGGGCCTGCAGCAGGACATGCTGATCGGGCTGGTGCTCGGAGCCGGCGTGGCCGCCGTGGTCGGGTACCTGCTGTACCGCTTCTGGGTGGGGCTGATGGCCGGGCTGGTGGTGGCCCTGGCTGTGGCGTTGTGGGTGGATTCAGGTCGGCCCCCGAGCCGTTCCTTTCCGCCGCAGGTGCTGTCCCAGCCCGGCTCGAACCCGGAGTACCAGGTGGGGCAGCCGGAGACGCAGCCGCTGTCGCGGGCTGAGGCCGCGCGGCTGGCGGCCAGGGCCGCCGGCGAGTTCATCCGCGGCAACGCCGGCATCGGCGGGATTCTTCTGGGGCTGGCGGCTTTCATGGTCGGCCTCGTGCTGCCGCGGATGACCACGATCCTGGCCACCAGCGTGCTGGGATCGCTGTTGGTGGCGATCAGCGCGGGGCTGTGGCTGGCGGTTCACCGGCCGGACTGGTGGGCCGGCGTCGTGGCCCATCGCAACTGGCTGCTGGCGGCCACAGCATTGTGGATGCTGGTTTCGCTGAGCTGCCAGGGGCGGTATACGCCGGTCCGGCGCGTGGTCGCCGCCGCCGCGCCTCCGCCGCCGGCTGCACCGGGGCGCTGAATCGCGTCCCGGGGGAAACGGGAAACGGCGACCATGATCGGGGCCGCCGACGGGGAGAATCAGAATGCCGTCGATCCGACTGACCTCGCTGCTGGATGTCCTGGCCGGACAGGAGCTGGTGCTGGGTATGTTCCTGGCCGGTGCCGGCCTGGCGTTTCTGATGCTGGGAGCCCGCATGACCCGGGTGATCACCGCCTTGAGCTTCGGTGTGGGCGGGTTCGTGGCCGGCAGCATGATGCTGGCCTCGCCGGAGATGCAGGTCGTCGGCGGAATGCTGATCGCCCTGGCGCTGGCGGCGCTGGCGGTCACCGCGGTTAAGGTCGGCGTGGGGGTGCTGAGCGGGCTGTGGGTCGGCGGCGTGGCGATGGCGGTGGCCGGCCAGCTGGGCCTGGAGGACCAGTTCGTCTGGATCTTCGGCCTCCTGGGGTTCGCAGCCGCCGTTTCGGTGGCCTTCGTGCTGTTCCGGGAAACGGTGGCGTTCGTCAGCAGCCTGGAGGGAACGTTCCTGTTTCTGGGCGGCCTGATCATCTTCGCCAGCCAGAGCCCGGCGCTGTGGGGTCATTTCCGCGACATGTTGATCCGCAATCCGGTTTTCGGCCCGTTCATCATCCTTGCCGGCACGGTCACGGGCTTTTATCTTCAGATGGCCGAGATTCAGAAGAAACAGGCCGGGCAGTCCGCCTGAGGACCGCGTGCGTCGCGGGCGGGTCGCAGGCCGGGCTGGAGCCTTGACCGTGCAGCCGTCGCGCGTGGGTGTGGTGCTGGACTGTTTCGGGCCCGACGTCCGCGAGGCGCTGGCCGCGGCCGGACGGCTGGCCTTTGGCAGGGCGGAGTTGCCGGCGGCCTGCGGTGAGGCCGACCCGGCCCGGCTCTCGCACACCGGCCGGCGGCACCTCTCACGGGTTTTCCGCACCCACGGCGTGGAACTGGCCGCCCTGGGCGCGGACCTGGGCGGGCTGCGGTTTGCCGACAGTGCCGAGGTCGAACGATGCCTGGACAAGACCCGGCAGGTCATCGAGATGGCCTCCGAGCTGCGCGTCCCGGTGGTGACGTCGCACCTGGGAAGGCTGGACGAGACCACGGTCCGCCGGGCTCACACCAGGCAGGTGCTCCAGGAGCTGGCCGATGCCGCCGACCGCACCGGCACGTTTGTCGCGTTTGAAACCGCCGGCGGTGAACCGGGACGGCTGGCCGGGATGCTGCGCGATATCGGCTGTCCGTGGCTGGCGGCCTGTTACGACCCGGCTTCGCTGATCATCGAGGGTTTCGATCCGCTGGCGGGCATGGAGCCGCTGGCCGACCGGATCGTCTCGGCCCGCGGGCGCGATGCGCTGTCTGGATCGGCCGGGCGTGCCGGTCGCGAGGTCCCTCTGGGCGAGGGCCATCTGGATCTGCCGGCCTACCTGGCCGCCCTCGATCAGGCCGGCTATCGGGACGCTCCTTTCCTCCGCAGGACGGAGGCCCGCGATCCGGAGGCCGAGCTGGCCGCCGCCAAGTCCCGCCTGGAGAGACTCCTGGCCAGGGGCTGAGCCCGCCGGACGCGCCGCCCGGGCCCGCGAGGCCGGACCGATAAGCCGGATCCGCCCTCCGCCTGCGGCTTGCGCCCCACGCATGGCAAGTGTTGTCGGAAGCCGGACGATATCACCGCCGCGGGACCGGGAGCCTGGAGGCGGGGGGGCTCCCGGACCTGGTTCCGGCACCTTCGCAGGAACGCCCGGTGCGGGGACCGAAAGCCGGCGGACGGGGGCTGGAAGCATTGAAGACGCCCATCGTTGTGGACATCGCGGATCTGCGGGTGACTGACGACCCGGGCGTCGAGCTGGTGACCTACGCGCTGGGCAGCTGCATCGGGCTGAGCATATGGGACCCGGTCGCACGGGTGGGGGGGTTGCTGCATTACATGCTGCCCAATTCGTCGCTTTCGCCCCTGAAGGCCAGGACCGTGCCGGCGATGTTTGCCGACACGGGAATCCCTTTGCTGTTCAAGGCGGCATACGAACTCGGGGCGGTCAAGTACCGGTTGATCGCCAAGGTGGCCGGCGGCGCGGCGATGTTCGAGACCAGCGACGTGATGGACGTCGGCAGGCACAACTACCTGATGCTCCGCAAGCTCTTCTGGCGCAACGGGGTGATGATTGCCGGCGAGCACGTGGGAGACTCGACCAACCGCACCATGAGGCTGGACGTGGCCACGGGTCGCACGACGGTGGAGAACCGCCAGTGGGGCTGCGTCGAAATATGATCGGACCTTCGCCGGCGCCCGGCGTGTCCTGACCGCGGCACCGGCGTGCGGATCGATCGCCGCAGGCCCGCGCGGACTGAAGGCAAAAAAGACCGACAACAGCATCGCCCTCGCTGCGCAGCTCCCGTTGGTGCGGGGGTCGAACTCGCGCGATACGTTGAGCCCGGACCCCCCGGATCGCCCTGAACGCCCGTCTTCCCCGGATTCGCTTGCCTGCCGCGTCAGCGTATCTTATCTAGATACTGCATCGAGATCGCGCCTGATGAACCCAGGGGACACGCAGTCGGGGACTGAAAAGACGGCTTCATCGACGCGACAGCCCCGAATAGACGATCCGGGCACGACGGCGAGAGATGTTCGGGGATGCCAGGCGATGCCGGAGGGGAGAGAAGCCATCATGCAACGCGAACTCGATTACCGTCCCGGTCGTGGTGAGTTGTTCGGTCTGGCCGCCCTTCTGGGGCACGGTCTGGGCGTCGTGTACGTCCTTGGCAGCCTGGTGGTCGATATTCTCAACGGTGGTTGACCGGGCTCAGGGTAATGAGCCGTTGCGGCAGGGGGGTTGAGCCCGGTCGCGGCAACCCCGCAGGCCCGGGAGCGCAGATGTGCTCCCGCGCTTGCGGCGGTTGCCGTTCTTCATTCATCCGCCGCCCCGCCCCCCGCGCAGCGCCGTAGCGGGCGG
>CAZSYS010000102.1:0-3077 GCA_964611365.1 uncultured Planctomycetales bacterium
AGACAGTGGCTTGGTCGGGGAACCTGGGGCGGGGCGGCCGGCAGACGTTGCGGCCCCACCGCCAAAGGGAGGTTGCGGCGATCGGGGGTGCGGGTGGGGGCGCGTGCGACCAGGGGCGGCGGGGTGCGTCGTGACTTCGACCGGAAGGCGAGACTTCGACCGGAAGGCGAAGGGCCAAGCCCGGCCGGCCCCGGTGGTTCCGGCCGACGAAATCGAGAAGCGCAGCGATCCCCGGCCCTGGCAGTGGCCGGTCGCCGGTTCGTGAGTCCGCCGGTTCCTGATGACCGCAGGTTGGCGGGGCCGGCGGCTGTTGTGCCCGGTGAGAACCGACGCCGGTCACTCCGGCCCGCACATCGGGTCGGCCGGGATATCCGGGCCCGACATGCACGCCTGGAAGACGGCGAAATCCGCGGCGTCCACATCGCTGTCGCCGTCGAAGTTGGCTTTCCCGCATTCCGGGGAATGCGGGACGCTGACGCCGCTGAGGCAGGCCTGGAACTCGCCGAAATCGGCCTGGTCCACGTCGTCGTCCTCGTCGAAATCGCCGCGCGCCCGGCCGATCACCTGGACCTGCTCGCTGTGGGCGGCCCCGAACCAGGCGAAGCCGTCGCGGACCATCCGCCAGTCGGTGGTATAGGTGGCCGGGGCGGCCGGGGCAGTCATGTTGAACGAGAAGGTGTAAAGCCCGCCCGGGCCGACCTCGGAGGCCAGGTCCAGCCGGGTGGAGGCGGTGAACGGGTCGCCGTCATCGACCGCCCCCAGGTGGAAGCCCCGGGCCGACGACCACACCACGCCGGTGTTGCGGAACGTGATGCTCACCGCGTAGGTCTGGCCGGCCATCATCGTCGAGGGGATGGTGTCGCTGACGTACTGGGCGTTGTACATCGGCGAGGGGGTGTCGGAGAAGTAGTCGCACACGCCCTTGTAGATGCCCCACATCGCCACCGAGCGGTACAGATTGTCGTTCAGCAGCAGCCCGTCGCGGTCGCAGGTGTCGTGAAAGCCCAGTTCGATCAGGATGGCCGCCCGGTCGGGGATGCGGATTTCGCCGTAAGCGCCGTTGGAGTTCTTGACGCACGTGCCGTGGCAGCCCCAGTCGGGGCTGATCTCCGGCATCGCGGCGTTGACCGCATCCACGATGCTCGGGTTGACCGCGTTGGCCAGCTGCTGGCTGACCGGGCCCCAGGGGGCGTGTTCGGTGCCCGCGTCGTAATAGGTTTCCGTGCCGGTCGGGCAGCCGGGTCCGGTGCAGTCGCCCGCGTAGCCGTTGGTGTGCAGCGAGATGTAGATGTCGGCGGCGTCGGCATCGGACATCAGCGGGCGGGAGCGGATGTCGTCGCTGTACTCGTTGGCCCCTGAGCCGGTCGTGCAGTCGCCGGTCGAGCCGGCGTAGACGCTGCAGGGGTAGCCCAGCTGCTGGATCCACAGGTAGGCGGCCATCTGCCACCAGGGCCGGCCGGTGGGATGGTTGCCGAAGCTCTTATTGGTGCAGCGGGCCATCCGCGCGTTGGCCCCGTGGGCGGTCAGGAAGTACTCCAGATACTGGCACATCTCCAGGTTGTGGTGATCCTCCTCGCTCAGCGGCGCGCAGTAGACCGGCCGCTGGGTGTACCAGCCGCTGCCGTTCCAGTAGTAGCCGTGTCCGGGGGAGATCGTGATCTTCTTGCCCTGCACGCCCTGGGTCAGGGCCGGCGGCGGCCCCTGGCCGGCGGCCCCCTTGGCCGGCGGCAGGTAATCGCTCAGGGGCCGGCCCTCGGCGGTGAGCCTGAGATCGTCGGCCAGACCGAAGGGCCGCAGCGTCCACTGCACCTGGCGGAATATGGTCTGGAGGCGGACCTCGTCCATTCCGCCGGCCAGAAGCCCGGGCGTGAAATCCACCGTCGCCCCGGCGCCCTCCACGATCAGCGACGCCAGCGCAGTGCCCGCGGGCAGGGCGGTTCCGTAGCCGTCGGCCTGCTCCCCGGCCGAGGGGCCGGCCGCCAGGGCCTCCAGCGCCGCGACGGCCTCGGCCGCTCCGGCGGGCGCACTGCGTTTCACCGGGGCCAGACGGCCGTCGCGCAGCAGGAAGATGCTGACCTCGGCGGCCTGTGCGCCGCCGGCGGCCGGCACGGCCCAGGCCAGCAGGAGACTCAGGCGCCGCGTGTGTCGATGGAAGCGGAATCCCCCGATCATGCTGAGAGCCCTCCGGTCGCGACGGTGCGCGCTGCAACGTTACACGGGGCGGCGTCCCGGCACAGAAGTGTGCGCGACCCCGGCAGAACCCTGCGCAGGCATGAACCGCCGCTGCGTATTCCTCGGCGCAGACCCCCGTCCGGCCGGTACCCTTCGACTGGCGGAGTGCGGCTGCGTCGTTGCTTCTTCGTTCCTGACTTCCTGAACCCCGTTCGGCCTTTTCGGCCTTGCTTCTTCGACCGCATGCATTGTAGCGATCCGTTCCGGCTTGCGTCCAGCCCCAACAGGACCGTTTGAGGTTGATGACCTGCGCTAGGCATGGCCGGCCGCCGGGTAAGTTCACCCAGGCCGTTTCCGGGGGGAAACAAGGCGCCACCCGCGCCGGCTGGCGGCGAACGGCGGTTTTGCGCCTGAGAATCAGGATCCGTGTCACCTGCCCTGCGCGAGCCGCGTGCCGCCGGGCAGTATCGCGCGATATCCGGACGCCGGACCACCGGACGTGTCAGAAAAACAGGGTGACGATCAGGTTAGGCTCGGCGTGCTTGGCTTCCATGACGCCGACGGTGGTGTTGGCGAACTTGACCTCGACGTCCGGATTCGCGTCGAGCCACTGGTTGATCTGCAGATTCATGTGCATGACCGGGCCGGGGGCGAGCTTGCAGTGGAAGATGCGCATGCGCGTCGCGCCGCGTCCGGCCGGGTTGAGCGGCCGCTGGAAGACCTGGCTCTCGAACGTGCTGGCATCGGTGAAGGCGGCAATGCCGGTGATCGACGTCCGGCCCGAGCGGTCGCCGGTGGGAGGCGCGTCCGACAGAGCCAGCGATGCCAGGTCCTGACCGGAGGCGGCGGCGGCCTCGGCCTGCTGGCGGGCCTGGTAGCAGTGCGGGCAGTACATCGCGCCGCCC
>CAZSYS010000102.1:3087-12654 GCA_964611365.1 uncultured Planctomycetales bacterium
GGTAGATGCTGGCCCCGCACGAGGAGCAGCTCATCACCGGCTCGGAATCGGTCGTGGCGCCCATCATGACCTCCCGACCCGGGCCTCGGATAAGATATGGCCGGCCGATGCCGGCGGCGAGGGCCCGCGGATGCAGCCCTGAATATACCCTTGCGGCCCGTGGCGGGTCAATCCGGATCGCGGGAGGATTCCATGGACAGCGACGATCTCATGCGTGCGGCCGTCGAGGCCTGCCGGAGCGGCATTGCCTCCGGCCAGAGCCCTTTCGGCGCCGCCGTGGCCGACGCCTCGGGGCGGCTCATCTGCGCGGTGCACAACCGTGTCCGGCTGAGCGGGGATCCCACCGCCCACGCCGAAATCGTCGCCATCCGGGAGGCCGCCGGGCTGCTGGGGCGCATCGACCTGACCGGGTGCGTCATCGCGGCCACCTGCGAGCCCTGCCCGATGTGCGCCGCCGCGATCCACTGGGCCCGCCTGGACGAGGTTCTGTTCGGGGCCACCATCGCCGATGCCCGCGACGCCGGGTTCAACGAGCTGGCCGTGCCCTGCGCGACGCTGCTGGGCTCGGGGAACAGCCGCGTCCGGGTCAGGGCCGGCGTGCTGCGCGACGAGTGCCGGGCGCTCTTCGACGCCTGGCGGTGCGGGCCGCGACCGGAACCCTACTGACCCCGGCGCCGTGCCTGCGCGCATGGATCCCTGCATCTTCGCTCGTCGCGCGTGCCTCGCTGGTCCGCGGTCCGCGGCGGGCCTATATTCGGAAAACGCAGGAGCCAACGAACCACAAGGAGAGGAACGAATGCCGGTTGATGCGGCCGTGGCCTTTGAGCCTCTGCAGATGCTGGCCGAGGATCTCCGACGCCGGACCATCGCCCTGCTCGACGAGGCCCGCGAGGAGGAGCTGTTCTGGGCGCCTCCGGGCCTGTCCAACCACGTACTCTGGCACGCCGGGCACGTGATCTGGGTGCTCGACAAGCTGGTCGTCGAAGCGGCCACCAGCTGCAGCCTGCTGCCGCCGGACTGGGCCGAGACCTTCGGCAAGCACTGTCGCCCGCCGGCGGAAACCACACGCTGGCCCGCCCGCCGCGAGGTCCGCCGGGAGCTTGAGCGCCAGCTGCCCCGGGTGCTCGAGGTCATCGGCATGCTCACCCCCAGGTCCATGGCCGGCCCGCCGTGCAGCCTTCAGCTTCCGCATGACCGTCCGCTGGGCTACTGGATTACCCATGGGCTGCACGACGAGGCCAACCACCAGGGCGAGATGAAGCTGCTGCTCAAGATGCAGCGCGCCGCCGGGCGGGCGGGTCGCTGAAACCGGCCGGCGGCCCCCGCCGTGCCGATCCCCCATGCAGAAGCCGGAGGCCGGCGCCGGATGGCCGGCCGTCTCAAAGCGTCAGAGCCACCTTCAGCCCCCGGCGGTTCGCGGCGGCATCGAATGCCTCCTGGTAGCGTTCGATCGGGTAACGGTGGGTGATCAGGGGTGCCAGGTTCAGCCGTCCGGCCGCGGCCATGTCCAGCGCCTGCCGGTAGTCGCGCCGCCGGGACTCCGATCCGCCGGTCAGCCGCAGCTGGCGGTAGTGGATGGCGTTGGGGTCGATCGCCACCGACGCGCCGCGGTCGAACCCGGCGAACAGGCTGATCCTTCCGCAGTCCCGCACCGCCCGCATGGCCACTTCGACCAGCTCGGTGCGACCCACGGCGAGAATGGCCGAATCGAACCGGTCGCGGACGTCAAAGCCCTCGAAATCGACCGCCTCGTCGGCCCCGAACCGCCGGGCGGCTTCCCGGCGGTGGGGCAGGGGCTCGACCACGGTGACGAACCCGACGCGCTGCGGCGTCACCCCGCCGGCGCGGGCGAGCATCAGGTGAATCAGCCCGATCGGGCCGGCCCCGAAGATCACCAGCGACTCCCGGCCGCGCCGCCCGGCCTCGTCCTGGCCGACGGCCAACTCGTGCCAGCCGTTGATGCAGCAGCCGGTCGGCTCCAGGAGCGGCGCGACTTCGAGAGGCACCGCGTCCGGCAGCCGGAACAGGTTGCCCCGCTCCACCGCCGCCGCGGGAATCCGCATGTACTCGGCGAAGCATCCGTCGGTGTGGTAGCCCAGCGTGGAGCGGTTCACGCAGAGGTTCTCCCGGTCCATCGCGCAGGCCGCACATCGTCCGCAGGACACCACCACGCAGACCGACACCGCTTCCCCTTCGCGGAAGCCGCGGACCTCCGGGCCGATCTCCGCGATCGTGCCGGCACACTCATGCCCGATCGGATGCCCCGGGCGGACGTCGCGGGTCTTGGTGCCGTCCAGGATGCGGACGTCGGTGCCGCAGATCGTCGCCGAGTGCACGCGAAGCACGATCTCGCCGGCTCCGGCCCGCGGCCGGGGCACTTCCTCGAGGCTCAACCGCCCGGGGCCGTGGAGAATCAGCGCCCGCATGCCTTGTGCCGCCGCCATGCCGGCATGGTATCATCGCGACGGCCCGAGGCGAAGTGCGGTTCGGAGCCCCGTTTGAGTCTTCCGCCTGCTCGCGTGCGCAGAGCCGCGCCTGAAGACGCGCCGCGGCGGTCGGCATCCGGCGATGCGGCCCGGCCGCCCGGGGCGGATCCGGAGGATACGCGATGAAACAAGGGATGCTGCGCATTCCTGCCGTGCTCGGGCCGGTGCTGCTGCTGGGCGCTGCGAGCTCGGCGGACTCCGCGCCCGGCGAGGTCGGCGCGGGCCCCGGGGACGAACCGCCGCCGGCACGCTGGGATTTCAACACCGATGGCGATGCCGAGGGCTGGGTCGCGGCCTGCAACATCGCGGACGTGTCCGTCGCCGGCGGCCTGCTGCATCTGCGCGTCGGCGGAGCGGACGCCTTCATCATCGGTCCGGCGATCGATGTTCCGCTGGACGGCTGCGTGGTCCGGCTTCGGATGCGGTCCGACAGCACGGGCGCCACCGAGGTATTCTGGACGACCGACGCGGACGCGGATTTCTCCAACGACCGCCGCGTCTCCGGCGACAGCCTCGGCTGCACCACCCGCCCGGCCGACCCGCCGGAGGCCTGCTTCCAGACGCTGGATCTGACCATCGGCCGTCCGACGGACGCCGGCCGCAGGCTCACCCGCCTGCGCGTCGATCCGGTCAACCACGCACCGCCCGGCGGCGTGCAGATCGACTTCATCGAGATTCTCCGCCCACCCGGCCGCCTGGAGATGGGTTTCGCCCTCGATCGCCACCGCATCGACCTGGGCGCGCAGACCATCCCCTCGCTGACGCTGCGGCGCCTGCCGGGGCGGGCGGAGACGTCGGTCTTCCACGTCCGGCTGCCCGACGGCTCGGTGCAGACCGCGGCCCCGGCCGATGAACCGGTCCGCCTCAGCGGCGCGCCCCTGCGGCCCGACCGGCCCGGCGTGCACACCCTTGCGGCCGCACTGCACTGCCCCGAAAGCGGCATCCGCCACGAGCTGGAGACGTCGCTGATCGTCGGCGACGGCGACGTGCTGCCCCTGACAGCGGGCATGCGGACGTCGCGTCTGGCGCTGGACCTCATCCCTTCGGCCGCCCCGGGGACGATCGGCGCCGCCCGCTGGCAGGTCGCGCCGTCGAGCGGGGCGTGGCGCACCGCCGGCTGGCTTCTGCCGCTGGCCGAGATCGCCATCCAGGACGCCGATGGCGGCGTGCGTCTGCTTCAGCCGGCGATGCAGGTGGCTTTCGCCGGCCCCGGACACGTCCGGCTGGCCGCGGACATCGGCCCGAACGCGGCCTGGCGGGTCGAGGTCGATCTGCGGTCCGGCGGAACGCCGATGCTCGAGGCCGTCGAGGTACAGGCCGTGCTGACCGGCCCGCAGGGAGGCCGGCTGCTGAGCTTCTCCGGGCCGGTTCTGCGGGCCGAACCCCACCCGGCCGGCGAGCCGCTGGATCGATTCGGCCTGTTCGGCGGCGTCGAGTTCCTAGAACCCGGCTGGCCCTCGTCGGACGAGCGGGCGGTGGGGGAGCGGTTCGCCGACCGCTGGACGCCGCATCCGTTCAAGGTCGCCCTGCCGGCGATGGCCGTCGAGGCCGCCGACCTGACCTGCGCGCTGATGTGGTCCCCGCTTCAGGCCTGGAACGGCCGCGACACCGGGCCGGCAGCCACATTCTCGTCACCCAACCGGCTGGACGGGCAGCCCAACCACCTCATGAAGCTCTCGGTTCCGTCGATCCCCGCCTGGCGGGAGGAAAACGAGGTCCTGGCCCGCCGCCCGTACGTCATGGAGGCCGATACACCGCTGCGGCTGGAGTATCTGCTGTATGCCGAAGGCCGGCTGCCGGTGGCCCTGGTCGCCCGACGGTGGTACGAGCTGTTCGCTCCGCCGCCGCCGCCGCCGGCGCCGCACGATGCCGCGGAGCTGCGCGAGATCATCGCCGAGTGCTACGGCCGCACGATCTACTGGGAACAGGACAAGGGCTGGCGCCCCCACTGGTACCTGGACCGCCAGAGCCGGTTCATGCCGGCGGTGGCCGCCTGGCTGATCGGCCACGCGAGCCAGACCGGCCGGCAGCAGTGGGTTGAGCGCACCGGCCTGGCCGGTCGGGCGCTGATCGACGCCGCCGTCGGCCTGCAGGCCCGCCTGGCGGCCGAGGACCAGGTTCGGGAGCTGATCGCCGCGATGCGGCCCGACGGAACCTGGCCATTCGCCAACACCGAAGCGGCCCGCCGGACCTGCCGGGAGGTCACCGGGGGCCGCTACCAGGACCTCGGCGAGGACGGCTCGACCAGCCTGGGCACCTGCGTGCAGGCCGTGCTGCCGATCCTGCGGCACGCCCGGCTGACCGGCGACGAGGCCTGCCTGGCCGCCGGTCTGCGCGGCCTGGAAGCCACCCGGCGGTTCCGCGTGCCCCGCGGCGCGCAGGTGTGGGAAGTTCACCAGGAGATCCCCGACATCCGGGCGGCGGCACTGGCCGTGGAGGCCTGCCGGATCGCCTGGACCCTCACCGGCGACCCGCAGTGGCTTGAGGACGGGTGGTACTGGGCCTGGACGGGCGTGCCTTTTCTCTACGCCTGGAAGGTGCCGGCGGGGGACAGGCCCGCCCGGCTGGTCGCCGGCCGCGACCGCGACGACTGGGACCGCCGCGTGATTCACGCCGACCAGGCCTGGAGCCATCCGGTGCAGGTCACGCCGTACGCGTCGATTCCCGTCCTGGGGCCGACGTTCTCCGTGATCAGCTGGCTGGGCGTCCCGGTGCAGTGGTGCGGCCTGGAATGGGCCTGGCACGTCATCGAGCTGGAGACCCACCGGCCCGACCCGCTGCTGCGCTACATCGCCGACGGCGTGGTCCGTAGCGGGCTGCAGCAGATGCTGGACCGCCCCCCCTGGACCGGGCTGTACCCGGACTCCTGGAACCTGCTCACCCACACCGCCCATGTCGCCCTGATCCATCCGTGGCTGATCCACCGCTGCCTCGAGGCCCAGGGGCGGCTGCCGCGCTGGGATGAGCCCTGGACCGAGGTGCGGTGGGATCCGGCGGCCGGGCGGCGCTGGCACGTCAGCGGCTGGGGACGCCCGGTGTCCCTGGACGACCCGACCGGCACCGGGCCTTGGAATGCGGTGGTCGAGCACATCGCGGGAGAGCCTAACGAGCTGCTCCTGGCCGGCATCCACCCGCCGCGCAGGCTGCGCATCGACGGAGAGAGCCTCGATCCGCTGGCCGACGACCTCCCGCCCGGACCGGGGCGCGAGGGGTGGTGCTGCGATCCGGTCCGCCGGCTGCTGCTGGCCCGCTTCCGGCATCCGCGGAGGCAGGCCTGCATCACGGTGGAGTGGTGAAGCGGGCCGCCGGATCGCGCCGGCCGGGGGGTCGCCTGGCGGGCGCCGGCCGGGAGACTTTCAGAAGTGACGCGGTTTCCCGCGGCGCAGTCCGCGGACGAAACCGGCCAGCCCCAGCGCCAGCCCCGCGGCGAACAGCGGCCAGTGGAAGGGGTTCGGCTCGCAGCCGGCGGTGGTGTTGCGGAAGTCCCAGCAGAACGCCGTCACCAGCACGATTCCGCCGGCGACGACCATGGCCCAGTCGCCGCCCCGCGGCCGGACCGGGCGGCCTGCGGCCTCGCGGAGCCGGACGGCCGCGCCGGCCACGATCATGGTCACCGCGACGATGATCGGGGCGATCACCGGCCCGACCCACGGCACCGGCAGCAGAAAGAGAATATCCCAGGTCCACAGCGATTCCGGCCAGTCGATCATCAGCTTCAGGAAGACGTAGTAGAAGATGTCCCAGACGCCGAAGGCGATCAGGAACGACGCGAAGAACGTGCGGAAACACGATGCGGTCGCCCAGGCGGCTCCGGCCAGCATCACCAGCGTCGCGGCCTCGCGACCGAGCTCGATGCCCAGTCGTCGGGCGTGCTCGGGGCCCTCGGCCCGCAGTTCGTCCGCCCGGATGAGAGGGAACAGGTCCCCGGGCCCGGACCCGGGATGCAGCCGGGCGCGCAGCGGCTGGTAGATCGCCCGCAGGTAGACCACCACCGCGGCCTCGACGTAGCCGAAGGCGATGCCGAAGATCAGCAGCGCCGCCAGCGCCCGGCCCGCGCCCGCCGCCGGCCGGGCACGCCCGATGTCCTGCGCCATGGGAGGCCCTCGCTTTCCGTATCCCGGCTTTCCGTGTCCGCGCGCCCCGGAATCCCGCCTGCCGCACGCATCACCCGCGGCGGCCGGCGTCCGCGCCGGGCGGCGATCGCCGGATCCCGCCCGGGGCACGCAGGACGCCCCCGCCCCGGAAGGTTAACACACCCGCCGCCGGCCGCCAGCCCCGTTCGCCGGGACGCCCCGCGGGACGACCGCTTCCGGCCGGCCGCGATTGTCGGTTAAGATGCCTCCGCGCGAGCGACTTGAGTCCGCCTTCGCGTCGGAAGGATGCGAGCATGGCCGCCGAACCCAGGACCGCCGAGCCGGACGGAACCGGCCTGATCGCCCTGGACCCCTGGCTGGAACCTTATGCCGAGGCTCTGCGGCACCGCTACCGCCGCTTCCGCGCCCGGCTCGAGGAGATCGTCAGGACCGAGGGATCGCTGGAGGCCTTCAGTCTCGGCTACCGGCGTTTCGGCTTCAACCGCGGCCGCAAGGATGATCGCCCCGGCGTCTGGTACCGCGAGTGGGCCCCCGGGGCCGAGCAGCTCTTCCTCATCGGCGATTTCAACGGCTGGAACCGCCGGTCGCACCCCATGGAGCGCGACCAGTTCGGCGTATGGCGCACCTTCGTGCCCGACGATGAAGGCGGGCGCGGGCTGCGGCACGGCGATCACGTCAAGGTGCACGTGATCAGCCGCATCGGCCCCATGGATCGCATCCCGGCCTACATCCGCCGCGTGGTCTACGACCCGGCTACCCACAACGGCACCGGCCAGTACTGGGACCCGCCGGAGCCCTACCGCTGGCAGCACCCCGTGCCCGCCCTGCAGGGGCAGCCGCGGATCTACGAGGCCCACGTGGGCATGGCCCTGGAGGCCGAGCGGATCGGCACCTACAACGAGTTCACCGACCAGATCCTGCCGCGGATCGTCGCCGCCGGCTACAACGTCATTCAGCTGATGGCCGTCCAGGAGCACCCCTACTACGCCTCCTTCGGATACCACGTCAACGCCTTCTACGCCGCCTCCTCACGCTTCGGCACGCCCGAGGACCTCAAGCGGCTCATCGACACCGCCCACGGCAAGGGCCTGCGGGTCTTTCTCGACCTGGTGCACAGCCACGCGGTCAAGAACGTCCAGGACGGCCTGAACATGTTCGACGGCACCGACCACCAGTACTTCCACGCCGGCCCGCGCGGCCAGCACCCGGCGTGGGATTCGCTGCTGTTCGATTATGGCAAGTGGGAGGTGCTGCGGTTTCTGCTGAGCAACGTCCGGTTCTGGATCGAGGAGTACCACTTCGACGGCTTCCGCTTCGACGGCGTCACCAGCATGATGTACCTGCACCACGGCCTGGGCAGGCCGTTCACCTGCTACGACGACTATCTGATCCACGACATCGACGAAGACGCCGTGACCTGCCTGCAGCTGGCCAACCTGGTGGCCCACGAAACCGCCCCGGACACCGTGACCATCGCCGAGGACGTCTCCGGCATGGTCGGCCTGGCCAGGCCCCTCGAGGAGGGCGGCCTGGGCTTCGACTACCGCCTGGCCATGGGCGTGCCGGACTACTGGATCCGCCTGCTGCGCGAGCGCAAGGACGAAGACTGGCACATGGACGAGCTCTACCACACCCTGGTCAACCGCCGGCCGGGCGAGAAGCACGTGGCCTACGCCGAGAGCCACGACCAGGCCCTGGTCGGCGACAAGACCATCGCCTTCTGGCTCATGGACGCCAGCATGTACTGGTACATGAGCAAGGAACACCAGGACGTGGTCATCGACCGCGGAATCGCCCTGCACAAGATGATCCGCCTGGTCACCTTCGGCCTGGGCGGCGAAGCCTGGCTCAACTTCATGGGCAACGAGTTCGGCCACCCCGAGTGGATCGATTTTCCCCGCGAGGGCAACGGCTTCTCATTCAAGTACGCCCGCCGCCAGTGGTCGCTGGTCGACAACCTGCTGCTGCGCTACCGCGATCTGGCCGCCTTCGACCGCCAGATGCAGGCCCTGGACGCCCACTTCGGCCTGCTGGGCGCCGGGCCCATCGAGAAGATCAAGGTCCACGAGGACAACAAGATCCTGGTCTGCCGGCGCGGGCCGCTGGTGTTCCTCTTCAACTTTCACCCCCACAACTCCTACGCCGATTTCACCGTCGGCGTCCCCCGGGCCCGGGATTACCGCGTGGTCCTGAACACCGACGACTTCTGGTTCGGCGGGCACGGCATCGTCCCCCCCGGCCAGGTCTACCCCTGGCAGCCCATCGCCGCCGACGGCCGCCCGCAGTCGGTCATCGTGTACATCCCGGCTCGCTCCGCCCAGGTGCTCGAGCCGATGTGAACGCCCCGGCCCGGGGAGGCCGGCCGCCCGCCCTCCGCCCGCCGAGCCGCCGCCGGACGTTGACCGCCGGCCGACGCCGGGTCATCGGGGGTGTCCTGACTTCGGCTCCCCGTTCATCAGGGGTGTCCTCAGTCCGGCTCATGAGCCCCGCAAGGGGCGAAGGTTGTCAGCCAGGCCCGTCCGCCCATGGAATGCGTGAGCCCTTTGGAACGCGTGAGCCCCTCGAATCCCGCGTGTCACACCGATCAAGCCCCAAAGGGGTCGTACGCCAAGGCGCTACAGCGCCAGGCGTGGGTCCTGCGCCCTCGACGGCCGGCAGGGGCGCCGGCCGCTACGGCGCTTCGCGGCGCCGATGTGCAGTTGTGATGGCCCTGCGCGCACCGGCCGTGAGCGCACCTCCTCCATGTTCCATTCGTGGCGTGGTGACGGATGGCCACAGCACACCGCCCTCGACCGCCGGCAGGGGCGCCGGCCGCTACGGCGCTTCGCGGCGCCGATGTGCAGTTGTGATGGCCCTGCGCGCACCGGCCGTGAGCGCACCTCCTCCATGTTCCATTCGTGGCGTAGTGACGGATGGCCACAGCACGCCGCCCTCGACGGCCGGCAGGGGCGCCGGCCGCTACGGCGCTTCGCGCGGCTCACACGCGG
>CAZSYS010000103.1:0-12581 GCA_964611365.1 uncultured Planctomycetales bacterium
GCCGGCGCGCCGCCCGAGGCGGTCCTGCCGTCGGCGGCACGCCGGGCGGCTGTCAGGCCTGTCGGTCCGCGGATGCCGCACCGGCCGCCGGGGCGATCATACCGTCGGCGCCCCCGATCCGCCACAGTCCAACCGGGGCGGCACAACGGTCGCGGCCTGGATGGTTCCGATAACCGCCCCCGATGCCCCGGGGCCGGTTTGCGGACACGGGGTATTTGATGAACCGCTTGAACCAGGGGTTCCAGGCCGCTAGCATCAGTACCGGGGAACCGTTGTCAGGGACACAAAGGCAGGCGGGGCACAGTTGAGTTACGCAGCCGGATTTCCCGCAGACCGCGGTCGGGGGCAAAGGATTCTGCGCGCCGCCGCTCCGAAACGGATGGCCGGTGTGCTCGCCGTGGCGGTCATGGTTCAGGCGGCGACGGTTCTGGCCCAGTCGCCCGGCGCCGTCCAGGGCTGGGGAAACCTGGTCTTCGGCGGCGACCTCGACTCGGGCTGGACGGCCATCGCCGCCGGCGGGGCCCACACCCTCGGACTGAGGCCCGACGGCTCGGTCGTCGCCTGGGGCAACAACCAGTTCGGTCAATGCCAGGTTCCGGGCCCCAACGCGGGCTTCACCGCGATCGCCGCCGGCGGCTACCACAGCCTGGCCCTCAGGCAGGACGGCAGCATCGTCGCCTGGGGGGCTGATTCCGACGGCCAATGCAGCGTGCCCTCGCCCAACAGCGGCTTTATCGCCATCGCGGCGGGCATTTACCACAGCCTGGCGGTGCGGTCCGACGGGTCGGTGGCCGCCTGGGGGCGCAACGACTACAACCAGTGCCAGCCGCCGTCGCCCAACAGCGGTTTTGCGGCGGTCGCCGGCGGCCTGTGGCACAGCCTGGCTCTGCGGAGCGACGGTTCGCTGGCGGCCTGGGGCCGCAACAACCACGGGCAGCTTGCTCTTCCATCCCCCAACAGCGGCTTTACGGCGGTGGCGTCGGGCTCCTCCCACGGGCTGGCCCTGCGGGCCGACGGCTCGATTGCCGCCTGGGGCAACAACTCCGACGGTCAGCTGAATGTCCCCGGGCCGAACTCGGGCTTCACCGCGATCGGGGCCGGCTGGCATCACAGTCTCGGCCGCCGCAACGACGGCTCGATCACCGCCTGGGGCTTCAACGGCACCGGCCAGCTGAACGTGCCCTCCCCCAACAGCGGTTATGCCGCGGTCTCCGGCGGCGGCTACCACAGCGTTGCCCTGCGGACCGACGGCACGGCCGCCGCCTGGGGCGACAACACGCACGTTCAGTGCAACGTGCCGGTTCCGAACACCGGTTTCGTGCGGATCGCGGCCGGAGCCAACCACACCCTGGCGCTTCGCATCCTCGACGGCAGCCTGGCCGCATGGGGAGACAACTGGGCCGGCCAATGCAACCTGCCGGAGCCCAACAGCGGTTTCCTGGACGTGGCGGCGGGAGAATACCACAATCTGGCCATCCGAACCGGCGGCCAGGTCGTCGCCTGGGGGCGTAACGATTACCACCAGTGCGACGTGCCGGAACCCAACAGCGGTTTTTCCCGGGGCGCCGGGGGCGCCTACCACAGCCTGGGGCTGCGGGACGGCTCGATCGTCGCCTGGGGCCGTAACAACGCCGGCCAGTGCAACGTGCCGGAGCCTGACAGCGGCTTTGCCGCCGTGGCGGCGGGGCTGGAGCACAGCCTGGGGCTGCGGAGCGAGGGCGTGATCGTCGCCTTCGGGCGCAACGACTTCGGCCAGTGCAGCGTTCCGGTGCCCAACAGCGGCTTTGCGGCCGTCGCCGCGGGGGGGTATCACAGCCTGGGGCTCAAGAGCGACGGCTCCATCGTCGCCTGGGGCAACAACGACGACGGGCAGTGCGACGTGCCCGAGCCCAACAGCGGCTTTGCCGCCGTGGCGGCCGGCGATTACCACAGCATGGGGCTCAGGAGCGACGGAACCGTCGTGGTCTGGGGCAGCAACGAGAACAGCCAGCAGGCTGTTCCCCGGCCCAACGGCGGGTTTACGGCCATTGCCGCCGGAGGCAACCGCGGAGTGGCCCTGGCGACCGACACCGACGGCGACACGGTCCCCGACCACTCCGACAACTGCCGCCAGCAGGCCAATCCCCGCCAGGAAGACGAAGATGACGACGGCGTGGGCGACGCCTGCGACGCCTGTGCGGCCACCGTGCCGGGGGCGCCGGTGGATGCCGACGGTTGCCCGCCGATCATTCCCGGCGACTTCGTCCGCGACGGCGACGTGGACGACGACGACCTAGGCCTGATGATCGCCTGCGGCACCGGGCCCGCCGTGCCCCAGCCGGCCCCGGATTGTCTTCGGGCGAAGCTCGACGCGGACCCGGACGTCGATCAGAACGATTTTGCCGTCTTCCAGCGTTGTTTCAGCGGCACGAACGTGCCGGCGGACCCGGCCTGCGGAGACTGAGCCTGCCCCCACGGCTTCCCGTGCCGGCGGCGATTAGCCCGGCGCCGGATAGGCCGCAAGCGTCGTCAGCCGCGGATCGTCCACCGCCCCGCCGACCGCGAAGTGATAGAGGCTCTGGAAATCCAGGCCTTCCAGGCCGACCAGGTCGTGAACAAGCTCGTCGAAATACGCACCGATGCCGGTACCGCGCAAACCCGCGCGCTCGGCCTCCAGATAGAGCATCTGGCCGACCATTCCCGCCTCCCAGAACAGCGCCCGATAAAACCATGGCCCGTGCTCAACCAGTGCGGGCGCGAAACGCGCCAGCATGCCCGCGCTGAAGGCTCCCATGCCGGCTATGTCCTGGCCGAGACTCAGATCCGCCGCGACCTGTCGGCAGTCGCCGGTGGCCAGGCACGTCAGATCGAGCATCTCAGGGCATCCGGGCGGTCGGGTCCATTGAAATGCCCGGCGGATCGTGGATCGCAGTTCGCCGGCTCCCGCAGGGTCGCGGGCCAGGAGATACAGGCCCGGCGGAAGTCCCTCCACGCGGTGTACAAACAGCAGGAGGTGCACTTGCGGACGGCAGTCGACGGCGTCCCAGGGCGGCGCCGGGGCGTCTGCGGGCACCAGTCGTGACAGCATGCGGAAGAAGGACTCTCGCTGCATCGGCGTTCGGTCGTCGTAGGCCACGCCGCTGCGTCGTCGGCGGAACAGGGTCATGGCCGAAGGGCCGGGACGGGCGGCCCGGCCGTCGATCCCCGCCGCGTCGGGCGTTGCGGGCGGGCCGGGAGATGGACTCCCGGAACCGGCGGTCGGGGAACCGCCCACCGCCTCGCGCGGCTTGACGGTCGCCCGGGCCACCTCCTCGATCGCCGGCCAGCGGACATGGCCGGGGCTCAAGGCGTTGGCCCGCCCGTGCCAGCGCGAGCGGGCGACCGCCTCGATGACGTCCGGATCGACCCTGAAGGCCGGCCGGGCCCCGCGTCCGCCGGGAGATACCACCGCCAGCAGATCCGGGTGTTCCGGCTCAGCACCCTGGAAATCCCCCGAACGGTCGAGCCCCAGGAGACGAGCCACGTCCGCATCGCCCGGCTGGCCGGCCACCGCCAGCCGCCAGCCGAGCATGGCCGCCGCCAGCCGCAGCCCGGCGAGGGCATGGCCGACGTCATGCTGGCAGTAGCGAAAAGCGCGCTCACCGTACTTCCAGGCCTGGCGCCAGTGAATCGAGCTGAGGCCGGCCAGAAAGGATCCATCCGGCAGGCCGCGCATCAGCGACGCAAAGAGCCCCGCGTCCAGGGTAGCGCGTTGTTCCAGGGCGTGCTCCCTCGGGGCGTAATGGTAGACCCCCGCGGATTCCGAGAGCCCTTCCAGCGGCGGCAGCAGCAGGTAGCCTTCGGTCGGGTGCAGGTTGCCGCTGGAGGGGTTGCAGCGCAGCGCCCAGCGTTGCCCGCCGGCCTGCTTCCAGGCGGAGACGGCCAGTGAGCCGAAGAGGAAGTGCGAGACCGACTGCAGGCTCAGCGGCTCCGGCGCGATCGCATCGGGCTGGAAGAGGGCGTCGTAGGCCGGTCCCGGGTTGCCCGGGGGGATGGGCAGGGGCAGGCAGGCCGCGCCGTGGAAACGGCGGAAGGGATCCGGCTGGGTGGACCAGTCCAGGTATCCCGGCCCGCGGGCGTAGCGCCGGGGATGATGCCGGGTCTCCAGATGGTAGGCCGCCACCCTTTCGATCAGCTCCGCTGACATCCATGCAAGTGTAGGCCTGAGCGAATCTTACGGCCAGCCGGCGGGATGCCTGCATGTCGCCCTCCGGCCGGGCCAAAAGGCCTCAAGATCAACCGTCAAGGCTGTCCGATAACAGTATCGGCTTCAAGGGAGATTCCGCGCATGGAGTACGCCTCGCTGACGTTCTGGATGCTGGTGATCGTCTTTGCGGCCCTGGGAGTGCACCGGCTGTGGAGTTCGCTGGTGCAGCCCCGGGTGGTCAACTCGCTGCTGCTGCCGGGCACGCTGGTGGCCACGGTCGGGCACGTGATCGGCATGCTGATTACCGGCGGGACGGTCAACAACACCACGCTGGTCAAGGACGACGCCACCGGCGAGCCGCAGACCGGCAGCGGCGAGATCAAGACCCGGGTGCCGTTCGTCGGCACGGTGATCATTGCTTTGCTGCCGATGGTCGGCTGCGCGGTGGCGATCTACTGGATCGCGCGGTATCTCGGTTCGCCGATCCTGGCGGCCATGGAGCAGGCCCCGTTCGACCGGATGCTGCTTCCGACCAGCCTGCCGCTGTTCTTCGCGACGGTCCGCGAGCTTCTGACGCTGGTGGAGCGGCTGGTGAACGTGATCCGGCAGAGCGACCTGCGCAACTGGCAGACGCTGCTGTTTCTCTACCTGGTGGTGTGCATGACGGTGCGCATGGCCCCGCTTTCGGGCAATGTCCGGGGTGCGCTGGGGGCGATTCTGCTGACCGGTGTGCTGACCTTTCTCATCGGTCAGGCCACCGGCACGGGCGAAGGCTCGGCCATGGGCTCGGCCTGGCCGCTGGTGACCTTCTGCGTGGCGGTGTCGCTGCTGCTGCTGATCCTCAGCCTGCTGGCCACCGGGGCGGTGCACCTGGTGCGGACGCTCCTCAACGCCAAGTGACCGGAGCGTCCGTCGCAGCGGCCGGACCGCGCATCACGACGCCGGCGGCGCGCAACGCCTCGCCCAGGCCGGCCAGGCGCATGACCGGCGGCAGTTCGCCGGCCATGGTGACCGCGAAACCCGAGGAACCGGCGGCCCGCAGGCTGCCGTGGACGCCGATCAGCCGCACCAGGCGGTTCTGGGTGGCGCTGCCCCAGTGCCGGCCGTCTTCCAGCGAAAGCAGCACGTCGGGCGTGTGCACCACCAGGCCGTGAAACGCGTGCCAGACCCGGCAGACGGCATCGGGGTACTCGTGGTCGGCGGTCGCCTCGAACCAGGTCCGTTCATCCACCGCCCCGTCGGCGGCCGCCCGGCCTGCGGCCTTCAACCGCTCGAGCACCGCCTGCAGGCCCAGCGGATCGCCGTCGCGCGGCAGGTAGCACAGGCCCCCGGCCGGCGAGCGCGTGATCGCGGCCGATCCGTCGCGACCGACGACCGTCACCCCGCCCTCGTTGTTCCGGTACGCGGCCAGCTCGACGCCGTCGATGCCCACGGCGTCCCGGGCCACCGGTTCCGGCGAGGCGGTATGGATGGCGGCGCAGCTGACCATGCCGAACTCGGGGACAACCACGTCTCCCGGCCGGCTGAGCCGGTCGGTGACCCGGTAGCCGAAGCCGCGCAGGGCGTCGGTCAGGGCGATGCGGCGGCTTTCGCCCAGGAAGTGGCCGTGGTCCGACAGGAGTGTGATGCAGACCCGCCCGCGGGCGTCATGCACGACTCTCCGGCAGAAGCGGTCGAGCCGGATCAGAGCGTGGCGGTGGCCGTCGCGTCCGAGGATCGCGCCGGTGGCCGAGGTTCCCACGCAATAGCCGGTGTAGCCGTCCACCGGGCGGGCGGTGAAGCCTTCCTGGATGCGGCGGAACTCGTGGTCGAGCCACGGTCGCGGCCACAGATACGTCGGGACGTGCCCCGGCGGGGCCATGGCGTAGTCCGTGAAGCGCTGCCAGGAGGTGATCTCGTTGCGGGCGTAGACTTCGTAGCCGTTGCGCAGAACCCGCCCGTCGTAGTAGCCCGACTCGACGGCCAGGCACGGCCCGATGCCGTAGAACTCCGTCAGGCAGGGATCGGTCATGACCGGAAAGGGCGCGATCGTGCGACTCGGGCGGGGAAAGAGGCTCATCCGGCCCTGGCGCCAGGCTTCCATGGCCGTCTGGTGCGCGATCGAATCGAGAATCAGGATCAGGTGCCGCGTGCCCGCCGCCGGTATGGCCCGAAGATCGACCTGGTCCTCCGGTGAGGCGTCGGCATCGCGGTCCCAGGCGATGCCGTCGATCCGGCCGGTCGCATCCAGCCGTTCGGCGTACTCGGCCCGGCCGTCGCCGTCCACGTCGAACCAGCGGAGGCATCCGCCCCGGGGATCCGGCTCGCTGCGCAGCGCCGTGACCGGCATCAGCCGGGGCGGCGGGCCCGCGCAGGCGCCGGCCAGAAAGACGGCGGCCATCACCACCAGCCGGCCCGGGCATTTGTGAAAACGCACTGGAAGTCGATCGGGACCGGCGCCGCCGGTCGCAGGGCCGTGACCCACCCCAGGCCGCGAACATCGGTGCATGAGGGCATCCTACCCCGGCTGCGTTGCCGGCGGTAGCTCGTCGCTGCGGAGGTTGTCGGCGGCGGCGGAGCGATCAACGACGCCGAAATCGCGGTCCTGGCCGGCGCTGATGAAGATCGGGCAGCCCCGGTTGGCGGCCACGGCCTCGCGGTGGACCTGGGCGGCACTGCCGACTGTCAGGCACCACAGGGGCGTGCCCCAGGAGTCCCGCAGGACGAAACCCGGATCCGATGACCGGGAATCCTGCCGGTCCCGCGGATCCGCCGGGCTGCGCAGCAGGGGCGGGATGGCTTCCATCCACCCGCGCGAGGCCTCATGGGCCCACAGCAGCGCGGCCATCCGGCCGGCGGCCTGCTCCTCGGGGGGCATGCCCGGCCCGCCGGGGGGAGGCTGGGGGGGCGGCTCGGCCGGTTCCGGCCAGGTGCCGGTCGACTGCTGCCAGGCCAGCAGCGCCGACCGCAGCAGGACCAGCAGCTGGCGGGTCTGGCGGATGCGGAGCTCGGTACGGACCTGCTCGACGCCCAGGGCCGCCACCAGCAGCAGCAGTCCGATGGCCGCACCGGCCAGCAGCGTCTCGCTGAGGGTCGCCCCGGGCCGTGCCGAAGCGGAAACCTTGAGGATCGGCGCGCGGACCCTTAGCATGGGCGGCATCCTGCGGAATCGATTCCCGGCTGTCAACCGCGGCGGGAATCGTGCGGAACCGGAGGCCGGGCGTTCCGGCCCGCGTCCGCGTGCAGCCTGCAAGGAGAGCCGCCTGAAATGGCCGAGACCGTTCACGTGGGCATGATCGGCATGGACACCTCGCACTGCGGGGCGTTCGCGAGCATCTTCCACGAGCAGCTTGCGGATCTGAACGTCCGGGTGGTGGCCGCGTATCCGTCGTTCAGTCCCGACCTCAAGAGCAGCGTCGATCGCGTCGACGAGTTCCGCAAGAACCTGGCCGACAAGCACGGCGTGCGGATGACCGACTCGATCGAGGCCCTGCTCGGCATGGTGGACGCGGTGATGATCGAGAGCGTGGACGGCCGTCGGCACCTGGCGGAGTTGCGGGCCGTGGCTCACGCCGGCAAGCCGGTGTTTGTGGACAAACCGTTCGCCGCCGGCCTGGCCGATGCCCGCGAGATGGTTCACCTCATTCGCCGGTACGATCTGCCCTGCTGGAGCAGTTCCTCGCTGCGGTTCGACAGCGGCTTCAGCGACGTCGTCGAACACCCGGACAAGTACGGCCGGATCATCGGCTGCGACGTGCATTCCCCGGCTCACCTCGAGCCGACCAACCCGGGGCTTTTCTGGTACGGCATCCACGGCGTGGAGATCCTGTACACGATCATGGGGCCGGGCTGCCGCAGCGTCTCGTGCACCAGCACGCCCGAGGCGGACGTGGTGATCGGCGCATGGAGCGAAAACCGGCTGGGCACCCTGCGCGGCATCCGCGCCGGCAAGCCGGGCTACGGGGCCACGCTGCTCAGCGAGAAGCAGCCGGTGACCACGCTCACCGCCAGGGGCGACTACTACCCGGCGCTGTGTCGCGAGATCGCCGCCTTCTTCCGGACGCGGAAGGCACCGGTGCCCATTGAGGTGACGCTGGAGATCTGCGCGTTCATCGACGCGGCCATGCGATCCGCGGCCGTCGAGGCCGACGACATCCCGGTCGAGCCTTTCCCGGCGGGCGCAAGCTCCCCGGCCTGACCGTCAGCGGGTGGCCGGCGTCAGCAGGATCCGCGGCGGTTGCACGGGTGCATAGGCCTGGCGCCGCGGGATGGCGGCGCGATCGAAAGGCCGGTAAGCTTCGATCGGGCCGACGCGGGCGATGCGCACCGACTTGCGCAGCAGGCCCCGGCCGTTGTTGGCATCGCTGAACAGGCCGCGGGCGTAGCCCGGGCCCCGGCTACCCGAGAGGTTCGAGGAGAAGTACTTCATCCCGATGATCGCCCCGTCGGAGCTGCGCACCCAGTCGATGAAGATCACCGAGTGACCTCCCGGCGGCGTGGTGCTGTAGCTGAGGAAGTCGCCCGGGCGGGCATCCTCGAAGTCCCCGATCGCGCGGCCCAGCCCGTAGGCCGTGATCGCCCGCTGTTCGCAGTCGCCTTCGCCCTCGATGTACCAGATCTGCAGCATGTTGAACAGGTCGTGGAAGGTCATGCCGTTGAAGTCGTCGGGGTCCAGGCCCTTCTGCACGTTGCGCAGCTGCATGGCCCGCACGAAGATCTCGAAGGTCAGCCCGCAGCAGTAGCTGCAGCGCGAGCCGTCGGGGTAGGCCTTGGCGACGACCATGCCGCGGTACCACAGATCCTGGGTCACGCCGTTGTAGATGTCGTACTCCCGCGGATCCCAGCCGCAGTGATAGGGGTAGGAGCCGTCCAGCGGGTAGGCGGCCACGACCCGCAGCACGTACGGATTCAGCGAGCCCTCCTCGTCGTCGGCGACACGCTCCTCGCAGGCGAAGGCCCGGGCCAGGTGTCGGTCGACCGGCGAGAAGCCCCGTTCGTCCACCGGGTAGGGCACCGGGGTGTAGCCGTAACGTTTGGGTACGGGAGTCCGGCTCCGGGCGGAAGCCGATCCGGCCGGCCCGGCGGAGGGACCGGGGGCGGCGCAGCCGGCAGCGCAGCAGGTCGCCACCAGAACGGCCAGCCTGCAGGCCGCCGGGATCGTCTTGCGGGCAGGCGGCACCACGCCGACTCCTTTCAAGGACAGCCTCACGGCCCCGGCACCACGGAGACCGAGGCCCACCGCTGGACGGACACGGCCGCGGAGCGCAATCCGGTGACAGCGAGGCTGTCGTTGACCCGCGTGACCGTGACCGTCAGGTCCGTGCCCTGCTGGAAGCTTCGCAGGTCATCCGCGCTGACGTCCAACGCGCCGCTGTCGGGAACCGGCCCGAGGGTCTTGAGCCGGCCCAGGCCCAGCAGGGTCTGGCTCAGTTCGACGGTCGTCTGCACGCCCGACTCGGCCGCCGACCAGCTCACCTGGAAGCCCGAGAGCGAAGCCGTGGCGCCGGCCGCAGGGCTGGTGATCTGAAAGTCGGCCGGGGCATCCACCGTCGTCTCGAACACGCCGCGCGTCGGCTCGGAGACGCTGATCACGTACTGCGCCGCCGCCGGCACCGAGGCCACGTATTCGCCGTCGCCATCCGGTCCGGTCAGCGCGACGCCGTTGACCGACATGCCCTGGTCGGGACCGAACTCCACCGTGTCGCCGTGCCGGTCGGTGACGCGGGCGGCGACCGACGCGTTCTGGCCGCCGACCTGGTTCAGGATATCGATGCGGGCGTCGGCTTCGTCGAGCGGAACGTCGTCGTCGCCCAGGCGGATCCGGCAGGAACCTCCCGCGCACAACCCGGCGATCACCAGCACGCAGATCGGCCGCAACCGGTTTCGTGACATCTCCGTTGCCTCCTGCTGCGGCCGGAGAAAGCCCCCGGCCTTCAGGGCAGCACCTCGAGGGTGAACGCGCGCGTGTCCGTGGTCGGCGGCGTGTCGCCGTCGCTCACCTTCACGGTGAAGCTGCGTGTGCCGGCCGTGGCGGGCGTTCCGGAGATCCGCCCGGATTCGGTGTCCAATTGAAGCTCATCCGCCGGCCCCGGCGGGGCCAGTACCCCGGCCACCACCGCCCAGCGCAGCGGCCGCCGGCCTCCGGTGGCGGCCAGGGCGGCCGAGTAGACCTCCCCCACCTTTCCCGACGGCAGCGACGCGGTCGTGATCGACACCGCCGCCGCCCGGACCGTCAGGCGGGTGTCGGTCGAGGCCGTCTGTTGCGGATCCCCGCTGTCGGTGACGCGGATGCGGATCGGCAACCGGTCGTAGTCGTTCAGGGGAACGCCGCTGATGACGCCGGCGGCCGGGTCGAGGCTCAGGCCGGCCGGCAGCCCGATCACCGAGAAGGCATACGGCGGCACACCTCCCGAGGCGGCCAGGAGCTGGTTGTAGGGCTCCCCGACGCGAGCCGGGGCCAGCGAGCGGTCGACTTCCAGACGGGGAATGACCGTGAGGCTGTAGGTTCTCTCGCCGGCGACGGGAATCAGGCCGGCGGCCCGGGCTGCGACGGTGAAGCTGAAGCTGCCGCTCTCCTGGGGGGTGCCGGCGATTCGGCCGCTGTCGGCCGACAGGGCCAGCCCCTGCGGCAAGGTTCCGCCCACCGGGTACCAGGAGAACGAGCCTTCGGCAGCCACGGCGAGATCCTGGCTGTAGGAGATGCCCTCGGCGGCATTGGGAAGAGATTCCGGAATGATCTCCACCGGCTGCGGGCAACCGGCGACGGCGCAGCAGACGGCGACCAGAATCCGGGCGGCGATCTTGCTCGGCACGGGCGGACCCCTGTGGCGCAGGGCAGTCTGCGCGGCATCATCAGGCTAACCCCGGTCGCCCCGACGGGCAAGAGGCGGCGGTCGCTTGGTCCAGGCGTCCGCGTCAAGGCCCCTGCCCGGCCCGCGCCGAGCCCCCGGGCGGCGGGCATCGAAGTGACTCGCGTTAAATCCGCCGCCCGGTCGTCCCCGGCTCGGACGGGGCAACCCGCGGCTTATGGGACCCCGCCTGCGACCGTCACGGCGCCCGGCGGGCCCCGGTTGGCGGCATTGTTCAAAGCATCTGAAAAGTGTGTTAGCGGCGCAAATCCCCCTGTCCGCCCGGACGATAAGGAATTCAGGGCAGACGGATGCGGAGGGCGGCGTCGGCCATTCCCCGCCGCCGGCCGGATCGCCCGGTCCCCGCGGCCGGGGCACCGTGTCGCGCCCGGCGGTCGCGGCTGGAGGGTCAGTACCGACTCATGGAATGCCGTATCCTGGTGGTGGACGACGACCCGATGATGCTCCGGCTGCTGACCAAGCATCTGCGGGGGGCCAACTTCGAGGTGCTGACCGCCGACAACGGCGCCGAGGCCATGCACCTGATGATGGCCGAGGGCCCGCCGCTGGTGATCAGCGACTGGTCGATGCCGGGCATGAGCGGCCTGGATCTCTGCAAGGCGATCCGCAAGACCGAGGGTATCGGCTTCGTCTACCTGATCATCCTTACCGCCCACGCCGAGAAGGAGCGGGTGGTCGAGGCCCTCAACGCCGGGGCCAACGATTTTCTGGCCAAGCCCTTTCACCGCGGAGAGCTGCTCGCCCGGGTCGGAGCGGGCATGCGCATCGTGACCCTGGAGGCCGACCTGGCGCGTCGGACACGCGAGCTCTACAAGGCCAACGCCGAACTGGCGGTGCTCAACCTCAAGCTCAACAAGGTAGCCACGACGGACGAGCTGACCGACCTGCCCAACCGCCGCGAGGGTCTCAAGCGTCTGCGCAGCTACTGGGAGGCTTCGCTGCACGAGGGCGTGCCGCTGGCGTGCATCATGGTGGACATCGACCACTTCAAGCGCTGCAACGACACTTTCGGCCACGAGGGCGGCGACCGGATCCTGCGGGAGGTCGCCCGGACGATGGAAGGGGCGTGCCGGCGGAAGGAATCCGTCTGCCGTCTGGGCGGCGAGGAATTCCTGATTCTCTGTCCCGGCCAGACCCTCCAGGAGGCGGCGGCCACCGCCGAGACGATCCGCAGGGCGGTCCAGGATCACGCCATTCAGCTGGATACCGGCGAGACGCGGGCCACGATCAGCCTGGGAGTGGCGGAGCGGAACGAGCGGACGGCCATCGCCGACGATATGCTTCGCCTGGCCGACGAGGCCATGTACACGGCCAAACGCGCGGGCCGCAACCGGGTCCAGGTGGCCGCGAGCCAGCAGGGCACGCCGGCCGGCGCGGTGACCGCCTCGTCGTTGGCCTGAGCTTTCCGGCCCTGTCCGGATGACCGGGTGGCCCGGCGGCCCAGGCGGGCTGGTCGGGCCCGCGGGCGCCGCTCTCCGCCACGCGACGCATCGGACGAGGTTCGGTCCGACCGCCGGGCGGCCACGGGCGTGATTATCGGACGCGCTGCACCCGGGCCGGGCCCGGTC
>CAZSYS010000104.1:0-12560 GCA_964611365.1 uncultured Planctomycetales bacterium
GCGCAAGTAAAAAATTACTTCAATTCGGGCCTCAGAATCCCGGACAGCATTGGCGCCCCTGCCGGCCGTCTCCCCTTGCCGGCCGTCGCCGGGGGCACAGCCGGTCGTGGACGCCCGCATCAGGCCTTCTGGAGGAAGAAGAACAGGATCACTCCGGTCTCGTCGCGCTCCACGCGGGTGATCCGCGAGCCGGTCTGCTCGAGCAGCCGGCGGCACTCGTCCTCGGTTCGCTGGAAGAAATGCCAGTCGACCAGCCACTGATACTCCGTCTTGCTGTAGCGGTTGCTGTCCTTGAAGGCCGCAATGTAGACACCGTCGTCGTTCAGCATGGCGGAGGTGGCGGCGATCAGCCGGATCAGGACCGCGTCGGTCAGGTAATCGTACAGGCCGACGCTGTAAACCATGTCGAAGCGGCCGTAGGTCTCCAGATTGCGCTGGGCGGAGGTCAGCCGCAGGACGTTCTGCCTGACGAACCGGGCCCGGGCCCCCGGGATGCCGGCCTCGGCGACTTTGCGCCGGGCGTAATCCAGGGCCTCGTCGTCGTGGTCCAGGCCGACGAATTCGTAGAGGCGGTGGCTGCGGGCCTGCTCGGATTCCCGCAGTTCGCGGCACGGTCCGCAGGCGATGTCCAGGATGCGGACCGGCCGGTCGGGATGGGCCGACAGGAGAGCGTCCAGATACTCCCGGCAGCGGTCCTTGCGGCCGCGCACCGCGGCGGCGAGGGTCGAATCGAGGAAGAAGCGGTCCAGGCCCTCGCCGATGCCCTCGGAGCGCGGCCGGCGGTCGTAGATGCCCTCGAGGATCGCGTAGTCACCGGGATAGCCCCGCGGCTTGGTGGTCGCGCGGTGCATGAACCAGCTCTGCCGGAACCACGGCGCGATGCTCTCGCGGAGCCGACGCTGCAACTCCGGCAGGTCGGCGGTGGAGTACTGCTCGGCCTGCGCGCAGATCTTCCGGGACGACAGAATGGCCTCGGTGATCCGCCCGGTCAGCGCCTCCGGCCGGGCCCGCCGTTCGACGATCTCGCGCTCGAACATCGACAGCTGCTGGCAGAATGATTGCGTCTCCCGTTCAAACGACTCCGGCACCATCTGAACACTCCCCCTCATGACCCGCCGGGCGGCGCGACGCAGCACCGGGCCCGGCAGGCGTCCTCCGGATTCACCTCCGCGGGGTTTCCCGCGGCCAATCAGCGGACATGATACCAGAAATATGGGGAGAATACCCGTTAATTTCCGGAAAAAATGCCACCTCGTGCAGTGTCAAGATCCTGTCGCTGCGCTGTTATAGGACCTCCGCCGCCCCCGGTGTTTTGTGTGCGGAGATTGAGAGAACCTCCCAGCGCGGCGCCCGGCCGCCCGCTCGCGGAGAGGGCTCAGCCCCGCACTGCCAGGGTGGCGAAGGCCGATCGGCGCGCGCCGCGGGCGGATGAAGGATCGGGAATGATCCGAAGCCGTTCTGCGGGGTGCGCCCGATCCGCCGGTCCCGCGGCGGCAGGTCGGCAGCGGGAACGCCGCTGCGGCGGGCGGAGGTTATAATGCCCGGCGCGGCCGGCGCCAGTCTGTGTCCGGCGGCCGGTCGCAGGCGGGAGTGCGGCCATGGTGCGGATCGGGCTGGGACAGATGTGCGTGGTCGGCGGCGACCTCCGCGGCAACCTGGACCGCGCCGCCGTCATGATCGGCCAGGCCGGACGGAGCGGTTGCGATGTCGTGGTCCTGCCGGAATGCCTCGATGCCGGCTGGACGCACCCGTCGGCGCGAGAACTGGCCCGCGCGATCCCGGGCGAGACCAGCGATGCTCTGGCCGGGGCGGCGCGCGGCGCGGGGATTCACGTCGTGGCCGGCCTGACGGAGCGCTGCGGAGAGGCGATCTACAACGCCTCCGTGCTCATCGATCCGGCCGGCGGGATCCTGCTGCGGCACCGCAAGATCAACGAGCTGGACATCGCCCACGACCTGTACGCCACCGGGGAGAGCCTGGCCGTCGCCCCTACGGCGATGGGCACGGTCGGGATTCCGATCTGCGCCGACAACTTTCCCGACAACACCGCCCTGGGCCACGCCCTGGCCCGCATGGGTGCCCGCATGCTGCTGTCGCCCAGCGCCTGGGCGGTCGATGCCGACCATGACAACGCCGCCAACCCGTGCCGCGCGATCTGGATCGAGGCGTATACCCACCTGGCGAGGCTCTACGATCTGGTCGTGGTGGGGGTCAGCAACGTCGGATGGCTGACGGCCGGTCCGTGGAAGGGCCGCAAGTGCATCGGATACAGCCTGGCCGTCGGACCGGGAGGCCGGATCATCGGCGAGGGACGCTACGGGCACGACGCCGAGGAACTGGTCACGGTGGACGTCGAGGTGCCCCCGGCCATCGCCCGGGGGACCGGCTTTGCTGCGGCCCTGCGGGCCCGGGGCTATGCCGGGCCGTAAGCGGCTCGCGCCGGGGATCACCGGGCCCCGGCCTCTGGACCCTGGTCAGGCGTCCGACCTATACTCCCGGCCATGCTCACTTCCATCCTGCTGATCGGCATCGGTTCCTGGTTCGGCACCACGCCTCCTGCGATCCCCTGGCCCGAGCATCCCCGGCCGGATTTCCAGCGGCCCGCGTGGGTCAACCTGAACGGCAGGTGGTCATTCGAGTTCGACCCCGGCGACGTCGGCGAGAAGGAACAGTGGTACCTGCCCGGCGGGCGGACGCTGGCCCGCGAGATCATCTTGCCCTTTCCGTGGGAGAGCCGGCTCAGCGGCATCGGCGACACCGCGTACCAGGGCGTGGCCTGGTATGCGCGCCGGGTGACGCTGCCGGAGGGCGATGCGTGGGAGGGCAAGGACCCCTGGCTGATCATCGGAGCCTGCGACTGGGAGTGCCGGCTCTGGGTCAACGGCCGGCCGGCCGGCGAGCACGTCGGCGGCTACGTGCCGTTTGAGGTCAACCTCGCCCCCTATGGCCGGCCCGGCGAGACGCTGTGGCTGGTGATCCGGGCGGTGGACCGCACCGATCCCCAGCAGCCCACGGGCAAGCAGGTCGGCTGGTACACACGCACCAGCGGCATCTGGCAGACGGTCTACCTGGAACCGCGGTCGCGGGCCTTCCTGCGGCGTTTCGAAACCTGCGCGGACGTCGCCCGCGGGACCATCGCCTGCCGCCTGCGGGTGACCCACAGCGCCGGACTGAGCGCCCGGGTGGTCAGTACCGACGGGGCGTTTCCTCCGGCCGAATGCCCGCGGCTGCCGGAATTCGGCTACGCGGTGTGCACCGTTCGGCCGGACCGGCCCCGGGCTTGGTCGCCCGAGGACCCGGTTCTCTACCCGGCGGCCATCGAGATTCACGATGGTCCGCGGGTCGTGGATCGAGTCGAAACCTACTTGGCGTTGCGCGAGATCTCCACCGCTCCGGCCCCCGGCCGCGACTACCGTTACGTGTACCTCAACGGCCGGCCGGTGTACCTGCGCGGAGCCCTGCACCAGTCGTTTCACCCCGAGGGAATCCACCAATATCCCGACGACGCAGCCCTGCGGAGCGACTACGAGCTGTGCAAGCGGATCGGTCTGAACATGCTTCGCATCCACATCAAGGCGCCGATCCCCCGCGAGCTGTACTGGGCGGACAGGCTCGGCGTGCTGATCATGCAGGACATGCCCTGTTTCTGGCAGTACTCCGCGCAGGCCCGCGAATGGTTCGAGCGGATGCTGCCGCGGGTCATCCAGCGCGACTGCAATCACCCCTCCGTGTTCGCCTGGGTCGACTTCAACGAGACCTGGGGCATCGGCGACGGTGGTTACGGGCCCGACCGCCACGCCTGGGTGGCGGGGATCTACGAGTATACCAGGATTCTCGACCCCACCCGGCCGGTGGAGGACAACTCGCCCTGCAACTGCGACCACGTGGTCACGGACATCAATTCCTGGCACTTCTACATCAACGACTACGACGAGGCCCGCCGGCACATCCGCGAAGTGGTCGAAAAGACCCGTCCCGGCTCGCCGTTCAACTGCGTGGCCGGCCGGGTTCAGGACGACGATCCGCTGATCAACAGTGAATACGGCGGCATCAGCGCCGGCCTGGGCGACCAGGACATCAGCTGGTGCTTCAAGTACCTGACCAACGAACTGCGGCTGCACGACAGAATCTGCGGGTACGTCTACACGGAGCTGTCCGACATCGAATGGGAGCACAACGGCTTCGTGAACTACGACCGCACTCCCAAGGAGTTCGGCTACGCGTACTGGCACGAGGGGTTCTCGCCGGCGGACCTGAACGCCGCGGACTTCGTGGTCATCGACGCTCCGCCGTGCCTGCGGCTGGCGCCCGGGCGAACCGTCGACGTGCCGTTGCGGATCAGCCATTTTTCCGATCACGCGGCTCCGGCGCCGGTGCTCCGCTGGCGGCAGGACTGGCTGGACCTCTCCGGGCCGGCGCCGCCTGCCGAGGGAGGCCGGATCCGCGGGACGTGGGAATCCCGCCCGATCGTCTGGAAACCGTTCGAGGTGGTGGACGGTCCGGTGGTCACCGTGTCGGCCCCGGCCGCAGGCGGACCGGCGGTGGGGGCTCTGCTGGTGGAGCTGGTCGATCCGTCGTCGGCCGGCGGCGCGACGGCCGATGAGCCGCGCGTGCTGGCCCGCAACTACATCAACGTGTGGGTGGAGGTGCCGCTGCCTCGCACGGAAGTCCTGGACGAGCGCAGCATCGTGCTGCGATTCGACCCCGTGGACTTCGCGGAGGCCGAATGGTCCGAGGGGTCGTCGGCCGGCCTGTCGCACATGCGGGCCGACAAGGCGTTCTGGCGCGGCGCCGGACGGACCACCTACCGCCTGCAGATGCCCGGGGAGCTGGACCTCCAGGGGCTGGAGTCACTGGAGCTGCGGGCGGAGGTGTCCGCCAAGGCCGGCGACGAAAAACTGGACTGGCCGGCGGTCAGGAAGCCTTGCGACTATCCGCAGACGGACGGCAAGAAGTGGCCCAGCGAGGTTGTGGTCGCCTTCAACGGTGTCGAAGCCGCCCGCGAGATCCTGGACGACGACCCGGCCGATGCCCGGGGTGTCCTCTCGCATGTCGAGCAGTTCCATCCGGGCTCCTATGGCCGGCTGTTGACGCTGGAAATCAACCGGCAGGACGACGGCGACGTCCTGGCCCGGATCCTGACCGACATGGCCGGACGCCGGAGGCTGACCGTCTGTTTCGCCGTGCCTGAAGATGCGCAGCACCGTGGCGGTCTGGCGGTTTTCGGCGACCGGCTGGGCCGCTTCCCGGCGGATCCGATGGTCATCCTGCGATTTGGAGAACCCCACGGTCTGCGGACCTCGGACCCCGATCAACCCGTGGCGGTGGAACGGCTGATCGACCGGCTCAAGACGTTGATCACCCCGGCGGACGCAGGTTCACACGCGTGGCAATGGACGATCCGGCAGCCGCCCGGAAACTGGATGCAGCCGGACTTCGACGCCGCCGCCTGGAACTCCGGCCAGGGGGGGTTCGGCCGCAAGGGCACGCCCGGCGCCGTTGTTCGCACGTCGTGGACGACGCCGGGGATCTGGCTGCGCACGACGTTCGAGCTGCCGGCCGAGACCCGCCCGGCCGGGGCACACTGGCGACTTCACCACGACGAGGATGTCACCGTTTATCTCAACGGCCGGGAGGTGCTCAGGCGCAAAGGTCATACCACCGGGTACACCGACGTGCCGCTGGATGAGGTTGCCCTGCAGGCCCTTTGCCCGGGGCGCAACGTCGTCGCGGTGCACTGCCGGCAGACCGTGGGCCTGCAGTACGTGGACCTTGGACTGCTGTTGTTGAGTCAGTGAGAAACCGAACGCTGTTGCGGCCCGGGTACGGCGTTTACGCCCGGTCCCCGCCAGGCCCCCGGGTCCCCCGTCAGGCCGCCAGGTAGCTGCTCTCCAAGGCGGTGCGGATCTTGCGCAGCGCCTTGTTCTGGATCTGCCGCACGCGTTCCTTGGTGACGCCGATCATCTCGCCCACTTCCTCCAGCGTCTTGGGCTTGGCGAGGCTGGACGGGGCATCCAGCGCGAATCGCTCGCGGATGACAATCTGTTCCATCTCGGTGAGATCGGCGCGGTTGTGCTGGAGAATGTCGCGGACTTCTTCGAGGCACTCCAGTGTGACCGTGTCGTGCCGGCTGCGGGCCAGGTTGCCGGTTTCCAGCGCCGGATCGAATTCGGTCGGGAATCGCACGCGGTAGCGGCTGGTGCGCATCGCCACCCGCGAGAAGCTCTTGAGAATCGCCCGGCAGGCGTAGGTGCTGAACTTGTAGCCCCTGGAGCAGTCGAATTTGTCGATGCTGCGGAGCAGGGCCAGGTTGCCCTCGCTGACCAGTTCGCTGAAGTCCAGCCCGGCCAGCCGGGTCCGCTTGGCCATCGCCAGGACCAGCGGCATGTTGGCGCTGGCCAGCTGGGAACGCGCGGTCGCGACGCGCCCCGCCCAGGCCAGCAGCTCGGCGGCTCGATCCATCGGCAGACGCTCGTTCTGGTGCTCCCGGAGAATGCGGAACACCCGCATCCGGGCATAGTTGAAGCGCGTGAACAGGAGCACTTCCTGGGCGGTGGTCAGGCTGTTCTGCTCGCTGATGGCCTCGTCCAGGGATGCCTCGACATCCGGATCGCCGAAGAGAGTCTTTTCGGCGTCGGTCTGGCCGAAGCACTCGTGCTCGACATACTCGAAGGGTTCGCGCAGCAGGGCGCGCAGACGCCGCCGGTCCGCGGGGGACAGGGCGCGCAGTTCTTCCTTGGGCGGCAATTCGATTGTGGGGACAATCAGATTGCACTGCTCCGGACTGCCCGCCAGCGGCGGGAGTACCTGCACTGAAGACATTGTCTCTGCTCCCAGCCGGCGAGTCTCTCCATCGCCGGTTCCACTCCTTGGCCGCGCGCAATTCAGATCCGGCAGCCCCCGCTACCGAACCGGGCGGCCTTGACCAACCAGACGCTGCTCCGCCCCATCCCTGCCCGGCGAACTCCGTTCGCGCACCGCAGGATTCTTCAGGGCGCTGTTTCGTTGTTTTGGCGATTACGCGAGCCGTCTCCCTACAGCCCGCGCCGCCAACCTGGAGAGAGCACCTGTTGGGGAGTTTCTTGCCACAGCTAGTATACGCAGAAAAAATGGCCGTTGCCACCGGGTCAAGGGGAAATTTCCTCTTTTTTTACTCAAGTCGCTCAGTCGGAAGCAAAAGTCGGACAGGACGCGAGACTTAAAGTGAAGCTGAATATCGCGAGAGATGGCTGCTCGTACCGCAGGGCTTCGATCGGATCCAGCCGGGCGGCCGAGGCGGCCGGCTAGATGCCCAAAAAGACCCCCACGGCCACCGCCAGCCCGAAGCTCACCAGGATGGTTGACCCCGTGCGTCTGCCGGCTTTCCGGAGCGCGACGATCAAGCCTCCGGCATGCCGCAGGCGACACCGATCAGGCCGCCGACGGTGGTCGGCGCCACCGACCCGATGACGAACAGCGGTGACCGGTCGTCCGACCTGGCCCCCCGGGGCGGCGGTCAGCCTGAGGCGGCCGGACGCGGGCCCGGAGGCAGGTTGAACAAATCAGCCTCGGCCTCGGCGGCCTTGCGGGATCCGCGCTCGCCCAGCCGCCGGCCCCGGGCGGTGTCCGGTACGCTGGTCAGCGGGTCGGCCGTTCCTTCCAGGGCGTCACCCTCGTGGATACCGGCCAGGCGTCGCCGGATCCGGTCGGCGTACTGGGACGAAAGCTCGAAGCCGATGTACTGCCGTCCCAGCTTGCGGGCCACGGCCAGCGTCGTCCCGCTGCCGGCGAAGGGATCCAGCACCAGGTCGCCGGGGTTGGAACTGACCCGGATGATCCGGCCCAGCAGGTGTTCGGGCATCTGGCAGCCGTGCCAGCCCTTGCGCTCCTTGAACGTGCCGCAGACCCGCGGGAAATACCAGGTGTCGTGGTCGGGCTGGAACCCCTCGGGCACGTCCTGGGGACGAAGGATCCAGGTGTCGTCCGGCAGCCGGCCCCGCGCATCCGCCCGGCTGTCGCCATAGACCAGCTGGCGGGCCGAGGGCACGCGAATGGCGTCCTCGTTGAAGGTGAAGCTCCCGGCGTCCTTCACGAAGTGGAACAGGTGGGCGTGGCTGCGGCTGAACTTGTACTTGCAGTGCACGCCGAACGTGTAGTACCAGATCACCCAGCTGCGGCAGGTGAAGCCCAGCTCGCCCGTGGCCATGACCTTCAGTTCCGCGGCGTACTCGTCGCCGATGGCCAGCCAGAAGGTCCCGGTGGGCTTGAGCGCCCGCCAGACCGCATCCATCCAGCGCTTGGACCATTCCAGGTAGACGTCGGCCTCCTTGCGGTCGTCGTATACGTCGTAGTCGTAGCCGATGTTGAAGGGCGGATCGGCGAAGGCCAGGTCCACCGACCCGGCTTTCAGTTCCGCCAGACCCTTCAGGCAATCCATGCAATAGATATCGTTGAGTTTCAGTGCCACGGATCGACCTCCCTGTCCCGGGCACCGCCCGGGGACTGGCGGCCAGCATACCCCGGCCGCAGGACGGTTCAACCCGCTGAACGCCCCGGCGGAGGTTTCCGGTCCGGTGCCGCGCCGGCCGCCGGCACCGGGCGGGCGGAGGTTTGACTTTGCCGGGCCCATGCCCGAAAGTCGGGCCCCGCGGGAGGTCCACGTCCATGCGGATGATCGGGGCGGCCCTGTCCTGGCTGCTGAACATCAACACCGTCTGGGCCGGCCTGATCCTGGTCGCCCTCCTCCTGACGGTCGTCCAGCATTATCTGCCCACGACCTCGGTCATTCCGGCCGACCTGCTCGGCCCCGGCGGGCATACCGTGACCGTCACCGTCACCGGGCGCAACAACCAGGCCCGGGTGCTGGAGCTGGCGGTCCGCATGGAGTCGGACGGGCTGCATCTGCCGCCGCCTGGCCCTCCGGCCCCGGACCGCCCACGGCTGATCCGCGCCCGGCTCGAGGACGGGGCCTGCCTGATGGTCTGGGACGACGCGACCTGCGGCCGCTACGAGATCACCGTCGACGGCCGGCCGGCGGCCCGGGGGCGGCTGGTGACCCTTCAGGCCCTCACGGACGCCGCCTTTGACTACGCCCAGACGGCCTTCAACATCGCCTTAGGGCTGGTCGCGGCCATGGTGCTGTTCCTGGGGCTGATGAAGGTGGGGGAGGACGCCGGCATCGTTCAGCTGGCCGCACGGCTTCTGCACCCGGTCATCCGCATCCTGTTTCCCGACGTTCCCCGCGACCATCCGGCCAGCGGGGCCATCCTCATGAACTTCGCGACCACGATCCTGGGGCTGGGCAACGCGGCCACGCCGTTCGGCCTCAAGGCCATGAAAGAACTCCAGACGCTCAATCCCCACCCCGAGGTGGCCACCAACGCCCAGGTGACGCTGCTGGCCTACAACACCGCCGGGCTGGCCCTGCTCCCGACCACGCTGCTGGCGGTGCGCAAGGCCGCCGGCTGCAGTGATCCCTTTGAGGTCATCGGCACCTGCCTGATCACCGGGGCGGTCTCCACGGTTACGGCCGTGGTGATGGCGCGGCTACTGGCGGGCCTGCCGGTGTTCTCGGTCCGCGCGGCCCTGGCCGAGGGAAACGACTCCTCGGCCGATGCGGCGGCGGACACCGCCCCGCCGGGCAACGCGGACGGGAAGGGGGGTGGCGCATGAACGGTGCCGCGCTGCTTCGCACGGTGCTGGAGCAGCTTTCCGTGCTGATGGTGCCGCTGATCTTCCTGGCGGTCGTCGGCGGGGCGATGGTCCGGCGGGTGAAGGCCTATGAGTCGTTTGTGGCCGGCGGACGCGAGGGTTTCAACATTTTCCTGCAGATCCTGCCCTACCTGGTGGCCATCTTCGTGGCCATCGGCATGTTCCGCACCTCCGGAGCCCTGGATTACCTGTCGGAGCTGCTGGCCCCGCTGACGGTCGCGATCGGCATGCCTCCGGAGGTTCTGCCCGTGGCCCTGATGCGGCCGCTGTCGGGCTCCGGGTCGCTGGGGCTGGCGACCGAGGTCATTCAGGCCGGACCGGACTCCTATGCCGCCAAGGTCGCCTCGACGGTCTTCGGGAGCACCGACACGACCTTCTACGTCATCGCGGTCTACTTCGGCTCCGTCGGCATCCGCCGGATCCGCCACGCCATGGTGGCGGGCCTCCTGGCCGATGCCGCCGGAATCCTGGCCGCGGTGTGGATCTGCCGAGTGGTGTTTGCTTGAGGGCTTCACGATGCGGAGAACGGCGCCTGCGGTCCTGATGCTGGCCCTGACGGTGCTGTGGTCCGGCGGCTGCGCGGGGCCGGATGCCCGGCTGGCCGCCGCCCTGGATCCCATCCTCGAAAGGCACCGCGATACCGGGGCGGTGGTCCACGCCCGGGTGGTGGAGATCGATTCCGGCCGCGTGCTGTATGCCCGCCACGAGGACGTACCCTGCACCCCGGCCAGCAATCTCAAACTGCTGACCAGCGCGGCGGGCCTGGACCTCTTCGGCTCGCGGCACGTCTTGCGGACCTGGCTGGCGATCGACGGCGACAACCTTCTGATCGTCGGCAGCGGCGACCCCGGGCCCGGCGACTACCGCCTGTCCGCGGCCTCCGGCGAGGTTCCGACGGCGATGCTGGACCGCTGGGTGGAGGCCCTGCGGCGGCGGGGCGTGAACCGCATCGACGGCGACATCGTCTACGACGACTCGGCCCTGGAGGCCCGGCAGACCCACCCGACCTGGCGGAACTTCCTGACGCACTGGTACGCCGCCCCGGTGTCGGGGCTGAACTTCAACGACAACTGCGTGGACATCACCATCTTCCCGACCGCCCCCGGCCGGCCGGTACGCTACGAGGTCATGCCTCCGGTGCGGGATATCGACGTGATCAACGGCTGCCTGACCGGCACGCCGCACGCCCCGACGATCGAGAAGCAGCACAACGCCAACATCTACCGCCTCGGCGGGACCTGCCAGGAACGGACGGCCCTCAAGAGCAAGCCGGTCAACGACCCCGGCGCGTTCTTCGCCGACGCCCTGCGGACCCGCCTGGAGGCCGGCGGGATCCTCGTCCGGGGGAGCATCCGGCGGGCCGACGCCCGGGCCGCCGGCGGTGCCGCACCTCCGCCGGCCGGGTCGGTGGTGGCGGTGCACGAAACGCCGATCACCGACGTGCTGTGGCGGATCAACAAGAACAGCCAGAACCTCTTCGCCGACTGCCTCTGCAAGATGTCCGGGCGGGAGTGGGAGCGGCGCCGCGGCCGGCTGGTCCCCGGATCGTGGGAGAGCGGGGCCCGGGCGGCATACGACTTCCTGCGGCGCCAGGGCATCGACGCCCGCGGGGTGGTCCTGGCCGACGGCTCGGGGCTGAGCCGCGATAACCGGGTGACCGCGCGGATGCTGTCGGACCTGCTGACGCGGATGTTCCGCCGGCCTGATGCCCACGTGTTTCGGGCCAGCCTGTCGGCCGCAGGCGTCGACGGCTCGCTGGGCCAGCGGATGACCGATCTGAAAGGCCACGTGTTCGGCAAGACCGGTTACATCGGCGGCGTTTCCTCGACCAGCGGGTATGTCCGCACCCGCCGGGGACGCTGGCTGGCTTTTTCGTTCGTGTACAACGACATCCCCGAGAAGACCGAGGACGACAGCGACGTGAAGGAGTTCACCCGGCTGCAGGACGAGGCCTGCCGGGTGCTGGTCGCCTGGCCGGACGCCGTGCCCGCGTCGGCTCCGGCGACCGCGTCGGCCGCCGGGGAATGACCGGCCGGAGTCTGCCGGCCGCAGCCGGGCACGGGCGCTTCGCCCGCCGGCGCGGCCGATGGGAGGATTGAAGATGCTCATGCGGGGGTTGATGGTGACGGCGGCGGTGTGCGGCCTGGCTCCGGCGGCCGACGACGCAAAGCCCGATGCGGGGCGGCGTCAGGTCAGGCTCCTGCAGGAGCAGGGCCTGAACGGCTGGCGATGTTACCTGGCCGACCACCTGGTCGGCCTGGAGGACGTGTGGAGCCTCCGTGAGGGCGTGCTGGTATGCCGGGGAGAGCCCATGGGCTATCTGTACACCCGGCAGGCGTACCGCGATTTCCGTCTGCGGTTCCAGTGGCGCTGGGCCGGGGACGGCAAGCCCGGCAACAGCGGCGTGCTCATGCGGATCAACGGTGAGCCCCGGCCTCTGCCGCGGTGCCTGGAGGTGCAGCTGCAGAGCGGCAGTGCCGGCGACCTCTTCGGCTTCCACGGCATGAAACTCTCCGGCGACCCGGCGAGGCTGCGGCATGTGCCGGACCACAAACTCGGCGGTGACCTGACCGGCGTGAGCCGGGCGACCGGCGGCGAGAAGCCCCCCGGCGAATGGAACACCTGCGAGATCCTCGTGGCCGGTCCGCAGATCAAGGTCTGGATCAACGACCGCCTGGTCAACCAGGCCCACGACGTCGAGATTGCCTCCGGCCCCATCGCCCTGCAGTCCGAGGGCGGCGAGATCCACTTTCGCGATCTGGAGCTGACCCTGCCGGAGGAGTGAATCTCCCGCGCCGCCCGGTAATGCGGCGCTCGACGCCGCCCGGCGGCCAAGGCGGTCGTCGCTTCAGGTCCGCCAGGCACGCCTC
>CAZSYS010000105.1:0-12531 GCA_964611365.1 uncultured Planctomycetales bacterium
GGGCGGAACCGAGCCGGCCGCAATCGCCACGGCGGCCGCGATCACCGCCGCCGCGCCCGACCGGCGGATGCGTCTCCGGCAGTCGGGGGGCGGATCCGTTCGAGGATGAAGATCCTTGAGTCGTCGGGCATGGGCGAGGCCATCTTCGATCGCCAGGACGGCGAACGGATCCGCCCGGCCGCAGTCCAGCAGGGCCAGGCTGATGGCAATGCGGTTGTGGTCCGCCGCGGCCAGGTCCAGTCGTTCGGCCGCCTCCCGCAACGAAGGTTGACGCCGCCAGACGAGAATCAGCGCGCCGGCCCCGGCCGCCAGGGCCGCCGCTGCCGCCAGACCGGCTGCCGTCCAGCCCCCGAGGGGCAGAGGCACCCCCGCCAGGCGGCCGACGACGCGCAGCAGGGCGAACGCGAACGCCACGAACGACGCCGCGTTCACGGCGCGGAGCACCGCCGCCGGAACTCGCGCCCGGATGCCGGCCCGGTGGACGCGCCGGCGCGCCTCGGCCAGCAGTTCCGAGATCTCCCGATGCCGGTCTGAATGTGCGGTCGTGACACTCATGCTCATGGCGGAGGCTTGCGGTCCGCCGCCACCTCGATCGCGCAGCCCGTCTCCACCCGCCGGGTGTTCCGGTCCTGCAGAAATGCCGCCAGGACCGCCGCCCGGCCGTCCACCAGGGTCGGCTTCATCAGAAAGCTGACCTTCCGCTGCTCTTCGAGCTCCGCGAGCCCGTGCTCCAGGCTCCGGACGATCTCCCCGACCGAAGCCTGAACATCAAATGACCGCTCGCCGTCCGCCGCCGGCAGCATGAAGCCCTCTTCCGGCGACAGGCGCGCCCGGGCCACGTTGCGATGCAGCACGATCGCGTTGGCTCCGGGAACCATGACCGCCTTCTCGCACAACACCACGTGAAGCCGCAGGCTTTCCGCCGCCGGCGGTCCCGCCAGCGTGACCGTCGCGGCGATGGTTTCTCCCGACAGCACGGCCTGTCCCCGGATCGTCCAGCCGCCGGAGGCGGGCTGCGAGGCCAGCGCGGCCTTCAGGTACTCCGCGTAAACCCCGGCCGCGTCCTGGTCGGTCCCCGCGGCGGTCACCGGACCCTGGCCGTCAAAGAAGGCGGCCGGTGCGGTCGTGGTCCCGTAAAAGGCCGCTCGAGACCTGCCCGCAGCCGATACCAGCGGATCCGCCGCCGGCGAGGCAAGATGATACTGGATCAGGACGACCGGCGCCTCCTCGAAGTACTGGCGAAGACCGTCGAAGGCCAGCTGCGGGGCCGACGTCGACGGCTCATCGATGCTGGTGAACAACTCGACGAGCCGCACCGGCGGCCCGGCACCGCCGCCGCCGGGGGGCTCGAAACGGTCCGCAGGGTGAAACTCCACCACCCGACCCTCCAGCAGCTGCTCGGCATCCGCCATGGAGAACGCTGCCCGGAACTGCGGGTCGCGGTTCAGCCGGTCCAGCCCGGCCAGGGCCTCCGGCGGCGCGTGCCGGTCGAGCGCCGACTGGACAAACCGCGACCACGCCCGCACCGGCTTGCCGGACTGCTCGTAAAGCTCGCCCAGCCAGAGGTTCACCAGCGGATCGCGGGGCAGTCCAAAAGCCGCCGAGAGCAGGCGGCGGCGAGCCTCGATCCGATCCTGGAGGCGAAGGGCGATGAGCCCCAGCCGGGCGTGGATGTGGAACGCGGCCACGCCGTTGAGGTCGGCCGGGGCCGACGGCATGCCGGCCTGCAGCGCGTCCCTGGCCAGGTCGTGGCGATCCGCGCGCCGGCCCGCGATGAGTTCGTCGGCCAGCGTGACCATGGCCATGGAGCGTCGATTCTCGGGGGTGGTCACGGCCCGCCAGCCGATCGCCCGCCGGATCGCGTCCCGGTCGCCGGGCTCCTCGTCGAGCCTCAAAGCCAGCAGCGCCCCGGCGGCTTCCGCCGCCAGACGCGAGGCGGAATGGGCCTCCAGGAAACGCTCCATCCCCCCGGCGTCCCCGGCGGCGCGGGCCTCGAAGTAGGCCCGCTCCTCGACGGGGAACCTGGGCTCGGCGGTCTGCTCGAAGGTCATGCGGCGGCGGGCGGGGTCGATCGTCACCCGGAAACTGGAGAGCAGGTTGGTGCCGATCAGCAGGTCCGCCCTGGGCTCCGGGAGTCCGGAGAGGTCCTCCGGCCGGAGGGCGACGAACCGGGCGATGTTGATGCCGCCGAGGTGGAGCCGGTCGATCGCTCCGGCGGCCGAACCGGCCAGATCGGCGGCCACGGCGTCGATCACCGTGTCGTACGCCGAGGTCATGAAGCGGGTGCGGAGCCTGAAATCATCGGGGGCCACGGCCGTCAGCCAGTAGCCGTAAGCCCGCTCCTCATAGGAGAAACTCGCGACCTTCGAAGCATTCTCCGGCTCGCCGGCGGGAGGCTCGCCGGCCTCCGACGGCGAAAGCAGACCGAGCGTGCCCTGGCCGACCTCCAGCTGCACCACGTACCGGTGGAAGGCCGGCAGGCCCACGATGGCGACCGCCGGGATCTCGCCCAGCTCCGGAGCATGCTCCTTCGACAATTCGTCCAGGGAAGGAAGATCGACCGCGACGGCGCCCAGCTCCGCCAGCACGAGGTCGCCGAAACGCAACTCCGCCGGGGTGTCGCCGCCGATCTGCAGGAGTCTCGCCGTGTTGCGGTGAACCAGCAGCGGCACCCTGCTTCCCAGATCGATCACGACGTTGGCGGGGATGGACTTCCGCGGGCCGTGAAGCGTGCAGGCGGCGCAGGGCTTGCCGTCGATCATGCGGAACCGGATCTGCTGGGCCGCCAGCGTCCCGCCCGACGGAAAAAGACCGGCGACCGCCGCCGCGAACAGGGGGAACCACCACGCCAGTCCCCGGAAGGATCGGTCGGAGTGGAGACTGCGGAACTGCATGCCGGGCTCCATCATGTTCAGAACGCCCAGTATAAGCGGTCTGCCCCCCTCTGACCACAGCCGCGCAGACACGCCGCGGGGAGGTTCAGCCCCGACTACAATTAGACCAGCGAAGCCTTTCCTCCGGAAGAGGGGGCCGCAGCGGGCCTGGAAAACCTGTCACCCCCGCCGCATAATGGGTCGCTGGACGCTGACCCGCTCCGTGCGTGCACGCCTCTCGAGCGGATTCCTGAGGATCGCCATCATGAAAACCATCGGTCTGATCGGGGGCATGAGCTGGGAATCATCCATCGTCTACTACCGCGTCATCAACGAGTCCATGCGCGACCGGCTCGGAGGACTGCACTCGGCCCGGTGCGTGATGTACTCGTTTGACTTTGACGAGATCGTGGGGCTTCAGCGCGAGGCGCGATGGGCGGACGCGACGCGGCGGATGGTCGATGCCGCCCAGGCCGTCGAGCGCGCGGGCGCCCAGCTTGCCCTGATCTGCACCAACACCATGCACAAGATGTTCGATGACGTGCAGAGATCGGTCGGCATCCCGCTGATCCACATCGCCGACCCGACCGCCGAGCGCGTCAAAGCCGAAGGAATACGCGCCGTCGCCCTGCTGGCCACGCGGTTCACCATGGAGCAGGACTTCTACACCGGCAGACTCTGCGGCCGGCACGGGCTGACGGTGCTGACGCCTCCCGAGGCGCCGCGGCAGGCCGTGCATGAGATCATCTTCAGCGAGTTGTGCCGCGGCATCGTTCGGGACGAGTCGCGCGCCCGACTCCAGGCGATGATCGGCGAAATGGTCGGCCGGGGCGCACAGGGCGTCATCCTCGGATGCACCGAGCTGGGCCTGCTGATCGGCCCGGAACACTGCCCGGTGCCGCTCTTTGACACGACGATTCTCCACGCCGAGGCGGCCGTGTGCCGGGCGCTGAACGGCACGGAGTGAAAAGCGGTTCCGTCAGGCGGCCACACCCCGCCGCCGGCCGGTTGGCGCAACGATCGCAGGCGGAGCCGGGCCGCATGAGCCCGCGGGCCGGGAAGACGTCCAACAGACGGCCGGCCCTCCGGATGGTGCCGAGGAACCGGACGCGCCGTGAACCGTCCTGGACCGGTGATCTCGCGGCCTCGAATGATGCCGCCGGCACGGCCACCAGACCATCGGCCGCGATTTTCCCCGGACGCAGCCGGTCCAGCTCGATCTCGATGCGACCACACCCGGGGCGCCCGGCCATGGCCATCATCCCGCCGGTCAGCGGGTGCTCCCGCAGGATGGCCGTCTTTTCAGTGCCGCCGAGACTCCGTCGCTCTCGCAGCGTTGGACCATCCTCCGTCTGGTGCCGCCCCTCAGGTGTTACTCAGACGGCGGGTTTCTCCAATCACGACTGAAGCAGGACAAGTGACGCTGGAGCATGCCCTGCGAACGGGCCATCCTGTTTCCCGCAGGGCGTCGGCACGGCGATCGAACCGGGCGGAGGACGGCCCGCGCGACGAGCGGTTGACGCGTCTGCGGCCCGGTGCAGGAGAGGGCCGGGGCAGCGGACACGCTGCGCCGGTGAAACCGGCCGTCCTGCGCGCGGGCCGCAGGCGGCCGGTTCTGCGGGGGAATCGGGGTGGGCGGTCAGGCCGGACGGCGGCACAAGCACAGGGCGGCCGCCGCGAGGGTCGCAGCCAGCAGGCCGGCCGGCTCGGGGATCTCAATGGCCTGGTAGGAGTACATGAAGTAGTCCCAGGACATGTCGATCATCTGCTTCTCGCCGTCCCAGCCCCATTTCCACGCGGCCTTCCAGTCGCCGCCCCGGTAGTACTCGTCCAGCAGCACGCCGTCGACGTACATCCGGTAGTGGCAGAACGAAGGCTGGGCCGGGTCGTCGTGCGGCACGGCCCAGAGATAGACGCTGTGCCAGTTGCCGTCGTCCAGCCGGGGTCCGTCCAGGTAGTAGTGGGCCCCGGTGGACACCAGCGTGCCCATGCCGTCGTATCGATACGTCGTCTTGCCCTGGTAGAGATAAACGCCGCCGGCGGGGTCGCCGGTCGGGCAGCCGATCCGCAGGTCGTGGCTGACATTGTGGACGTGATCGGCCAGGCCGCAGTCCATGCCGGTAATGATCTTCGATTTCGTGGGATCCGCCGGGTCGATCCCGAAGCTGTTGACCTTGAACCTGAAGCTGGCGGTGTGCCCGGTCGCGTCCGGCCGATACTCCTCGATGCCGTAGCCGTATTGTTCGCCGGGCGGGGGCAGGTGAGCGGAGTACTGCCTGCAGTAGGCGTACCAGCGCACGCTGTCGATGTTGTTCTGGTCGATGAGCCTGCTGGCGCTGTTGCCGGGTTCTCCGGCCACCGGCTCGATCATCCAGCCGGCCGGAGGCACCCCGCCGGTCTTGCCGTCGTAATGCCATCCGATCCTGCCTTCGGCGGTCAACTGCATGACCGGATCGATGTCACCCTGATAGGACCAGAACCACCCGGCGGCGGCCGGCGTTGCGTACCAGGCCAGGCCGCACAATGCCACAGACAGCATGGGTCGTCGCATGACTTGTCCTCCGCAGTCGACAGGGACGGTGCCCGACAGGTATACCGCGTCCGGCAGATATGCTGCTGCTCTCCTCTTTTCCCGTGCCGGGCCGGTGAGGCCCGTGCATGATCGGCAGTGTACAGGGTGCAGGCCGGGAGTCAAGTATTTTTCCCCCGTTTCGAAGGGGTCCCGGCCGCGGAGGCGGTGGTGATCCTGCACGGCGCGTTGTTGGGCCCGGTTCACCGGACGGCACCCGCACACGGGCCCGGTGATTGCCGGCGCGACGTGTGCTTAATGAAGGCACTTGATTAAGATGAACGCCGGCGAAGGCGGTCAGACGGACTTCGTAGTCGCAGCCGGACCGCTTAAGGATAAGCGCTTAATCGACGAGGGTCGCATGGCGAGCAACGGCTTCATGCAAGCGGTCGTGCTGCCCGGGCTGGTGAAGGGGGGCGGTCGAGCGGGCGTTCAGGCCCAGATGGACTCCGTCGTCGCGTGCATGATCACCTGTTGGGGTTTGCCGTGCGCGTGCCGGCCGTTGTGGCTGCTGTTGACGCCGGTGTAGAAGAGGTGCCATTTTCCGCCGTGGTGCACCAGCCCGTGCCCGGCGTAGAGCCCGTAGGAATCCGGCCGGGTCTCGTCGCCGCGGGGCAGCCAGGGTCTTCGCGCCGGCCGCTGCCATGACGTTCCGTCGGCCGAGAAGCACCACTCCAGGTCCATGGTCTGGGCCTGGACGCGGTAGTGTCCGAGCATGCCCACCCGGCCGCGCGGCGTGATCGTCATCGAGAGGTAATAGAACTGCATGTCCGCAGGGTCGGCGGCGTCGCGTCGGATTACGCGACGGCGTTCGGGAAAGTCCAGGCCGTCGTCGGAGCGGTAGCGGTCGATGACCCGCAGCAGCCCCGGGGCGTTGTCGTGGGCGATGCAGGCCGGATCGTCCGCGGGCACGGGGATCAAAGCCACGGCGTACATTTCGAACGTGCCGTCGGGAAGCTGGTAGACGGTGGTGGCGTCGTTGCTCAGTTTGCGGGGCACCGCCGCGGGCTCGTCGGCGGGGCGGGAGGCGGCGGTGCGCAGGCGGACGCCGTCCGGCGAGGCGATGCCGGCAGCGGCGCGGTCGATCGGGTGGTAGAGCACCGGCCGGGCGGGGTCGATCACGCGGTAGTGCCGGCCGTCGTCGCTCTCGGCCGCGAGGTAGCGCAGGATCTCCGGTCCGTGGGCCCAGAAATACAGCCGGTGGCGGCCGTTGCGCAGATGCAGGTGGATTCCCTGGACGGGGTTCCAGTGGTCCGGCAGGCCGCCGATGGAGAAGGGGCCGTCCGGCGGATCGCCGGCGGATCGCCGGGCTGGAGTCTTGGTCATCGGCTCGCCGGGGCGACCTTCGGCCCAAGCCAGGGTGAAGCGTCTGCGGTCCCCGGAGACCGAGTACCACAACCGCCATCGGCCGTCGTCCAGCGGCTCGGCCGGGCAGGTGAAGTTCTGGATATTGTCGCCTTCCCAGGGTTCGGTCGGCTCCAGGATGATGCCGTGCCGCGTCCAGGCCTCCGGCGGGCAGGGCCGGGGGATGGGGTCGGTCTGGAGCGCGCCCGCCCGCGGGGCGCCGGTTGCGGCCGCGGCCGCCAGGCCGGCCCCCACTCGCAGGGATTCCTGGAGGAACGTGCGCCGGTCGAGCGTGTGCATGTTCTGCTCCGCGGCGGTGGTGCTGCCGGCTGCCGGTGGTCGGCCGCGGACCCTCGAGCGCCGGCCTTCCGGAAGATTAGCTTTTTTCCGGGCGGCCGTGAAGCGCGGACCGATGTCGGGTTATACTGTGCTGCGGCGTGCGGTCGTTCCCCGCCGACCGGCCGAGGAGAAACGTGCATGTTCGAGCATCAAGCGATTTCCCGCCGCGGCCTGCTGCGCGGCGCGACCTGCGCGGCCTGCCTGGGGGCGTTCGAGCGTCTGGCTGCGGCGCCGGAGGCCCCGGCGACAGCACCGGCGGTCAGGCCGCCCCCGCTGTCGCACGGTCCGCTGGGGCGGACGAAGTACCCGGTGACGCGGGTGAGTTTCGGGGCCATCCGCATCTCGGACAGGAGCGGCGTGCGGGTGGTGAAGGCCGCGATCGACCGCGGAGTGAACCTGATCCACACCTCGGCCAGCTACGCCGGCGGCAACAGCGTCCGCGGGGTGGCCGAGCTTTTCAAGGCTCCCGGCGGATACCGCGACAAGGTGTTCCTGTGCCTCAAGAGCTACCATCCGCAGCGCGAGTCGGAAATCGACGAGATGCTCGCGACGCTGGGCACGGACCACGCCGACGCGGTGCTGACCGAGTTTCACGAGCCCTCGCGCGAGCGGCTGGACGCCATCCGCCGCCAGCAGGACGGGCTGCGCCGCAAGGGCAAGGTCCGCTACACCGGTTTCGTGTGCCACGGCCGGCCGATCGAGGTGATGAACATGGTGGTCGCGCAGGCCCCGGCGTACTTCGACGTGGCCCTGATCGCCATGGCCATGGGCGGCGGGCGGCCCGGTCGGCGCGGAAACCGCGCGGATGCCGGCGGCGAAGCCTTCGCCGGGGCGATCAAGGCCCTGCGGGCCTGCGGGGTCGGCGTGCTTTCGATGAAGAGCGGGGCCAAGGAGGCCGTGGGGCAGGGCAGGGAGGTGTTCGAGCCGCACGTCAAGTCGCTGCTGGAGGCCGGGGCGGACTCGGTGCTGACGAGCATCAACAGCTTCCAGCAGGTGGAGATGATCGCCGGGCTGGATCTGGGGTCGCCGATGAGCGCGGGCGAGCGCCAGGCCGCGGCGGACTTCCGCCGGCGGCGGCGCGGGGCGTGCCTGATGTGCGGCGAGTGCCGGGTCGCCTGCCCGCGGGGTCTGCCGGTCAACGACCTGATGCGCATCCGCCTGTACCTCGAGACGTACGGCTGGGCCGACCACGCGGCCGCGGAGTTCGCGTCCCTGGGGGTGGCTCCGGAGCGCTGGCTGGCCTGCGGCGACTGCCGGGCCTGCGCCACGGTCTGCCCCGCGGGGCTGGCCGGCTCAGGGATGGTTCGGGCGATGGCCGGGCGGTTCGCCTGACCGGTGCGGTGCGTTCCCGGCCGGCTTCACCGACTGAGGGAGTTTTCAGGGTTCCGGCTGATCCGGCCGCCGGTCGGGCGGTGGGGCTGCGGCGTCGAACCGGAGAAAAGGCTCGATGCGGGCCACGGTCCTGGGCCCGACGCCCTTGACCGCGGCCAGGTCTTCGGGCTTCCGGAAGACCGGCGCCGATCCTGCCGGGCGGTCGCGGTGTTTCTCGCGGTACTCCACGATCCGCCGGGCAATGGCTTCGCCGATGCCCGGCAGGCCGGCCAGCTCCTCCCAGCCGGCGAGGTTGGGATCGATCCGCTGCTCGACGCGGCCGACGGCGACGGGGTCTACGGGGATGATTTCGTCGAGAAACAGGGGCCGGAGGCAACGGGTGCTCAGGACGTAGACCAGCAGGCCTGCGCACAGGAAGTAGCAGGTCCACATCGGGATTGCCTCGCGGGGAATGGCGGGTGCCGGGCGGAATGGTCTTGCGGGCCCGGGCATCGGGTCCACCTCGGCTCTGCTTTGCGGGTGCCGGTCGGGCGCCGGCCCCGGGATCTCAGGCCCGGCGGGACGCCGCCGGGGGCTTGCGTGCCGAGGCCAGCAGGGCGTTTCGCACCTCTTTGAGCAGTCTGTAGCCGGCCTTGGGGCTCATGTCCTCGCGGACCAGTCCGCCGGAGGGGATCCGGCCGGTCCCGGGGCGATCGGCCAGGTCCACCCAGTTGATGCTTTCGACGAACGGCTTGCTCAGGGCGATCTCGCAGAACTCGCGGATCCACAGGGCCTGGGTGTTCTCGTCCCAGGCGTTCCGCCAGTATCCGCCGCCGGAATCGGCGCCCGCGGCGGAGGGCACCTGCAGGGCGGTGATGTGCAGCGGCTTGCCGAAGTTGCCCAGCCGGTCGAGCTTCTCGGAGATCTGGAACATGTCCCGCAGGAAGTGGCCGTCGGCCGGAGGGCCGAATACGAAGCGGCTGCCGAGGCCGTCGAAGCCGACGCCGCTCTGGGCGATCATTTCGGCGTACAGCATCGGGGGGATGGTGCGCTGGTTGCGGGCGTAGTACTCGCCCCAGGGCGACAGCAGGTCGATGATCGCCTGGGAGCGCGGGGCGAGCTGCTTGACCAGCGAGACCGAGACCCGGGTGATCTCCATCAGCTGCTCGAGGGTGAAGCTGAAGGTATTGTCGGCGTGGACGCCGCTGACCACCTCCCACTGCTGGACGTAGTTGCCGTAGCGTTCGACGATGCGGCGGACGTGCTCGAAGATCAGGTTGCGCACGCTCTCGTAGTCGGTTTCGTACATGCCGAGCCAGTCGGGCAGGTCGGCCTCGCGGAAGCTGACCAGCGGGCCGATCCGGACGGGCAGGCGGTTCTTGACCAGCCACTCGATCCAGGCGTCGAACGGTCGCCAGTTGTGCTCCTGCTGCTTGGGTTCGACCAGCCGCCAGGGGATCGGCAGGGCGGCGAAGTCGAACGCCTCGGCCAGGAGCCTGCGGTAGGGCTCGGCGGTGCCGGCCAGGTCGAGGGTGCAGCCGAAGGTGCCGCGGGAGAAGGCCCGGGCCTGCTTGCGGCGTGCGAGGAAGATATCGGCATGGAAGCGGCTGATGCGGTCGCCGGTCTCCAGCACCAGGGCCAGAGCCTCGTCGGCCAGGGCGGCCTGACGCGCGGGGTCGTCCTCCTTGACGGCTTCGACGAACCGGTTCCGGGCGGCCTCCAGCTCGGCGGCCAGGGGCTCGAACCCCTCGTAGTCGAACAGGCCCCAGTCCTCGCGCTTCTGGTCGATGCGCATGAGCCGGCCGCGGACCAGTTCCAGAGGCAGGCAGTAGGCCTTGTCGCGGTCCAGCAGCCGGGCGGTCTCCAGGAGGTAGGCCCCGCAGCCCGGGGCCTGCCAGAACGTGGCCAGGCTGGCCGGTCCGTCGGCCCGCTTGGCGCAGAGCAGCATATCGTCGCGCAGCTCGAACTCCGCCCGCAGGGGCACGCCCTCGCTGCCGACCAGGTAGGTGCCGGCCAGGGCGGCCTTGTTCTGTGCCGGGGAGCGGGAACCCAGGGTGAAACGAAGCATGGGGTGGTCGGGACCTCGGTGGTTCGCCGGACGGTTCGCGGCGGGCACCGGCCCGGTCGAAGCGCCGCCTCCGCCGGAGAATGCTCGAGTGTACGGGATGGCCCGGGCGGACACAAGGCCCCGGCCGGCCGCGGGGCGTGGCCGGGCGATCGGGTGTTTGCCGCGCGGGAAGAGGCGGGATAACCTCGGTCCGACCGCCGCCGGCGCGGGCCCGGCGGCGGGGCGGGAAGGCGGCCCGGGCGGATCGCCGCCGGCCAGGAGAGCATGCAGGTGAACGTGTTCATTTCGGCGGACATGGAAGGCGTCTGCGGGATCCGGCACTGGGAACAGGCCGAGCCGAGGCTGATGGATTACGAGCTGGGCCGCGAGTGGATGGCCCTGGACGTCAACGCGGCGGTGGAGGGCGCCCTGCGGGCCGGGGCGACCCGGATCGTGGTCAAGGACGCGCACAACGAGGCCAACAACATCCGCCCCGACAGGCTCCACCCGGCGGCCGAGCTGATCAGCGGATGGGGTCCGCTGAGCAGCATGGTCGAGGGGGTGGACGAATCCTTCGACGCGGTCTTTCTGGTGGGCTACCACGCCCGGGCCTGCACCGACCGGGGCACGCTGGCCCACACCTGGTCGAGCAACGTTCTGGAGCTGGCCCTGGACGGCCGGCCGATCGGCGAAGCGTTCTGGTCGGCGGCGTTCGCCGGGCATTTCGGCGTGCCGGTGGCCCTGGTGACCGGCGACGACCTGCTCAAGGAGCAGGTGGAGCAGGAGCTGCCGCCGGGCGTGCACTACGTCATCACCAAGACGGGCATGGGGCACAAGTGCGCCCGCCTGCGCCCGCCGGCCGACGCGCGCGACGAGATCCGCGACACGGCTGCGGCGGCGCTGGACGGCCTGGAGGGCCTGACGCCGCTGCGTCCGGAGTGGCCGGCGACGCTGAGCATCCGTTTCCGGCACTGGGAGCACCTCAGCGCCGTGGAGGCGATTCCCGGTGTGCGGCGCATGGGGATCGACTCGTTTGCCTGCAGGCCGTCGGACATGATCGAGGCCCAGCGCTACTTCATCACCATGCACCGGCTGGGCAGGCCGCCGCAGTGAGAAGGGCAACGCAGCGCGCAGCCGCGGGGCCGCCGCGGCTCATGGTTCGCTGACTTCGTGGAGGAATCCGGGCATGCGCGTGGCCGTCACCGGCGCGACCGGCTTTCTGGGAAGGTACATCGTCAACCATCTCCTGGCCCGCGGCCATTCCTGCCGCGGCGCGTGGCGCCCCGGGCGCAGCGACCGGGGGGGCTTCGTCGACGGCCCGCTGGAGTGGGTGCCGTTCGAGCTGGGCGACCCGGCCGGCTGCGGGCCGCTGGTTCACGGGGTGGATGCGGTGGTGCATGCGGCCCTGGACCGGCCGGGTGCGGGCTTCCGCGGCGCGGAGGGCGATCTGGCGGAGTTCGCCCAGCGCAACATCGTCGGCACGCTCCGGCTGATCCAGGCCGCCGTCGATGCGGGCGCGGGGCGGTTCGTCTTCATCTCCACCTGCGCGGTGCACGAGGTGATTCTGCCGGACCGGCCGCTGGACGAGGCCCACCCGCTGTGGCCGACGAGCCATTACGGGGCTCACAAGGCGGCCATCGAGAAGTTCGTCCACAGCTTCGGTTTCGGGGGGAACGACCCGGTCTGCGCCCTGCGGCCGACGGGCATCTACGGGCTGGCCCGGCCGCCGGAAGCCAGCCGGTGGTTCGACATCGTGCGGGCGGTCAAGGCCGGCGAGCCGGTGGCCAGCGCCCGCGGAGGCAAGGAGGTCCACGCGGCCGACGTCGCCCGGGCGGTGGAGATTCTGCTGGAGGCCGAAGGCGTCGCCGGGCAGGTCTACAACTGCTGCGACGGTTACGTGGCCGAGGAGGAGGTCGCCCGGATCGCGCGGGAGCTCAGCGGCAGCGGCAGTCCGATCGCCTCGCTGAACCGCGGGCCGAAGAACCGCATCGACACGCGCAAGATCGAGGCCCTGGGCATGGTCTTCGGCGGCCGCCCCCGCCAGCGGG
>CAZSYS010000106.1:0-12436 GCA_964611365.1 uncultured Planctomycetales bacterium
AACAACCGCCAAGGCGCCAAGAGCGCCAGGCAGACAGGGATCCAAGGGCTAATAAGGGGGCCAATGAAGGACACCCATAGAGTCGGCGTTGGGGGGCGACGGCGATCCGTCCCGCCGGGGCGTGGATCCACCTGCTGCGAGGGATTGGCAGACGGGCATCCGTCCCGGGTATGCCTTGGAACACGGGCGGGTTACCGGCCAGGCCTGCCTGGCGGGATGGTCTGCGGGTTTCCTGCAGTCTCCTGTCCCGTCCTGCAGTCTCGGATGGTCTATGGGTGTCCTGCAGTCTCTCCCTTGCGCAGCCGGTGCCCATTCGGCCACGAGGTCCGGTGTCCGTCGGTGGCCGGCCGGTTGAGGCCTGTACAAAAGAACGACGCCGGAAACCGTCTTGGGGTTCCGGCGTCGTCGCGTCCAGCAGGTGTTCCTGTCCGTGGGGCGGCCTTTCAGCCGGCCGGGACGGCGGGCTACCGCTTGCGTGCGGCGGCCTTCCTGGCGGTCTTGGCTTTGGGCCCGGCCTTGGCGGCGGTCTTGGGCCGGGCCTTGGCGGCGGCATTCTCCTCGACGACGGCCTTGGCCAGGGCCAGCCGGGCGATCGGCACGCGGAAGGGCGAGCAGCTCACGTAGTTCATGCCCACGCGGTGGCAGAACTTGACCGAAGCCTCCTCGCCGCCGTGTTCGCCGCAGATGCCGACCTTCAGGCCGGAACGCTGAGCCCGGCCGCGTTCGATGCCCATCCGCACGAGCTCGCCGACGCCGTCGATGTCCAGCGTCTGGAACGGGTCGGCCGGCAGGATGCCGTGCTTGACATAGTCGGGCACGAACGCCCCGATATCATCGCGGCTGAAGCCGAAGGTCATCTGCGTCAGGTCGTTGGTGCCGAAGGAGAAGAACTCGGCGGCCCGGGCCATTTCGCCGGCCCGCAGGGCCGCCCGCGGAATCTCGATCATGGTTCCGAACAGGTGGGGCACCTTCTTGACGCCGAACTTGGCGGCCACCTCGCCGTGCACCTTGTCGACCAGGGCCTTCTGGTTCTCCAGTTCCTTCACGTCGCAGGTCACCGGGATCATGATCTCGGGGAAGGCCTTCTTGCCTTCCCGGGCGAGCTCGGCGGCGGCCTCGAGGATCGCCCGGATCTGCATCTCGCTGACCTCGGGGTAGGTCACGCCCAGCCGCACGCCGCGGTGTCCCATCATCGGGTTGACCTCGTGCAGGGCGTCGGCCCGCTTGGCGAGCTCCTCCAGGGAGATGCCCAGGCTGGAGGCCAGGCGGGCGCGCTCCTCCTCGTTCTGCGGCACGAACTCGTGCAGCGGGGGATCCAGCAGCCGGATGGTGACCGGCAGGCCGCTCATGGCCGCCAGGGTGGCCTTGATGTCGTTCTTGACGTGCGGGAAGAGCTCGTCCAGGGCCCTGCGGCGCTCTTCGGTCGACCTGCTGTGGATCATCTTGCGAAGCTTGAAGAGCGGCTCCTCGGCCCCGGCGCCGTAGAACATATGCTCGGTGCGGAACAGGCCGATGCCCTCGGCGCCGAAGGCCCGGGCCCGGGCGGCGTCCTCGGGGGTGTCGGCGTTGGCCCGCACGCCCAGCCGGCGGAGCTTGTCGCACATGGTCATGAACCGCGCGAAGTAGCGGTCCTCGGCGCCGCTGACCATGTTCAGCTGGCCGCGATAGACGTTGCCTTTCGTGCCGTTGAGGCTGATCCAGTCGCCCTCGCGCAGCGTCTCGCCGCCGACGCGGACCTCGCGTGCGGCCGGATCGACGTGCATGTCGCCGGCCCCGACCACGCAGCACTTGCCCCAGCCGCGGGCGACCAGGGCGGCGTGGCTGGTCATGCCGCCGCGGGCGGTCAGGATGCCGACGGCGGCACGCATGCCCTCGACGTCCTCGGGGTTGGTCTCCTCGCGGACCAGCACGACCTGTTTACCCTGGCCCGCCCAGGCCACGGGGTCGGCGGCGGTGAAGACGATCTGCCCGGTGGCCCCGCCCGGGCAGGCGGGCAGGCCGCTGCAGAGTTTCCGGGCCTTGGCCTCGGCGTTGGGGTCCAGCACCGGGTGAAGCAGCTCGTCCAGCTGGGCGGCGCCGACCCGCATGACCGCCTGCTCGGGGGTGATCATCCGGGACTCGGCCATCTCGACGGCGATCCGCACCGCCGCCCGGCCGGTCCGCTTGCCGGTGCGGGTCTGAAGCATGTAGACCCGGGTCTCCTCGATGGTGAACTCGATATCCTGCATCTCCCGGAAGTGCTTCTCGAGCTTGTCGCGGATCGCGGCCAGCTGCTTGTAGGCCTTGGGCATGGCCTGCTCGAGGCTGGGCTCGCGGTTGCCCTCGGGACGGGTGGCCTCGTTCAGCGGGCTGGGCGTGCGGATGCCGGCCACGACGTCCTCGCCCTGGGCGTTGATCAGCCACTCGCCGTAGAATCTGTTCTCGCCGGTCGCCGGGTTGCGGGTGAAGGCCACGCCGGTGGCGCTGGTCGGGCCCATGTTGCCGAAGACCATCGCCTGCACGTTCACGGCCGTGCCCCAGTCGTCGGGAATGCCCTCGATGCGGCGGTAGGAGATCGCCCGCTTGCCGTTCCACGACTGGAACACCGCCCGGATGCCGCCCCACAGCTGGTCGTTGTGGTCGTCGGGGAAGGGCTTGCCCAGCACGCGCTGGACGATGGTCTTGTACTCCTCGACCACCGCCTGGAGGTCCTCGGCGGTCAGGTCGGTGTCCAGCGTGCAGCCGCGCTGGTGCTTATACTGTTCCAGGGCCCGCTCGAGCTGGCGCCGCACACCCATGTCCTCGGCCGGCTCGATGCCTTGGGCCTTCTCCATGACCACGTCGGCGTACATCTGGATCAGCCGCCGGTAGGAGTCCCAGACGAAGCGCGGATTGCCGGTCTTGGCGATCAGCGCCGGAATCGTCCGGCTGGTCAGGCCGATGTTCAGAACCGTCTCCATCATACCCGGCATCGAGGTACGCGCACCCGAGCGGCAGGACAGCAGGAGCGGGTTCTTCGGGTCGCCGAACTTCTTGCCCATGGCCTTCTCGACCCGGGCCATGGCCGCCTGGACCTGCCGGGTGAGCTCGGGAGGCAGCTTCTTGCCGCGCTTGTAGTACTCGGTGCAGACCTCGGTGCTGATGGTGAAGCCGGCGGGCACCGGGAGCCCGAGCCGGGCCATCTCGGCCAGGTTGGCGCCCTTGCCCCCGAGGAGTTCCTTCTGGTCGGCCCGCCCCTCGGCCTTGCCCTGGACGAATGTGTAGACGTACTTGGTCGCCATGGTGTCTGTGCCTCTCCTGGGCTTGCAAGCCCTTTAAGGTGTTAACGGCGGCGGTGGCGTCTGCAGGACCGCGTCAGGCTGCAGGTTGATCACGCCCGGCCGGGCGCGCGACGCGCCACGCTGCGCTCCTCCGCGGCACGGCCGCCGGGCCCCGCCGGTGAGGCGGGTTCCCGTTCGTCAGGAGCGGCAAGCCTACGCGGGCGGGGCGGGCCTGTCAAACGGGGTTGCCGGGCCGCCATCGGCGCGGTAACTTCCGCGGCGCCCGGCCGCCGGCGGGTACGTGTCCGGCGTGGTGAAGAGAGATCAGGCACATTTTCGCGGGCTCGCCTGCATCGCAGGACCGCCCCCGGCGGGCGACGGCCGCCGCCGTGGCGGGCGAAAAGCCGCCGTCCGCGAAAGGGAGTCAGACCCGGCACGCTGAACACGTACACCGGCGGCACCGGGTCCGCAGAACCGGTCATGGCCGACATTGCCTGTTATTTCGGCAATCTGCACCAGGTCTGGTCCACCCCGCTGGCCGGGGCGGCGGCGATCGGGGCCTCCATGCTCTGCGGCGTGCTCGTGGGACTCGAGCGCCGCTGGCGGCACAAGCCCGCCGGCCTGCGCACCGTGTCCCTGATCGCGGTGGGCAGCACCGTGTTCACCCTGACCTCCGTGCTGCTGGCCCGCGACGCAGGCGGCGACCCCGGTCGGATCGCCGCCCAGGTGGTCACCGGCGTCGGTTTCCTGGGTGCCGGGGCGATCCTTCACGGACGGCAGACCGTGATGGGCCTGACGACCGCCGCCAGCATCTGGATGGTTGCGGCCATCGGGCTGCTGATCGGTGCCGGCTATGTACTGCCCGGCGTCGCGATCACGCTGCTGATCCTGCTGATGCTGGTCGCCTTTCGCCACCACATGGACTGACGCGGCCGGCGGGTCGACCACTGGTTCTGCGGCCCTGGCCTTGTCCGCTGGTTCCGGCGTCCGGGGTATCCCGATGTCCGAAACGCCCGTGTCCATTCATCAGCTGCGCAGGCAGATCCTCGAATACGCCGGCCGGGGAGATGCCTGGGCGCTGATCGGCCCGGCCGACGTCTACCTCTCGTGCGTGCCGGACGACGACCAGGTCCGCGCGACGGCGGTCAACGCCCTGATCGGCAAAGGTCTCTACAGCGTGGCCGCCGAGGTGGCCGCGGCCTGTCCGCCTCAGAGCCCGAACCACGCCGAGCTGGCCTCGGCCGCCCGCCAGCTCGCCCGGGCCGCCACCGACCGTCTGGACTGGGCGGCGATGGACGCAACCTTTCAGCGCAACCTCGCCGTCCTGCGCGACGCCGGGCCGGAGGGCTGCGACCTGGCCGGCCAGGCCGAGCAGGGCCGGGCGGAGGCCGCCGGCTGCGTCGTGCACCGGACCTCCGACGGCAACCTGCTGGTCCGCGGGCCCCGCCCGGACGGGCTGCGCGTCTGGCTGACCCCCCCGCTGGACTACCAGGGCACGCTGGAAGCGGTGCCCGATCCCCCGCCCTGGCGCGGACGGCTGCCCAAGCCCTTCCTGTTCGAGGGGGTGGGCACCGGCTGGCTGTTGCCCCGGATCTGGGCGGCCACGCGCGGCACCTACCTGTCCTACAGCCCGATGATCTTCATCGTGGAGCCCGATCCCCGGGCCCTGGCGGTGGTGCTGCACCTGCACGACTGGACCGCCCCGCTGGCCGACGAACGCGTTCGGGTCTTCGCCGGACGCGGAGCCTGGGAACGCTGGCGCGACTGGATGCTGGCCCGTCCGCAGGTGTCCGCGCCGCACGCCGTCGGCCGGCTGCCGCTGTGGGAGGGCGTCGCCCCGGGTGCGGCCGAAGCGATGCTGGAGCAGGTGGCCAGGGCCCGGCAGGCCCTCTACGCCGAGACACGCCGCCGCGTCGAGCAGATCTACCGGGGCCGCGACGCGGCCTGGTGGGCCCGGCGCTTCCGGGAGGCCGGTCCGTCGGACCCGCTGCGGGTGCTGTGCGTGACCAGCCGTTTCACGACGTTCCTGCAGCACTCCATGCGCGACCTGGCGGCGGCCATGGAGTCGCTGGGGGTGCGGACCCGCCTGCTGATCGAGACCGACGACCACTGCCCCATCCAGGACATCATGCCGCTGCAGGCCATGCTCGACTTCCGGCCGGACCTGCTGCTGGTCATCGACCATCACCGCCACGAGTACGCCTCCTGGTTCGTGGACCAGGTGCCGTACCTCTGCTGGATCCAGGACGATATGCCGGCGCTCTTCGAGCCGGAGGTGGGGAGCCGGCTGGGCCCGCTGGACTTCACCATGGGCTTTGGCCGCACGACCGCGGTGCTCAAGAGCGGCTACCCGCTCCAGCGGTTTCTGCCCTGCCGGATGGCGGTCGATCCGGCAAAGTTCGCCGCCGGCCCGCAGCCTGACGCCGCGCCGGCCTGCGACGTGGCCTACGTCAGCCACCACTCCGAGCCGCCGGAGGCTCTTTTCGAGCGTCTCTGCCAGGTGCCGCGCAACGAGCGGGTGCGGCGGATGCTTCAGGGGCTGTTCGATCGCCTGGTGCCCCTGGCGTCGGACGACCGCTTCAACGCCGGGCACCCGGTCGAGCCGGTGCTCGACGAGGCCTGGAAGGAATGGGACCTGCCGCCGGAACCCCGCCTGCGGCAGGAGGTGCTCTCCCTGGTCGTCCGCCCCCTGGTGGACCGGGTGCTGCGACACGTCACGCTGCGCTGGGTGGCCGACTGGGCGGACGCCGCGGGGCGGCGCTTCCACCTCTACGGGCGGGGATGGGAAAGCCACCCCCGCTTCGGCCGCTACGCCATGGGGGTGGCCGAGCACGGAGCCCACCTGGCGGCCATCGCCCGCGCTGCCGCCATCAGTCTGCACACCGGGGCCATCGCCGCCCTGCACCAGCGGGTGCTGGAAACGGTCTGCGCCGGCGGCTTCGTGCTGGTCCGCTACAACCCCCGGGACTACCTGTCCCCCGGCACCGAGGCGATGCGGCGATTCCTTCGCGAACGGGGCATCACCGCGCCGGTCCGGCTGCGGCTGGACGAGGCACCGCCCGAGTACGTCGCCGAGCGGCAGGAGCGCCTGCGCCGCCTGGGGCAGCCGCCGCGGACCGAGATCCAGGTCACCGAGGAGTTCCTGCTGGAGAACGACAGTCGCCTGGGCGCCGATCCCCGCTACGAACGGGCCGGCCTGGCTTTTCCCGATCTTCCGGCGATCTCGTTCGACGGTCCGGCGGCCTTCGCCGAGCGGGCGGAGTTCTTTCTTGCCCACCCCGACCAGCGGCGGGCCATCGCAGAACGCATGCGGCAGGCGGCCGTGGAGCTTTTCAGCTATCAGGCCCTGGCCGGACGTTTCCTGGGTTTCCTGGGCGAAGCCCTGTCCTCCGCGGCCGGCGCACAGGCTTGAGTGCGCGGTGGGGCACGACGTTCCGCAACTTTCAGCCCCGGGGGTTCAGGCCGCCGACATTCCCGCCGGTTTCCCGTCCGGCGGCGGCAGGAGTCAAGCGCGTCAAAGCGGTGGCCGAAGCGTTCGATGTCGCGGTGGTAGCGGCGGGCGATCTGCTCGACGAGGTCGGGCATGTAGAAGCGGGTGTACGAGGGCACGCGGGGCAGCTGCCTGAGCTCGGGGGCCGGCACGTCGGCCGGCACGTCGTCGATGCAGCTTCCGGAATTCACCCGGTGGGGCCTCGCCCAGGTAAATAACGACCGGGCACGACCGGCCGGGATGCGTTGACACCCCAGGGTGCGATCGACGACGCGCGATCCGGCGGGGGAACGTCCCATTTCGTGGCAGGGCGGTATTCTCCCTACCGGAGCGATGAAGCCTGCGGACCGGAGGCTCGATGACTGCCCCGGTAGGATCACACGTTCGCCCGGGCCGGACCGGTCTGGCCGTCGGCGCAGGTGCGTGCGTTGCTCCAGCCGGCGGCTTTTCAAGACCGGAGCCGGCGTGCTCTGCGTGAAGGCCTGTGCCATGCTGTTCGAAATCGCTCAGGCCGCTCAGGAACGCCGGAAAGCACCCCGGCGGATCCCCCGAATCCGGGGATGGAGCATGCTTTCAATCTTGCCTATCTTGACGTGGGAAATGACGCTCCGTCGGCCGGCGAAACGGGCCGAAAAAGAAGTTGAATCCGACCGCTCCCGGCGGCAGGGCGGATCTGGACTTGACCGACAGGACGCGTCTATACTTGAGCGGTCGAACGCGGCATGCGTCCCGGCCGCATGACGGAGCGGGAGGAAGAGCAGTCATGGTTCTGCAAGCATTCGAGACGCTGCGGCAGCATGAGCTGGTGATCCTCAGACGCCTGCGCAACGGGCCGCTGACGGAGTTTGAGCTGGCCCGCGAAGTGGCGGAGAGCTCCACCTGGTCGGCGGAGGAGGCCTTCGCCCGGATCGGTGACTGGCTCGAAGCCCTGCGGCGGGAGGGCCTGGTCTGGTCAGGCAAGCTCTTCGACCAGCGCGACCAGTTCATCGTCGCGGCCGCGCTGACCAACAAGGGGCGGGCCCTGGTCCAGTAGGTCCGTCGCGATCCGGCGCAGAGAGGCCACGCCGAGCCGCGCTCAGCCGCGGCAGCGAGGCTTTTTTCTTGCGCCCCTCCGGGCGGGTTGCGTTCAGCGGATCCCGGCGGCCTCCTGCTCGCGAAGCCAGGCGATGGTTCTCCGGACGCCCTCTTCATACGAGACGGTGGATTTCCAGCCCAGTTCGCGGCGGGCCTTCTCGGCACTGAAGTAGCACCTGCGCCCCATCAGCCAGACGGCGTAGCGGGTGACCAGCGGCGGCTTCTTGAGCCGCAGAAGGTGGCCGACGATTTCCAGCAGGAAGGCCACGTTGTAGGCCAGCCTGTAGGGGATGTGCCGGGTCACCGGCGGGGCGCCGAGTTCGGCGGCCAGCAGATTCATCCAGTCCTTCTGACGCATCTGGCCGTCGTTGCAGCAGTTGTAGGCCTGCCCGGCGGCCTCGGGGCGGTCGGCGGCCAGAATCGCGGCCTCGGCCACATTGCCCGCGTAAACCACGTTCAGGCGGTTCATCCCGTCGCCCAGGATCTTGGTCTTGCCCTGGCGGAGCATGCGGGCCAGCCGGAAGATGGTCGCCCGGTCGCGCGGGCCGTACAGCCAGCTGGGGCGGATGACGGTCAGGCGGATCCGCCCGGCGCGGTGCATGGCCCACAGCTCATTCTCGGCGGCCACCTTGGCCCGGCTGTAGTAGCTCCACCTGTGCAGGTTGACGCCCAGCGGGGCGCTTTCGTCCAGCACCAGGCCCTCTCCGTCGGGGTGCCCGTAGGCGCTGATCGAGCTGATGTGCAGGAACCGGCCGACGCCCGCGGCGGCCGCGGCCTCGGCCAGCCGCCGGGTGCCGTCGATGGTGATGCGCTGGAACTCCTCCCACGGACCCCAGTCCCCGACCCGGGCGGCACAGTGGTAGACGACCTCGACGCCCGCGCAGGCCCGGTCCAGGGAGGCCTGATCGTCCAGGTCTCCGCGGACGATCTCGACGCCCTGGGCTTCCAGCCAGCGGGTGTCCGCGCCGGGCCGGACGAGCGCCCGGACCGGACGGTTCCGCAGGCGGAGTTGTTCGACGACGTGGCTGCCCAGAAGACCCGTTGCGCCGGTCACCAGATTCATGGGTGAGGTACCATAGAAAGCACCGCCGGCCGCGTCAAGCCCCTGGACGCGGGAGCCGGTGTCCTGCGGCATGCCCCCGCGTGCGTCGTCGCCGCCTGGCGGCTCCCCGCGGAAGCGCCGCGACTCTACAATGCCGGTCGATGGCCCAGATCGAGGCCCGAGGCCTCACCAAGACCTTCCGGGTTCCCGAGCGCGAGGGCGGGCTGGCGGCCGCCCTGGTCGGCCTGCTGCGCCGCCGCTACCGCACCGTGGAGGCGGTGGCGGGCATCGATTTCGCCATCGAGGAGGGTGAAATCGTCGGTTTTCTGGGGCCCAACGGCGCCGGCAAGACCACCACGCTCAAGATGCTCACCGGCCTGCTGCACCCCACCTCCGGCCGGGCGACGGTGCTGGGGCACGAGCCCTGGCGGCGCGAGTCGGCGTTCCTGCGGCGCATCACCATGGTCATGGGGCAGCGCAGCCAGCTCAACTGGGACCTGCCGGCCATCGATTCGTTCCTGGTGCACCTGGCGGTCTACGGCATCGAACGGGCCGCGGGGCGCCGGACGCTGGACGAGCTGGTCGAGCTGCTGGAGATCGGCGACTGCCTCCGCAAGCAGGTCCGCACGCTGTCGCTGGGCGAGCGGATTCGCTGCGAGATCTGCGTGGCCCTGCTGCACCGGCCGGCGCTCCTGTTCCTCGACGAGCCGACGCTGGGGCTGGACATCACCATGCAGGCCCGGATCCGCCGCTTCGTGGCCGACTACAACCGCCGCGACGGCGCCACGGTCATGCTCACCTCGCACTACATGGCCGACGTCACCGCCCTGTGCCGCCGGATCATCGTGATCGATCGCGGCCGCATCCTCTTCGACGGGGCCCTGGGCGACCTGGCCGGGCGGCTGGCGCCGTTCAAGGTCGTGGCCATCGACCTGGCCGGCGATCCCGGCCGCTACGCCTTCGAGCGGCTGGGCGCGGTGCTGGCCCGCGAGCCCCGGAAGGTGACGCTGCGGGTCCCCAAGGACCGGGTCGCGGAGGTCACCGGCCGTCTGCTGGCCGACCTGCCGGTGCTGGACCTCACCGTGACCGACCCGCCGGTCGAGGAGATCATCGCCCAGGTGCTCGACGGGCGGGAGGCCCCGGGATGATCCTGCTGCGGTCGGCTTTTCCGGCCTTTCTGAAGATGTCGCTGGCCACGATGTTCCAGTACCGCGGCGAGATCGCCCTGTGGGCGATCTGGGGCGTGGTCTACCCGTCGGTGGCCATGGCGATGTGGGCTGCGGCGGTGGCCGGCTCGCCGGACGGGCAGACGATCCGGGGGTTCGCTCCCCGCGACTTCGCGGCCTACTTCTGGCTGACCATGGTCGTCGGGCATGCCACCACCGCGTGGGACGTCTACGAGATGGGCTACTTCGTGCAGACCGGGCAGCTCTCGCCGCGCCTGCTGCGCCCGCTTCTGCCGGTCTGGCAGAGCCTGGCGGACAACCTGGCCTACAAGCTTGTGACCCTGGCCATCCTGGTGCCGATCTGGTCGGTCATCGTGCTGCTGACCCGGCCGGCGTTCGGCACCCGGGCCGGAGACCTGGCCGCCGGTCTGCCGGCGGTGCTCCTGGCCGCGGTGGTCAACTACGTATGGTGCTACAACGTGGCGATGCTTTCGTTCTGGGTGACGCGGATGGACGCCGTCGGGCAGGGCTGGTTCGGCGCCGGGCTGTTCTTCGGCGGCCGCCTGGCCCCGCTGGCCCTGATGCCCGCCGCCCTGCGGAGGATCGCCGCGGCGCTGCCGTTCAAGTGGGTGACCTGGTTCCCCTGCGAGACGCTCATGGGGCGGCTCAGCCCCGCGGCCGTCACCCAGGGGCTGATCAACCAGCTGGCCTGGATCGCCCTGGGGCTGGTGGTGTTCCGGGTGACCTGGCGGCTGGGCGTGCGGCGCTACTCGGCGGTGGGGGCCTGATGCGCTACCTGCGGCTGATCGGACTGTTCGCGAAGGTCAGCGTCCAGAACGACGCGGCCTACCGGGCGGACTTCGCCGCCCACGTGGTGGTGACGCTGCTGAACTTCGCCGCCGAACTCGTGGGCCTGTGGACGATCTTCTCCAACACCGGCTCGCTGGGCGGCTGGAACGCCTGGCACATGCTCGCCCTGCTGGGCGTGTTCCGCGGGATGTACGGGATCATCGGGCTGTTCATCTCCCCGAACATGCGGCGGGTCATGGACGACGTGCGCCAGGGGACGCTGGACTACGTGCTGATCAGGCCGCTGAACGCCCAGTTCTACGTCAGCTTCCGCGGGATGGTGGTCTGGCGGCTGGCGGACATCGTGCTGGGGGCGGCCCTGACGGCCGCGGCCTGCGCCCGGCTGTCGGCCGAGGTCACCGCCGGCCGGCTGACGCTGTTTCTGGTCATGCTGGCCTGCGGCGTGACGATCATCTATTCGTTCTGGCTGGTGCTGGCCACCGGGGCCTTCTGGTTCACCCGGGTGACCAACATGGAGATGGTCTTCTGGAACGTCTTTGAGGCCGGGCGCTACCCGGTGGAGATCTACCCGCCGGCGGTGCGCTGGACGCTGACCTACGTGGTCCCGCTGGCCTTCCTGACGACGTTTCCCGCCGGCTCGCTGCTCGGCAGGGTCGAGCCGTTCAACGTCGCGGCGGCCGCGGGCTTCGCGGCCCTGGCCCTGGTCGGAGCCTCGTGGTTCTGGCGGTTCGGCCTGCGGCGATACAGCGGGGCCTCGGCCTGAAAGGCCGGCGCCCCGGCGGTTACGCCTGCACCTCCGCGGCTGCGGCCGCGGGCGGTCAGGATCTGGGGTGGGCCTGGTCGTAGGCCTTTTTCATCCGCTCGGCGGTCACGTGGGTGTAGATCTGGGTGGTGGACAGCGACTGGTGCCCCAGCAGCTCCTGCACGCTGCGCAGATCGGCTCCGCGGGCCAGCAGGTGGGTGGCGAAGCTGTGCCGCAGCGTGTGCGGGCTGATCGTCGGGTCCAGACCGCAGATGGCCAGGTACTTGTCCAGCTTGCGGCGGACGCTGCGGGTGCTGAGCCGCTGACCGTGCTTGTTGACGAACACCGCCTCCTGGTTGAAGGATGCGCTGCGCGGGTCGGCGCGGCGCATGTCGGTGTAGCGCCGGATCCAGGCCAGGGCGGTCGGCGAGATCGGCGTGACCCGCTCCTTCTTGCCCTTGCCGCGGATGTGCAGGGCCTCGCCCACGAAGTCCACGTCGGCGATGTTCAGGTCCACCAGCTCGCTGACCCGCACGCCGGTGGAATACATGGTCTCCAGCATCGCCCGGTCCCGGGCCCCCAGCAGGGTGGAGACGTCGGGGGTCTCCAGCAGCTTGCGGACCTCGGCCTCTTCCAGGTACTTCGGCAGGCGCTTCTCCTGCCGGGGCGTGCGGATGGTCACCAGCGGGTTGACCTTGGCGTGCCCGCGCTTCAGGCAGAACTTGTAGAAGCTGCGCAGCGTGGCCAGCTTGCGGGCGGTGGTGCTCTTGGAGTACTCGCGGTCGCGCAGGAAGCCCAGGAAGCGCCGCACGTCCTCGGTTTCCACGGCCAGCAGCGCGGACCGCGTCGCGGCCGGAGCCGTGGCCCCCCCCG
>CAZSYS010000107.1:0-12381 GCA_964611365.1 uncultured Planctomycetales bacterium
CGCCCGGGCCCCGGCCGGCTGACCGCCGCTCGGCCGCTGCCCGGGTCGGCGGGCTTCCAGCCTACCGCGCCGCCGGCCGCGTTTCCCCGGGCTGCCCGCCGGCCTTCGGACGCGACCTGATCCACTGGCCGAAGGTTACGGACGTAGCCAGGACCGTGGCCGGCACCACGAACAGCAGCATGGCGGTGCGGTAGGCCGGAAACGCCGCGTGGTCCAGGCCGTCCAGCACCAGATAGACGGTGTAGGCGGCATAGTACCCCAGGAACAGCAGGCCCTCCCATCGCGACAGGATGCCGCCGGTCATGAACAGCGGCAGACACAGCAGCGAGACGCCGATCATCACCGGAATGTCGAACCACAGGGCGGCCTCGGCGACCTCGATGCTGCAGATCAGACCGGAGACGCCCAGGATCCCCAGAACGTTGAAGATGTTGGACCCCACGACGTTGCCGACGGCGATCTCACGCTGACCGCGGATCGTGGAGACCACCGAGGTCACCAGCTCCGGCAGGCTGGTGCCCGCGGCCACGATGGTCAGGCCGATGATCAGCTCGCCGACGCCCACCGCACGGGCCAGCGCCGCCGCACCGTGAACCACCCAGCCGGTCCCCACCACCAGCATTCCCAGCCCGGCAGCAATCAGCAGGAGTTGCCAGCCGACCAGCCGGGCGGACTCCGGCCACGGAGGCCGGTGAATGGGGTTGCCCGCGGCCTGATCCCGACCTTCCCGCCGGGCCAGCACAACCGAAGCCACCGTGTAAACCACCATGGCCGCGACCAGGATCATACCGTCGGCGCGGTCGATCCGGCCGTCCCCGCCGAGTACCGCCACGACCAGGGCCGAGCCGATCATCACCGGCAGATCGCGGCGGATGACCTGGGAGACGATCGTCAGCGGGGCCACGATCGCCGAAAACCCCAGGATGGCCAGCACGTTGAAGATGTTCGATCCGACGGCATTGCCCAGGGCCAGGTCGGGCTGCCCGCGCCAGGCGGCGCGCAGGTTGACGGCCAGCTCCGGGGTGCTGGTGCCGCAGGCCACCACGGTCAGTCCGATCAGCAGCGGCGACAGGCCGGCCAGGGCGGCCAGGCGGGCGGCCCCGCGGACCAGCAGTTCGGCCCCGGCAACCAGCAGCGCGAAGCCGACGGGCAGAAGCAGAAGGGTGATCGCGTCCAGGTTCTGGCTCCCGCCCTGCCGGAGCGTTGTCGCTGCACCGGCAGGCTCAGACGGCAAGGCGCCCGATGATCCGGCCGCGCCCGTCCGACCGGCGTCAGTCGAACAGTTCGGTCCACCACGACCGGCCCCGGCGGTCATCGAGGTGCCGGACCTCGTCGTCGTCGCCGCGGCCCGACTGGCCGTGCCGGGCCTCGTAGTGGTTGGCCCGCTCGATGATCTTATCCAGTTCCCCTCGATCCAGCCAGACACCGCGGCATTGGGGGCAGAAGTCGATCTCGATGCCCTGCCGATCAGCGATCACCAGATTCACGCGACACTTCGGGCAGTTCATGTGGGTTGTCCTCCCTTCGGCGTTGTCCTCCCCGCGGCGTTTCCTCCCCGCGGCATCCGGTTCCGGCATGTCCATCAGCCGGCCTTGCCCATCAGCCGGCTGGCCGGGTCCGGCCCTGCCGGCATTCCCGGGAGTCGCCCGGCGCCGGCCCGGCGACCGGGCGGACTTCGGCGGTTCAGGCCGGCGCCGCAACCCGGTCCGGGAACTCCGACGCCGGCGGACGTACGCTGCTTCGTTGCATGTAGGCCAGGATCATGTAGGCCTCGGCAATATCCTCGGCGCCGATGAGCCCGAGATAACCGTGGGCGTCGTACACCGCCGCAACCCGCGTGCCGGCCTCGGCCATGCGGCTGCGGACCTCGTCCAGTGGCAGCAGGTGTGAGATCTGCGGGATGTCATGAACCATGATTTCCGAGACGGGCGGATCCCCTGAGGCCCGGGCCATGGCGTCCAGCACATGCTCGCGCGAGACCACGCCGACCAGCCGCCGGCCCCGCAGAACCGCGAAATCGGGCTGATAGCTGGTCAGCAGGTAGTCGACCACCCGGCTGAGACGATCGCTTTCCTGCAGGCTCAGGGCATGCTTGTTGTAGGCGTCGCCGACCCGCAGGCTGGTCAGCAGGGTCCGGGCCTGTTCCTCGGCATAGGTCGCTCCGGCGCCGAAGAAGACGAACACCGCGATCACCGTCAGGACCAGGTTGCCGGACATCAGCCCGAGCACGCCCATCGCCGCGGCGATGGTCTGACCGCTCAGGGCGGCGATGCGGGTCGCGCGGCCGAAGTCCATCACCAGCCCCAGCAGGCCGCGGAGAATCCGCCCGCCGTCCAGCGGGAAGGCCGGAATCATGTTGAACAGCACCAGAGCGACGTTGGCCTTCAGCAGCCACACCATCGCCGCGGCCGCCGAGGGCTCGCCCCGGGCGGTCAGCAGCATCCGCGGGTCCAGTTCGCCGGCGCGGATTCCGAAGCCCAGCAGCACGATCAGCACGGCGGCGATGACCACGTTCACCGCCGGCCCGGCCGCGGCGATCACCAGCTCCTGCACCGCTTTGGAGGGGTTCCGGCTCAGGAGGGCGACGCCGCCGATGGGCAGCAGTACGATCTCCCGCACCCCGATGCCGTAGCGCTGGGCGGCCAGGGCGTGGCCGAACTCGTGCAGGGAGACGCAGGCGAACAGCAACAGCATCAGCAGAACGCCGAAGGCCATGCCCGCCGGCCCCTGGCCGCTCCAGTGCGCCGCCGCCAGCAGCAGGATGAGCACGAAGGTGACGTGCACCTTGAGGTCGATCCCCCGAAAGCGGGCGATGCGATAGGACCATCTCACGATCGCAGCCTCCAGATTTTCATGATGGATCCGCCCGGACGCCCCGGGATCTCGCCGGGGCCGGACCGGACCGGCTCCACGTGCCGCGCCGGCATCGCCGTCCCGCGGTCAGTCGCCCGTGCGGGCATGCCTCGAACGCCCAGGCCTCCTGGCCAGCACGCTCCTGGCCCCCAGCCCCGCGTCGGGCCCGCGCCGCAGGTCGCGACGGCGGTCGAACTCCTCTTTCACCCGCCGGGCCATGCGGTCCAGCGCCGCCGAGGCCGCCGGCTCCAGATCCTCGTCCACCACCTCGGTCAGCAGGCGCCCGGCCGGGATCAGGTGCACCTCGACCAGACACCGGTGGTCCAGCCCCCCGCGCGGGCCGTTGACGTCCTCCAGCTGCACCGCCACCCGGGAGATCCGGGCCCCGAACCGGCCGAGGGCGAACTCGATCCGGCGGCTCAGCCACTCCCGTGCGGTGGGATCCAGTTTTCCCCTGCGTGTCCGGATGCTGACGCGCATGGCCGCTCTCCTTTCTGCCCTGAGGGCACGGCTTCAACAGCTCATGAGATCATACGTTCCGGGTCGTCCATCGGTTAATAGGAAATATCGGATTGAAACATCGAAAAAACCGATATATGCTGGAGGCGTGGCCTGGCTCAACTATCACCACCTGCTGTACTTCTGGACCGTGGCCCGCGAGGGCAGCGTGACCGCCGCCTGCCGGCGCCTCCACCTGGCTCAGCCGACGGTGTCCGGGCAGATCCGGGCGCTGGAACAAGCCCTGGGGCACCGCCTGCTGCAGCGGCGCGGGCGAGGACTCGTGCTGACCGAGGCCGGCCGCACGGTCTTCCGCTACGCCGACGAGATCTTCACGCTCGGGCGCGACCTCGTGGATGAACTCCAGGGGCGGGCGACCGGCCGGCCGGTCCGTTTCGTCGTCGGCGTTTCGGACGCCATGCCCAAGCTGCTCGTGCACCGGCTGCTGGCCCCGGCCCTGCGGCTGCCGGAGCCGCTGTACCTGTCGTGCCTGGAATCCGATCCGGCGGACCTGCTGGCCCGGCTGGCTCGGCACGATCTGGACGTGGTGCTCACGGACGCGCCGGTGTCCCCGGCCACGGGCGTCCGGGCGCACAGCCACCTGCTGGGCCGCTGCGCGGTGAGCATCTTCGCGGTTCCCGCGGCCGCCGGGCGGTACCGGAGGGGTTTCCCGGGCTCGCTCCACGGCGCCCCCTTTCTCCTGCCCGGCGCGGACACCATGTTGCGGCGGGCCCTGGAGTACTGGTTCGAGTCCGCCGGGGTGCGGCCGATCGCCGTAGGCGAGTTCGCGGATTCAGCGTTGCTGAAGGTTTTCGGGCAGAACGGGCTGGGGCTCTTCGCCCTGCCATCGGCGGTCGAACCCCTCGTGGAACGCCGGTACGGCGTCAGGGCCGTGGGCCGCCTGCCCGGCCTCCAGGAGGAGTTCTACGCGGTCTCGCCCGGCCGGCAGGCCACCCATCCGGGGTTATCGGCCATCCTGCAGGCCGCCCGGGACGGACTGCTGGAAACCTGAAGCCCCGGGGGGCGGCGCGGTCTCCCCGGGGACAAACGTCACAATCCTGTTGCGCTAAAGCGTTTTTTCTTGATCTATCATGCCCGGGAGGGTATCTTTGGGGAGGGCACTCGCTGCGACCGGAGGCTCCGCGCGTCCGGATGACCAGGTTGCCCATGACCCATCGACAGGGGAAACGACAGCAAGGAGGATGGCATGAACGCCCGGATCCGGGAGTGTGAGGGGAAGTCTGTGATCCGACGCCTGGGACCCGCGCCCACGGCATGCCTGCCGCTGGCCGTCTGGGTGTCGGCCACCGTGTTGCCGGCCGCCGCGGCTTTCGGGCAGTGCGGAACCTGGAACCCGCTGATCAACCTCAGCAACGCCACCGGGCGCTACGCGGTCGATTCCTCGATGGCCATCGACGCCGACGGCAAGGTCCACATCATCTACCAGCGCTTCCTGGACTCCGAGGGGCACAATTACTACGTCACCAACGCCTCGGGCAGCTGGTCGACCCCGTACCTCCTGGGCACCATGGGCGGAAAAGGCAGCGCCCCGATCATCCTGATCACCCCCGACAACCAGCTGCACGTGTTCTACGGCAAGAACACGCTGTACTGGCGATCCAAGCCGGTCAGCGGCGGATCCTGGAGCAGCCCCCAGCAGATCTCCATCAACCCCAACGACGGCTTCATCTCGGGTGCCGCGGTCGACGCCTCCGGCGGCATCTACTTCGTCTACGGCCACCTGTTCGATTCGGGGATGCCGGTCCGCAACGGCATCTACGGCCGCTACAAGCCCCTGGGCGGGGCATGGCAGGCCGCGGAGCTGGTTTACGGCAACAACCAGGACAGCAACTGGCCCAACTGCACGGATCTGGCCGCCCGGGGCACCACGCTGTGGATCGCCATCGACGTGGACGACGCCATGTTCTACAAGACCAAACCGGCCGGCGGCGCGTGGCCCGCCGGCCGGGGCACGCCGTTCAACGAACCCGGCGGCGGCCTGCGCTTCGCGATGAACGGTCCGTCCGGCGAGATCACGGCACTGTGGGCCCGGGCGTTGAGCTGCCCCGATCCCTGCGAGGAACACCCCTGGTTCGAAATATATGTGAAGTACTCCCAGGACGGGGGGGCGACGTGGTCGGGCCTGTTCAACCTCTCCGACATGGTCGACGACATCGACCGAAGCCCCCGCGGCGTGTATGACGCCAACGGCAACCTGCACGTGCTCTGGGAGGGCTTCTGCTGCGATCACAAGCTGCGCATGCGCTACCGGGGACGCGTCGGCGGCGTGTGGGGCCCCATCCAGCTCATGTCCCCGCTGGTGGGTGGGCACTCTTTCCGGTCCATTGCCGCCTTCGGTGCCGACGTCCATGCCACCTTCAGCAACACCGGCACCGGCGTCGGGCTCTACGACGTGGTCTACACCAGCATGAGCGTCACCGAACCCGGGATCACGGTGAGTCCGGCGTCGTTCGACCGCACCACCTGGGTCGGCCAGGCGCCGCCCGACGACACCCTGCTGGTGACCAACGCCTGTGTCGGCACGCTGAACTACACCCTCGGCGTCGATGTCCCCTGGCTCCAGCTCCTGCCGTCGGCCGGAAGTTCCACCGGCGAAAGCGACCCCATCACCGTCCGCTATGCCGGCGTCGCGGGGCTGCGGGCCGGTTCGTACGGCGCGACGATCACCGTCTCCGGCAACGCGATCAACAGCCCGGTCTTCGTGCCCGTCCAGCTGACCGTCCGCACCGTCAAGCCGGACCTCGACGGCGACGGCGACGTGGACCAGGCGGACGTCGGGCTGTTCCAGGAATGCCTCACCGGAGCGTTCGTGCCCCAGTACGAAATGTCCTGCCTGGGGGCCCGGCTCGACCTGGACGACGATGTCGATCAGGACGACCTGACCATCATGCTGAACTGCCTCCAGGACAGCGGCCCGGACATCCTCGCCCCGCACGATTGCGCCGGATAGAAAAGACCCGGCCGGGAAAGACCTCCGCCCCCCGTCGAAGACCCTGCAGGCGTGGCGATCCGGCCCCGGCGGGGCTATCCTTCCTGGGAACGCAGGCGGGTGCCGACTTTCTTGCAACGTCGCTGCGGCGAGCGGCGCCGGCCCCGGGGAGGTCTGACCCATGAACCGTCGAGGCTTCCTGAAATCGGCCGCCCGATCGGCCGCGGCCCTGGCCGGACTGGGGATCGCCCGCCGCACCACCCTGGGGCAGACCTCCCTGCCGGCGGAGGAACTGCTGCAGGGCCGGCCGTTCTCCAACGCCGCCGCGCTGGCCACCCGCCCCTTCGGCCACAGCGACGTGCGGCTGTCGGTTATCGGCTTTCCGGGCTTCGCGGTGAACCGGCTCGAGCCCGACCGCGTCGCCCGGCTGGTGGCCGAGTCCGTGGAACGCGGGGTGAACTACTTCGACGTCTCCCCCAAGTACGGCGACGCCGAGGCCCGGCTCGGGCCGGCCCTGGAACCCTATCGCCGGCGGGTGTTCCTAGCGTGCAAGACCGCCGAGCGCACCGCCGGGGGCGCCGCCGCCGACCTGGAGCGCTCGCTCGAGCGGCTGCGCACCGATCACCTGGAGCTCTATCAGCTGCACCACATCACCGACGTGGCCCGCGACGTCGACGCGGCCTTTGCCTCCGGCGGGGCCATGGAGGTGCTGGCCCGCGCCCGGCGCGAGGGCCGGGTCCGATTCCTGGGCTTTTCGGCCCACTCGGTCGAGGCGGCGATGGCGGCCATGGACCGCTTCGATTTCGACTCGGCCATGTTCGCGGTGAACCTGGCATCGTTCCGCAAGGGCGGCTTCGGACCGCAGATCCTGGCCCGGGCCCGCGAAAAAGGCATGGCCGTGCTGGCTCTGAAGATCCTGGCCCGCCAGAAATGGCCGGCCGACGACGAGCGCCGCAAACGCCACTGGCGATGCTGGTACGAGCCGGTCACCGACCTGGACGAGGCCGAGCTGTCCGTGCGCTTCACCCTCGGACAGCCGGTCACATCCGCCCTGCCGCCCTCGGAGGAGAACCTCCACCGCGTGGCGATGATGCTGGCGATGGACTACCGGCCGCTGGAGCCCGAAGAGGAGGCCCGGGCCGCGAGGCTCGTGGAAGGACTCGAACCGATCTTCACCCACGCCGGCTGACCGCCGGAAGACCCGGGATGCCGCGACGGACCCCCGGTCCGCCCGCACGTTCGCCGGCGGATGGCGATGGGCCGTGCCGGCCGCTACCGCGCTGGGCGGCGCCGGGCGCACCTCCTTCTAAGGCCCTTTACGGCGCTTTGCACGACTCACGTGCGGTCGGCGGTCCGTCGGCAGGATCTGGCGCCCGCTGCATGTCACGGCGGGTGCCGCAGATCACCGGTTTGCGGTCGGCAGACCACCGGTCAGCCGTCCAGCGGTTTACAGCGGGGCCCCGAGAATCAGGAACGTGGCGATCGTGCCGGGCCAGCCGGCGTGCCAGACCAGCGACCAGAAGTCGTCGGAGGCCCGCGTGAAGTCGAGGTTGCGCTCGCGGTCGGACTTGTACGTGGCGTGCACCTCCAGCACCCGCTGGTGCTGGGGCTGGGACTCCACCTGCCGCAGGGCCTGGAACTGGGCGGCCGTCAGACCCACCGGCCGGGAGGGAGGCTCGGCCAGGACCATCGCCGGCCCCGCGAAAACCACAGCCGCCAGAACCCACCGGATCAAGTGCCGCATGATGCGTCTCCCCGGGCGGTCAGCCGCCGCCCGCCAAGTCCGACCCCTGCTCCGGCGGCCGGACGACCACCATCATGGCCCAGTCGCCGCCGGCCCAGAGGATCTGGAACACCGGCCGTTCGACCGAATGCAGGGGCTCGGCCGACGACGGGTCCAGGTAGTGAATCATATCGACCCCGGGCGTCTGGGGGTTCGACGAAATCCCGATGACCACCACCGCGTGGTTAAAGGCCGGGTCGCCGGGCTGCCGGTTGATCACGCAGATCACCGGGTACCCTCGGTTCTTGAGCCAGTATTCAAGTCCGGCCGGCGGTTCGCCGTCAAGTCGGCCCTGAAGCACGACCAGGTGCAGGCCTCGCTCGGCCAGAAAGGCCCGGATGTCGGCCACCCGGGTCTCATCCAGCCCGCGGGCGGCCAGTTCCTGCCTCAGGCCCTCCTCGGTCAGCGCCCGCCGGTCCAGCACATAGTTGGCGGCCATCACCGCGCTGGCCACCAGACAGGTCGAATGAGCCGTGGACTGCTCGTAGATCACCCGCAGTGTCCCGGGCGGGTGACTGACCACCTTTCTGGGCGGCGCGGCACAGCCGGCAGCGCCGAGGAGAATCATAAAGCCATACTTCAGGGGTCGACCTGCGTTCACGGCTGCCTCGGCATCGCGGTTCGGCCACAGGCGGCTGTCCTGCGACCGTTGCAGGATTGTACCTGCGGTCCGGGGTGAGCCCAAGCCTTGGCGTTCCGCGCCGCAGCCCAAGAGCTTTCCGACCTCGCCGGCCGGAGCTGGTCGGGCGGCGGAGCCCGGGATTCACTCCGGCGGGCGGGCCCTGGGGGCTGAAATGTGGTATACTTGTCCGACGGTTCGAACAAGCAAAGGGGGCGATTTGGGCTCGACCGGGCATGAAGAGGTCGGGGCCGCGTGCCCAGGTTGTCAGGAGGCCTGGTTAAACACCTGGCGAAAACAACAACTGCCAACGCTAGTCCGTTGCGCATGGCCGCCTAAGAGGCGACCCGTCCCTTCCGGCGACGCCTGCTAGCCGGCGGGGGCGACGAACAGCAGGTCTGCCCGCGAGGGTTGGTGCCGTGACACGCGGGTTCGTACACCTTGGCACTGGGTGACCGGGAGCCTGTCGCTGGGCGTCCGGCCGCCGAGATCAAAACAGACGGCTACGCACGTAGAAACCACGGCTGAACTGCCACGGGACGGGGGTTCGATTCCCCCCGCCTCCAATGCCTCGACACACCGGCCGCGCCGCGCGGAATCCGTTGCGGTCCGCCGTGCCGCCGGCCTCGACCGCAGATGCGGCCTTGCCGGGATCGGCCCGCTTTTCAAGGCCAGACCGGGACGTTATAACCTGCCGCCATGTGCCTGCGGCATGCATGCGTCATCATCCTGGGGGCTCTGGCGCTGGCGGCGCCGGGCTGCACGGCGCCGGCTCAGCCGACTGAGCCGACGATGGTCCGGGTGGCCGTGGAAGCCCCGGTCGAATACGAGCGCCTCTGGGAAGCCGCCGGTGACGTGCTGCGCGACTACTGCTTCCAGCTGGACCGCGTGGACCGCGGCAACGGCATCATCACCACCATGCCGGAAACCAGCAGCGGCTGGCTTGAGCTGTGGCGGCCCCAGCCTCAGCCGGCCTACTACTGGTGGGAAGCCAACCTCCACACGGTGCAGCGCAAGGCCACGGTGAGCATCAGCCCCGCCGAGCCGCCGGGGGCCTACGACCTGTGCGTGCAGGTGGACCGCTACCGGTTCAGCCTTCAGGAGCGCCAGATCGACAATCCCGCCGGGGCCCTGCGGCTCTACAGCAACGCCGCCCCGACGACCTCGGGACGGCTGGCCCGGGTGGCCGAGTCCTCGCACTGGGTTCCGCTGGGGCGCGACGGCGACATGGAACAGCGGCTGCTGGCGGCGATCATGAAACGCTCGGGCCTTCTGCCGTCGGCCGCTGCGGCCGGCGACGACCCGACCCCGCCGCCCTCCACGCGGCCGCAGTAACCTCAAACCCTCCGGCAACCTCGCTCTCCGGCGCGCCGTTCGTGACGTGGTTTCAGGCCCGGATCATGCGCTCACAGACGGCCTGCGCCGCGGCGGGGTCGTCGGTGCCGCGCACGATGGCTCGCCCGTCGGCAAAGAGGGTGATCTGCAGGTCCTCCAGCCGGGCGCGGAGCATGTAGGGGTTGAAGCGCACCTCGATCCCGGCCTGGCTCTCCAGGCGTCGGGCCAGGGCCGCGAAACCGATCCGCACCGGCTCGCGGGGAAAGACCTGAACGGTCTGGTGCCCCACCCACCGCGTGGTCGGGGGCTCCGGATGCCCCTGGAGGTACTCGAAGCGACCCTGCCCGCAACAGGGGCAGCTTGCGTCCCGGGCGCCGGCCACGTTGATCGGCACGTGCCGACCGCTCCAGAGATCCAGCTGCCAGAGCCTGCGATCGACCGCATCCAGGCAGCCGGCGAGGATCTTGATGGCCTCCATCGCCTGGTGGGCGGCGACGGTCTGGACGGCCGGGGCCAGGATTCCGTCGGTATCGGCGGTCCTGTTCAGCTCCGGCGGCAGGCCCTGCTCGAAGACGCAGCGCAGGCAGGGCGTCTGGCCCGGCAGGATGGGCATGACCAGTCCGCGGGCGCCGGCCACCGCGCCGAAGACCCAGGGCCGGCCGGTCTTGACCGCCAGGTCATTGATCAGATAGCGCGTCTGGAAGTTGTCGGTCCCATCCAGCAGGAGGTCGGCGTGTTCGGCCAGGGCCTCGATGTTGCCGGGGGAGGCCTCGTCGATCACCGCCTCGACGGTCACGGAGGTGTTGACCCGCTGCAGGCAGCGGCGCGCGGCCTCGGCCTTCGGCAGGCCGCTGGCGATGTCGTCTTCGCTGAAGAGCACCTGCCGCTGGAGGTTGCTCAGCTCGATGCAGTCGCGATCCACGATCCGCAGGCAGCCCACGCCGGCGCGTACCAGGGTGTTGGCGATGACCGACCCGAGGGCGCCGCATCCGATCAGCGTCACCCGCCCGGCCAGCAGTCGGCGCTGCCCGGCCTCGCCCAGGGGCGCGAACCGCATCTGGCGGTCGTAACGCTCCAGGTCCGCGGCCGGTGGGCTCTCGGCGGTCTTGCGGGACTTGCTCATGGTCAGGATCCGTCCCGGCGGTCCGCGGCCTCGACCCGCCCGGCCGGTCCGGTCGCGGTCGCGTCCGGCCTGCCGGCGAGGACTTCCCGGTGGCCCGCCCAGCTCTGGCGTGCCGCGTTGACGAACAGCACGCCGAAAACGCCGGACAGCAGGCCCTGCCAATCACCCGCGGCCAGCCACACCAGCCCGGTCAGCACCAGCAGGAGGCCGATCAGGGCGGAGAACAAGGCGTCGGCGGCCAGCGACCAGGCCAGTCGGGCGCCGCAGAGCGCCGCCGAGACGAGCATGGCCACGCCTCCGATCCGCAGGGTCCAGCCGAACGCCGCCACCGACAGATCGTAGGCCGCGTTTCCGCTGATGCCGGTCAGATTCCAGCCGAAGCCGAAGAACAGCATCAGGCAGGCCGCGATCAGGGCGGACACCGCAGTCTGGCGCATCTGGCGCTGCGTCGCGGCCGGGACGGGCCGGCGAAACGATTCGGACATGACCGCTCCTCCCGTTTCGAGGGGCCGCGGAGTCCGCGGCCGATCCCAGGACCGATCCCGCGGCCACCGGCGGGGACGACGTCCGGGCAGCCGGGTCGGCGAAGATCTGCGCAGGATCAGTACCGATACATCTCCGGCCGGCGCTGAGCGAAGATGTCCGTCCCCGGGGCGATTCGCTTGTCCAGCGCACAGTCCAGATCCACCTCCGCCACGGCCTCACGACTCAGGTCCGGCGGTGTCTGGTCCAGGATCTCGCCGTCGGGGCCGATGATCGCGGCGGCCGTCGCGCCGACGGCGATCACGTAGACCCGGTTCTCCATCGCCCGGGCGCGCAGCATGGCCGGATCGTCGGGCATGTCGAAGACCGCCAGGACCTCGCCGCCGTCCTGGGCCGCGACCCGGGCGGCGACGAAGGAATGCACCCAGCGTGCCGGCAGGACGGCGGCCCGCGCCGGACCGGCCTGGAAGACGCCCAGGCGGTCCGGCCAGGTCAAGGCCCGCAGGTCGAAGGCGTTGGCCAGCATGGCGAGCCGCTCGGCCTGAGCCTCGTGGGCGACATGGATCACCGCCAGAGCGACGCCCTGCTGCCGCAGAGGCTCGAACAGTTCGTCGGCCATCGGGCCGCCCGGCCGGGCGCGGACCACGGCCTCGGGGATCGCGGCCAGCCGCACCTTCCGGGGCCCGGACGGCGGCGGCAGCGCGGTCCTTACCGAAGCCAGCACCACCGACACGACC
>CAZSYS010000108.1:0-12317 GCA_964611365.1 uncultured Planctomycetales bacterium
CCCCGGTGCGCCGGGCCGGAGGACCGTTCGCCACCGGCTGGGCCGCCGCAGGGGACCGGGCCGACGGTCGTCTACGGCCCGTCGTCGCAGGCCGGATCGGCCAGGGCCGCGGTGGCGGCGATGCACCGCTGGAACAGGGCAAAATCGTCGACGTCGATGTCCCCGTCCCCGTCCAGCCGCGCGTCGGCGCAGTCCGGGTCGGCCTGGGCCACGCCCGGGCCGGCGGCGCAGGCGGCGAAATGGTCGAAATCCACGGCGTCGATGTCGCCGTCGTGGTCGAAGTCGCCGCGGATGTCGTTGAAGGTCACCGCGAGCACCGTGGCGGACGCGGCCGCGGGGTTGAGCGTGCCGGTCACGCGAACGCGCGAGGCCGCCGCGTCGGGCGTCCAGGCCGCCGGCACTCCGTCCTGCCGGACCGACGTCACCACCGCCACCGCCGGAAGCCTCACCCAGGTGTCATAGTGAACCGTGCCGCCGTTGCGGTTGGTGAAGACCTGCGACGCGGCGGTCGGCGACTCGGTGCAGGTCACGTCGATGGCCCGCGCCGGCCCGATCCGCAGATTGCGGAAAGTCATCGTGTTCCAGCCGCCGGGCAGCTTGGGTGCCAGGAAGATGCGGTCGTTCGGGGCATCCGGCACGTGGTCGAGGAACAGCATCAGGCAGTCGACCAGAAACGACATCGACTCCCAGGCGTTGGGCCAGGCGGCCTGCAGCCGGAAGTCCGCCTGCCCGGGGTACAGCAGGCTGTTCAGCGGGGCCATTTGTTCGGCACCCAGCCCGGTCGGGCCCAGGAAGGCCCGGGTGCGGTCGATGCGGTGCTTGTGGTTGTCGATGTCGGCCTTGCCCGGGGTGAGATCCTGGCGTCTGGCGTAGTACTGCCCGTACCACAGCGTGGTCAGGAACCACGGGCTGCCGGAGGGGTTCGGCCCGCCCGCATTCCACCAGTAGGTGTCGTTCCAGTAGCGGTTGATCAGGTCCTGCCACTGGCCGGTGCCGTTGACCAGCGGGTGGCTGTTGCCCCAGCGGTCGACGGCCGTGCCGTTGATCCGGTCGATCACCCGCACCGCCCGCGGGTCGGTCGGCGCATGGGTCTCGAACGGCCAGACGATGCCGAGCTGGCTGATGTCGGTGTTTTCGCCGTTCCAGTCGAGCCGGCCGTTCAGGCCGTCGTGGATGTCGCCGGCCCGGGCGTTGAACAGAGCCGCGTCGGCCGGTCGGCCGGTGGCGGCCGCGATCCGGGCGGCGTCGCGCAGGCCCCGCTCCACCGCCGCGTTGGAGTAGATGAACTCGTCGAAGGCGTCCTCCCACACGTTGTTGCCGTGCATCAGCCTGTGGGTCTCGTCATAGAAGAGCCGGGCGTCGATCCCGCTGTCCTCGCTCATCGCCCGACTGGCCTCGTAGAACATCGTGTAACAGCCGTTCAGGAAGCCCAGGTCGCCGGTGGCCAGGTAGTGATACCAGCCCGCCCAGGGGACGTTGGCGGTCTCGTCCACCTGCGGAGCGGTCCAGACGTGGTAGCCGTCGGTGGTGTACTTCTGGAACCAGAAGCCCTTGCCCCAGGCGTCGTCGGCCCGCCAGGCCACGTCGCGCAGGAAGCGGAAGACCTCGCCGGCCTCGAAGAAATGGCCGGTGCGGTCCAGAGTAACGGCCGCGTACAGGGCGTCCCGCGGCCAGACGTACGGGTAGGCCCCGTTGTGCATTCCGGCGATGACCCCGCCTCCGGCGGCGTCGCAGTGCAGGGCCGTGGCCAGCAGCGACCGCCGGTACAGGGCGTCGTAGGCGTCGTCGGGGAAGTCGACGTCGGTACCGGAGGCCAGCCAGGTCGTCCAGTACGCCTCGGTGGCCGACTGGACGGCGGCCATGCTGGTCGCGTGGAACCAGTCCAGCGCCGGGGCGATGAACCACCCGTAGGTGCCGGTCGCGCCGGGGAAGGCGTCGAACCCGCCCGCCACGGCCACGTCCAGCTCGCGGGTCTGGCCGGGATCGAGGGTCAGCCGCAGGCCGACCCAGCCGGCGGCGTTGTCCGGGCTGCTGTCGCGCCAGGAGTCGGTCGCGGGGGTCCCGGAGGCCGAGCCGACCGTGTCGCACAGCTTGACCGCCGCGGCCAGGTAGACCGAGACGTTCTTGCTGTAGCTGCCGAAGGACGTCGGGTTGTACTCCTCGCCGGGCGGCCAGCTCGTGCCGTTGCCCGTTCCGGACACCGTCCGGCCGGTGTTGTCATAGCCGACCATGGCTCCGCGGGTCGGATCGGCGAACATGGCGTCGTAGCCGTCGCCCCCGTTGAGGGCGAAGTCGGCGTTGCAGTAGAAGTCGATCGTCCGCGTTGCCGGACCCTGGTTGGTCAGCAGGATGCGTTTGACCTGCAGGGCCCTCACCGGCTGCCCGCCGCCGTCGGTCGGCCAGGCGATGCCGCGGGGACAGAGGTCGTACTGTTCCACGACGATCCCGTAGCCGTTGTGGGTCAGCGTCGAGACGCTTCGGACCACGTTGGTGTCCGGGACGTAGGCCTGCTGGTGGCCGGTGTAGGCCCCGCCCTCGTTGCTCAGCCAGTAGGTCGTGCCGTCGATCCGCAGGCCGGCCTGCACCTGGTTGACGTGCATCTGTCCTCTGAACCCCGGCGGCAGGCCGGGCGGGAAGGTGTCCGGCCCGTCCACATAGCCCTCATTCCTGGCGGCGACGCCCTGCACGCAGCCGGCCGAGGGGAAGTACACGTCATAGATCGTGCCGTTGGCGTCGAGCATCACGTTCATGTAGTTGTTGCCGACGACCGCCTCCTCCTTCCAGTGATGGATGCCCGGGAATCCCTCGCCGGGGGAGGCGTGGGGATATCCGCGTCCGGGCCAGGCCAGCCGCACGGTGTAGCTGAAGATTGCCTGCGGGGCCGCCGGATCGTCGCAGGTGCCGTCGCCGCAGCCGGTGTTGTTGGCGAAGACCTCGATGCCCCCGCCGGCGTGCCAGGCGCCGATCCGGTAGCGCACGGTGGTTCCGTGCGCCCGGGTCGAGGCCGGCAGCACCGCCTTCCACCAGTCGATGTTCGGTGTGTGTGGTTCGTTGCGGACGAACACCACCTGCCCGGCCGCGGAGGTCAGCACCGCGGTGGTGCCGGAGGGCGTTCCCCGGCTGCCGGCCGGGTCGCTGCCGTCGGTGGTGTAGTAGACGGCCACGTCCGTGTACCAGAACGAGTAGCCGATCCGCGCCCAGACATCGATGGCCTCGCCGTCGCGCGGGGCGTCCGGCTCGCGCATGGTCACGCCGGCGGCCTCGCCGTAGACCGGGGTCTGCGGATGGTGTTCCACGAACTCCGGAACGGCGAAGGCCGATGCCCCGACCAGCAGCAGCACCGCGGCCGATGTTCCTGGTCTCATGCGTGAGGTCACGGGGAAACAGGTATGCATCGCATCCCTCCTTTTTCGATCGGCATGCGGGCTCGCCGGCCGGGTCCGTCCCCGGGAAGCCCTGAGCTCCGCGGCGCCGGCCGCCTCGCGGTTGCGGCGCCGGCCGGAGAGGCCGGTCAGTCCCGCCCGCGCGGCGCGGCGGTGGACCGCCGGACGACCAGCTCGACCGGCAGGACCTCCCTGAGCGGCAAGGTTCCTTCCCCGCGGACGGCTTCGATCAGGTGCTGGCAGGCGCGGCGGCCGACCTCGTACAGGGGTGTCCGGATCGTGGTCAGCGGGGGGGTGACGTAGGCCGACTGGTGGATGTCGTCGCATCCGATCACGCTGATGTCCTCGGGCACCCGTCGTCCCATGGCCGCCAGCCGCTGCAGCGCGCCCAGGGCCATCTTGTCGTTGCCGGCGAACAGCGCCGTGATCCGCGGGTCGCGGCGCAACAGCCGTTCGGCGGCCTCGGCGCCGCCCTCGGCGGTGTAGAGCCCGTCCTCGAGCCGCGAGGCCGACAGGCTGATGCCGCGGTCGGCGAGGGTGTCGATGAAGGCGTCCTTCAGGTCGCGGGCGGTCTGGATGTCCATCGCACCGTGAATCAGGCCGATCTGCCGGTGGCCGAGCTCGGTCAGGTGCTCGGCGGCCAGGCGGGCGGCGGCGGCGTAGTCGCAGGCCACGGAATCCAGGTCCGGCAGGACGTTATTGACCAGGATGAACGGCCGGCGGCGGTCCAGGAATTCGCGGACGAAGAGGTGGCGGTCGTTGGACCCCATGAACAGCATGCCGTCGATGAAGCAGCGGTCGAACAGCTCGAGGTAGCGTTTCTGGGAGATGAACCCCGGGGCGGCGGCCTCCAGCAGGATCTTGTAGCCGCTGCGGTTGGCCCGGTCATAGATGCCGCTGATCAGCTCGCCGAAGTAGGTGTCGGCGAAGGTATGCCCCAGCTGGGGCACCAGGATCGCCAGGATGTTGCTGCGGCGGTTCTGCAGGCCCTGGGCCAGCCGGTTGGGGCGGTACCCCAGCCGTTCGATGGCCGCCAGGACCCGCTGGCGGGTCGGCCGGCTGATGCGGCTGTCGCCGTTGTTGAGGATCAGCGAAACCGTGGTCAGCGACACCCCGCTGGCCCGGGCGACGTCGCGGATGCTGACCGGGCGGACCCTGGGCCTGGCGACTGGCTGAGGCGGGCTGTCGGACCTGGGTTGGTTGGTGGCCATGTGCTGGTCGGCTCTTTTGCGTTTCCCCGGCATTCTCAGGAGTTTACGCGCCCATCCCCCCGACGGGTATCCAGGCGCGGGGTTTCGACCCGGCACCGATGGGGTCGACCCGGTTCCGGACGCCTGATAAAGCATTTTACCAGCGCCCCGAAGGCCTCCGGCCGACTCGGCGTCCCAGAATGCAGCGGAATCCGCACACAAAAAACGTTGACTGGCGGCCTGCAGTCTGGTATATGTAGGCCCGTGGGTCGGTAAACCATTTTACCAGAACGCCGGCGATTGTCAATCGCCTTGCCCCCGAGGTCCGGTTTTTGTTTGCCCAGCCTGGCGGTATTCGGCTCGGGCCGGCCTCCGACGGAAATGCGTATCCGGTTCCCGGGGCGGTGATAAAAAGCTGGTAAAACGCTCAACCGGCCACTATGATCAGACGTTCGGCGGACCGGTGGTATCTGCGGACACCGGTCCGGCCGCACACATCGAAAAGCGCCGCAGACCGGAGCTGCCGGCGTCGGGCGCCTCGGCCTGTCGATCATAGCCGCTGCGTCGGAACGCCGAATGCGTCGGACTGCGGGGCACATGCGTCGCGCAGGAGGAGCGGGCGGAAGCGTCAAGCGGCCCAGGCCGGCTGAATTCCCAACCTTGGACTCCCCGCCGTTTCCGGCGAGCGGCGATTCGCTCGTCCGGGTGACCGGTCAGACCGGCGGCGTGTGTCTCAGAGGGCCGTTCGACGGAACGCGGCGGTCCGGGCACCCGGCATCGAGCGAGTTCGCCAGGACGGACGCCCGCATCGGAACAGGATCCGTATACAGCACAGCGAAGGAGCATGTCATGCGCAGGGCGAGACACACGACGGGCGGCCGCACCAGACTCACCGGAATCGCGTGCCTGCTGGTCTGCTCGGCCGGGCTGGCCGCAGTGAGCTTTGACGGGACCGTCAACACCGGCGGGGGGGAGGAATGGGGCAGCCCCAAGGCCTCGGCCCTCCAGGACAACTACACCGGCTACGGGGATCAGAAGCTGACTCCCGGCGGGTTCGGCGGCTCGGAGCTGGATGAGCTGTACGTCCGAACCGACGGCACGTACCTGTACGTCGGCGTCACCGGCAACCTCGAGCAGAACGGTAACGCCATCATCCTGCTGTTCGACACCGCCGCCGGCGGCCAGAACGTGCTGGCCACCGAGATCGCCCCGGTCACCGCCGAGATGCCCTGCTCGGCCAACGGTCCGCCGAGCGCGGTCCAGGGCCTCGGGCAGGCCCTGCTGCGCGACCCGGGGGCCGACCCGGAGAGCAGCGCCGACGACACCACCTTCCGCGATCCCGGCTCGACCGGCACCGTTCTGGACGCCGGCTTTGAGCCCGACCACGCCATCGCGGTGGATACCAGCGGGGCCATCGTTTCGGTGACCCAGTACAGCCTCTCGGCGGCATCCCTGGGGACCTGGGACGACCCCGGCACCGGGCTGATCAACTGCCTGGCGCCCAACGAGGCCCTGCCCTACTATGCCACCCGCGTCTATCGCGGCCAGGGCACGGTGAACAGCGGCAGCGGCGGCCTCAACGGCGGCACGAACCCCAACGGCTCGCTGTTCGCCTTCAACAACACCGGCAAGCAGGGCGTGACCGGCGAATCGGACACCCCGCCGCCGGCCCCGGGCTCCGGCCTGCCGGGCGATCCGCGCACTCAGACCACCGGCCTGGAGGCCAAGATTCACCTGGCCGACCTGGGCTACACCACGCCGGTTGCTTCGCCGCTGACGCTGAAGATGTCGGTGCTGCTGACCTCCTCGAACGGCTACGTCAGCAATCAGACGCTGCCGCCGATCGGCGGGGGCACCAGCCTGACGAGCCTGGGTTACCGGCCCGACCTCACCGCGGTGGCCGGCGACCAGTACGCCACCGTCGTGCGGACCGTGGGGGCCTACAGCCAGCCGGTGGACGGCACGGCCATCGTCTCCAACTTCGGCGTGGCCAACGTCGTGGCCAGCCAGGACACGGTCACCGGCTTCGGCGACCGCGACTGCCTGCAGGCCACGGCCGGCTCGGAGCTGGACGAACTGTTCCTGCGGACCGACGGCCAGTACCTCTACGTGGGCGTCACCGGCAACCTCGAGGGCAACGGCAACGCCCAGATTCTGCTGCTGGACGTCCGGCCGGGCGGCCAGAACGTGCTGGCTTCGGAGATCGCCCCGATCGTGGCCGAGCTGCCCTGCTCGGGCAACGGGCCGCCGGGGGCGGTGCAGGGGCTGGGCCAGGCCCTGCAGCGTGCCGACAACGGCACGCCGGAGGACCCCACCGACGACACCACCTCGCGCGATCCGCTGTCCAGCGGCACCAGGCTGGACACCGGTTTCGCCCCGGATTACGCCATCGCGGTGGACACCGCCGGCGGAACGGTGCACGTCACGCAATACGATCTTTATGCAGCCTCGCAGGGTTCCTGGGACGACCCCGGCACCGGCCAGCCGGACTGCGCCGCCCCCAACGAGGCCCTGGACTACTACGCCACCCGCGTCTATCGCGGCCAGATCGCGCTGGGGGCGATGTCCACGGGGCCCTCAAGCCTCACCGGCGGCACCAACCCCAACGGCTCTGAGTTCGCGTTCAACAACACCGGCACGGCCGGCGTTTCGGGCAGCGCGGTCGCGGCCCCGGGCAGCGGCAGCCCCGGCGATCCCCGCAGCCAGACCCGCGGGCTGGAGGCCAGGATCTCGCTGCTGGACCTGGGTTTCAGCCCCGGCGACCTGCCGGTGGCGGAACTGAACGTCAAGGCCGCGGTGCTGCTGACCAGCGGCGAAGGCTTCGTCAGCAGCCAGACGCTGCCGGGCATCGGCGCGGGGCTCAGCGGCGCCAACCTCGGCAACCGGCCGGACCTCACCACCGCAGCGGCCGGCAATCAGTACGCGTCGGCGAGCCTGACGCCCGCGGCCTTCAGCCCGATGCTTGACGGCCGCAACATCGTCGGCGAGTTCGGCCTTGCCAGCCTGCAGGCCAGCCAGGACACGGTGACGAGCTTCGGCGACGTGACGCTGGAGCCGGTGACCGACTGCGACCAGGAGTACTCCAAGGGATCGGAGCTCGATCAGCTCATCGTGCAGGACATCCCCGGTTACCTTCAGATCGCGGTGACCGGCAACCTGGAGAACAACGGCAACAAGCTGGTGATCTTCCTGGACACGATTCCCAGCGCCGGCGAGTCGCTGCTGGCGGCCAACACCGGGCCGGTCGGCGGAATGAACGGCGACACCGTTCCGTTGGACGCCGACTATGCCGTGATCATCAACATCTACGGCACCAACGCCTATGTGGATTTCGCCAACCTGATCGCCAACACCAGCAGCTACATGGGTTTTGAGAACCTCAATCAGCCCGACGGCCTGCTGGAGGGCGGGGCCGGCGGCAACTGGATCATGTTCGCCAACAACACCAACGTGGTCGGCGTCACCGGCAGCAGCGGGGACGATCCGCAGACGGCCAACGCGGCCACCGCGGTGACGGGCTTCGAGATCCAGATCCCGCTGGACGAGCTGGGACCGCCGACGCCGGAGGACGGCGACGACGTCTGCGTCTGGGCGATTCTGGCCGGCGGCAACACCGCCTGGCTGTCCAACCAGATCCTGCCGGCCGGGCTGGGTGGCGGCAGGCCCAACTTCGACGACCGCCAGGCCGAGCATGACTTCGTGCTCCAGGGCTACTCGTGCATGCCGGTCACCCTGGGGCCGGCCGGCCCGGACTGCAGCGAACCCGTCCGGTACGACATCGACGGCGACAGCGACGTGGATATGGACGACTTCGCCGTTCTGCAGCGATGCTACACGCACCTGACCAGTTCGGCCGGAGGCTCGATCGGCTCCGGCTGCGAGTGCTTCGACTGGGGCCTCAACATCAACAACCGGCACGTGGCCGACGACCGGATCGACGAGTCCGATCTCAACAGCTTCCTGCTGTGCGCCGGGGGTCCCGGGGTGGTCCCGCTGGCGGCGTGCGACGACAACCCGTGAGCAGGCGGGAGCGGATCGATCCGCCCGGGGCGGCCGCCGGGCGGGTATCCTGGATCACGAGCCGGGCCGGGGGGGACCCCCGCCGGGGGGGGGTGTGAGGCGTCCCCGGGCCTGGGGCCGACGGGGCATCCGACAGAAGGAGGAGTCAAAGGTGAGAAGAATCATCGCAGCGGCATTGGTGGCGTGCATGGCCGTTCCGTCGCTGGCGGACTACTACGTCGCAGGCGACTTCAACGGCTGGAACGCCGCCGGGAACGTCATGACCGACATGGGCAGCGGTGTCTGGAAGGTGGACCTGAACATGACCCCCGGGCGGCACGAGTTCAAGGTCACCATCGGGGACTGGAGCCAGAACTGGCCCGGCAGCGGCAACAGCTGGCTGTTCACCGACCCGGCCGGCAACATCTCGATCACCTTCAACGCCAATGACATCCAGGACGGCTGGCGCGGCAACTGGGGCCGGATGGGTCTGAGCGTGGATCCCGGCACCTGGACGGCCGTAGGCGACTGGCAGGGCTGGAACAACGGCGATCCGGCCACCGCGATGGCGCCGCTGGGCGGCGGGATCTACCAGTACCAGCAGGCGCTGCTGCCGGGCTGGTACCAGTGGAAGGCCGTGGTCACCGGCTCGTGGGACGCGATCGGCGACGACTTTCGCGGCGTCAACGCCAACACCACCTGGTTCGAAGTGACGGCCGAGAACCCGATCGCGGTGTTCGAGGTCAATGCCCTGGACGGGATCGAGCGGGTCTACACGATCCCCGAACCGGCCTCGCTGCTGCTGGCGACGCTGGGCGGGCTGGCCCTGCGCCGCCGCCGGTAAGCTCCGCAGCGGATCTTCCGGCTCGCCCGGCGGGTGGTTCCCCCTCCGACCATCCGCCGGGCGGGGCCGCTATACTGGTGTGAGGGGACCTGAGCCGATCGGCCGTTGCATCCGTGCCGGCCGAGGGGAGAGTGGTCGTTCATGTCCATGTCCCGGCGCGTCGTCTGGATCGTGGGTCTGACCCTGGTATGGGTCGGATCGGTGTTCGCCCAGGGCGTGCCGGTGACGCTGCAGTGGTTCGAGACCTCCTGGACGACCATGGAGGACCGGACCGCCGACGCTTTCCTGGCCGGCTACCAGCGCGTCTGGACTCCGCCGATCAGCAAGGGCGAGAGCGGGGCGTCCTCGGTCGGCTACGACCTTTTCGACCGCTTCGACCTGGGGTCGCCCGGCAGTCCCACGCGTTACGGCACCGCCGCGGGGCTGCTGGCGGTCATCGCCGAGCAGGACAAGGCCGGCATCGGCACATTCGTCGATGTCATCTACAATCACAACGCCTTTGCCGACGGCACCACGCCGGGGTTCGCCGCCGCCGGGGATTACCCCGGTTTCGTGCTCAGCTGGTCCGGCGACCCTGACGGCGATTTCCATGCCCGCTGGGACGACTGCGGCGCGAACCCGATTCTCTGCCGCATCGCCGGGCTGATCGACATTGCCCAGGAAAAGAACCACGTGATGATCCGTCACCCGGTGACGCCGGGCGACCCGCAGAACATCACCGCCGGATCGGTTTACGACAAGCCCGATCCGGCCAACCGCCGCTTTTACTCCGACACCGGCCTGCCGGCCAACAGCATCGGCCTGTTCCCCTTCAACCTGGCCGACCCGATGGCCGGCGACCCGGTGGCAGAGAACGCCACCGGCCTGCTTCTGCGGCACACCCGCTGGCTGCTGGAGATTGTCGGGGTGGACGGCTTCCGCATCGACGCGGCCAAGCACATTCCCGACTGGTTCTTCCGGGATTTCTACGACCGGCACGTGTGGCAGCGCGGCCGGCCGACGGTGACCGGCGCGGCGACGACGCCGTTTTCCTTCGGCGAGGTTTTTGACGGCAGCTTCAGCCTGCTGGACGACTACGTCTGCAAGGGGACGGTCGGCAACTGCAATACCTCAGGCGGCGTCACCGGCAACCGCGACGTGCTGGACTTCCCGCTGTTCTTCAGGCTGCGCGACGAGCTGAACGGCTCCGGCCTGGGCTCCTGGCACAACATCGTCAACGCCAGCTTCGACGCCGCCTTCGACGGCAACGCCAACAACGGCAGCTTCGGCGTGCAGTTCGTGCAGAGCCACGACAACTTCGGCCCGTCGGCCGAGGCCCTGGCCTACGCCTACCTGCTGATGCGGACCGGTTCGCCGATCGTGTACTTCCGGGCCGAGGAGTTCGGGCAGCCGTCGTTCCCCAAGGCCAGCCGCGGCGATCCGCTCGGCGGCCCGCAGGGGCAGACCATCACCCGGCTGGTCGATGTCCACAACGAATACGCCCGCGGGGATTACCTTGAGCGGTGGATCGACAGCGACCTGCTGGTCTTCGAGCGGAGCAACAGCTGCCTGGTCGGGCTCAACGACCGCGGGGACAACGGCTACGACAGCCGCACGGTCGTCACCGCGTTTCCTCAGGGGCAGCGCCTGCGCGAGCTGACCGGCAATGCCGCCGACGCCACGGTGGATCCCAACAACGATATCTTCGACACCGTGACCGTCGGTGCCGGCGGGCAGGTGACCGTCCGGGTGCCCCGGGCCCGCAACGCCAGCGGCGTCTGGCACGGCCGCAGTTACGTGATCTACGGGCCGGCCAACCCCGACGGCGACCTGACGGTCAGCCCCGTCGCGGCGGTCATCCCGGCCGACCCGCCGTCCGAGCCCGACGCCACCCGCCGGCTGGCGGAGATCGAGGTCGTTCAGGCCGACAGCTTCGAGGTCCGGCTGGAAACCGTCGACGCCGATCCCCTGGATCCCGACGAGGACGACCTGGCCATGCTCCGGCTGGACGCCGGCATGGATGTCAACGGCAACGGCGCCGTCGACAGCCTCGATCCGGCCTTCACGGGCTACGGCTACGAGAACTTTCTCACCGAGGCGGTCTCGCTGGAGTCCGGCGGCGTGGACGTCGGCGGGGGGGTCTTCAGGGGGCGTTACCGGCAGATCATCGACGCCACCGGCCTGTCCGAAGGCCGCCACTACCTCGGTGTGATCGCTTTTCGCAAGCGGCCGGGCGGAACCCCGCCGATCTTCGAGACCTGGCGGAAGGTCATCCTCATCGACCGCGTCGGGCCGGCCATGGAGCTGGCCTCTCCTCCGCCGGGAACGGCGTTGACGGTCAGTGCCTACCCGTTCGTGGTCCGCTCGCCGGACCGCACCGCCGACCGCGTGCACGTGTTCATCGATCAGCCGCCCGGCACGGACGTGGTCGCCCTGGCCGAAGGGGGCCAGAACCCGGCAACCGCGTACGACCGGGGTGAGTTCCAGCGCCTGTTCGGCGGCCTGACGGCCGGCCATCATCGCCTCGATGTGGTGGCCTACGAGCCGACCCGTGCCGTCCCGCGGGTCAGCACCCTGACCGGCATCAAGGTGGTGCTCAACGGCTTCGACGGCCTGGGCGACACCAACGGCGACGGGAAGGTCACCAACCGCGACATCTTCGCCTTTGTCCAGATGGTCCAGGCCGGCAATCAGTTCAGTCCGGCCGCGGACATGAACGGCGACGGGCTGGTCAACGGCGACGACGTGCCGCTGTTCGCCCAGCGGCTGCTGCAGGCCGGCGGCGGGCAGGCGGCGGCGGACGCTCTGCTCCGGATGGTGGCGGCGTTCGAAGGCCCGCCGGCCGGGGGCGTGCCGGCGGACGGGGATCCGGAGGCGACGCATGGCTGAGCCCGCACCCCGCACCCGGGCCATCATCGCAGG
>CAZSYS010000109.1:0-12282 GCA_964611365.1 uncultured Planctomycetales bacterium
CATGGTTCAGTGGGGTCGCCGGACCGCTGCACGTCGGCTGCGCCCTGGCCTGCGCCGCGTTCTTTACGCTTCGCTGCGGCGTGTTTGGCTGGGTCTACACGCTTGCCCCCGAGGCGCTGAGCCCCTGGGCCAGCCCGATGTCCTTCGCGGGTCCGGCCGAGCGGGTCTTCACCCCCTTCCGCCTGTTGTGGCTGGCGGCCGAGCTGCTGGTGAGGCCGTCGCGGTTGTGCCCGGTGTGGTCGGTGCCGAGTCTGGCGCTGGCGGACCGGGTGGCCCCGGACGTGCTGGCCGGGATGCTGCTGGCTGCCGGGCTGCTGGCCGGCGTCGTCCTGCTGTGGCGCCGCCGGGCCCTGGAGGGGGCGGTGCTGGCCGGCCTGGGCATCACCCTCAGCCTGCCGTTGCATGTGGTTCCCGTGGCTCACTGGCTCTTTGCCGAGCGCTGGCTTTACCTGCCGACGGTCTTCCTGGCCGCAGTGGTCGGCGCAGCGGTCGCCCGCGGGGGGCTCAGCGCCGCCCTGGCTGCCGCAGCCGGTGCCGTGGCGCTGCTGCCGGCCGGCTGGAGCTACACCGCAGCCTTCCGCGACGACCTGACGCTCCACCAGGAGACGGTCCTGCGGCAGCCGGACAGTTTCCAGGGCAACAAGAACCTCGCTTATATCCTGCTGGTGACGGATCGCCCCCTCGAGGCCGCCCGGCAGGGCGCGGTGCTGGCGGAGCGGTTCGGCCCGATCCTGGAGGTTCACGAGATTCTGGCCCGTTGTCACCTGGCCCTGGGGGATCCCCAGGAGGCCCTGGAGCACATCCAGGCCGCCGTCGGAGACAACCCGCTGCTGGCCGTGCGGTTTGCCCCCTACCGGCAGCAGGCCATGGAAATGCTTGCCCGGCACGGTCCGTCGTCTACGGCGCCGGCGACAGGCTCGGGGCAGGCTTCCTGACCCTGCCGGACCGGTTTGACGGCAAGCCGCCCTGGGCCTCGGTCGGCCGCAGGCGGCGGTGCGACCGGCCGGGGGGCATGGAAACTCCGTTTTCGGCTGAAGTGGCCGGTTGCGGCCGGTTGCGAAGGCCTCCGGGCGGATGTTACAATGCCAGCACGAACTCGCGGACCGATGCCCGCGAGCTTCCGAGCCGGATTCAGTCCGGCAGGGGACCTGTCTGAGGGTGTTCCGACCGGCGGTTCAGAATCACCGCGAACCGCCGGGGCGAGCGCCAATGCGGAAAGGGCTGGGTCGTGTCCGCCGGGCTCACCTGGCGCAGGCGACCCGTACCACAGGGGCCAAATGCCATGCCCGGCGCCGCGTCGCCGGCGTCCGCGCCCGAAAGAGCCTTGCCGACACGAGGATGAGGATTACGAGGGAAGTTGTCATGTCCATGAAATCCATGCGCTCTGTATACCTTGGGCGGCGGGGGTTCCGGCCGATGCCGGCGGTGTTGCTGCTGGGTCTGGCCGTCCCGGCGGCCGCCCAGGACGCCTCCGAGGTGACGATCATCGACCGGTCGGAGGTGACCGGCCTGGCCACGTTCGTCAAGGTGACCCCGCCGGCCGGGGGGCAGGTCGCGGCGGCGACCGGGGAACCGCAGGCTTTCCTGCAGACCCACGGATCCCTCTTCGGCGTCACCGATCCGGCGGCGCAGCTGGTGGAGGTCCGGTCCGAGACCGACAAGCTGGGCCAGACCCACCGGACCTGCCGCCAGGTTCACCAGGGCGTGCGTGTGTTCGGCGGCACGCTGAAGCTGCACAGCAACGCCGCCGGGGTGACGGTGGCGGCCAACGGCCATTTCTTCCCCGTGCCCGACAAGCTCTCCACCGTGCCGGCGGTCGGTGAGGCCGACGCACAGGTGGCGGCGTTTGCGCGGCTGGAGCCCTGCGCCCCGGAGGTGGAGCGGTCCGAGCTGGTGATCGTCGATCCGGGCTGGTACGGCGACCCGCCGCAGGGCGCCCGGCTGGCCTGGCATGTGATCCTACGCGACATCAACGCCGGCGTGCGCGAGGCGTTCTTCATCGACGCCCACGACGGAACCGTGATCGACCGCTGGAGCATGATTCACCGGGCCCGCTTCCGGCGGATCTACGACGCCCAGGGGAACAGCACCATTCCCGGCACCCTGCGCCGCAGCGAGGGGCAGCCTCCCGGCCCCGGCTACCACCCCGACGTGAACCGCGGCTACGACTATGCCGGAGACGTCTACGACTATTACTACCGGGCCTTCGGACGCGACAGCATCGACGGCGCGGGCATGCCCCTGGTCGTGGTGACCAACTGGTACTACCCCGGCTTCTGCCCCAACGCCTTCTGGGACGGGCAGGAGATGGTCTTCTGTGCGAACATGGTCTCCGACGACGTCATGGCCCACGAGCTGACCCACGGCGTCACCGAGCACAGCGCCAACCTGATCTACCAGAACCAGCCCGGCCAGATTAACGAGGCCCTGTCGGACATCTTCGGCGAGCTGGTGGACCTGTTCAACGGCGACGCCGCCTTTGCCGGACCGCCGGGCGGGACGCCCTGGCCGACCCATCCCACCGGCCCGGGCACCGACACGCCGAACCAGCTGCGCAGCCGCTGCAGCGGGGCGACCGGGTCGGCCGACGGCGTTCGCTGGCTGATGGGCGAGAACATCAGCGCCGGGGGGCTGGTCGGGGCCATCCGCGACATGTGGGATCCCACCTGCTTCGGCGATCCCGACCGGGCCAACAGCCCGCTGCAGGTCTGCAACCTCGGGGACAACGGCGGCGTGCACTCCGGCAGCGGCATTGCCAACCACGCCTTCGCCATCATGACCGACGGTAAGACCTTCAACGGCCAGACCGTCACCGGGATCGGCCCGATCAAGGCCGGCGCGGTGTGGTTCCGGGCCCTGACCGTCTACTTCACCGAAACCACCGACTTCCGGGCCGCCTTCACTGCCCTGAACCAGGCCGCCGCGGACCTCATCGGGCAGGCGCCGCCCGATCCGCGCACCGGCGGACCGTCCGCCCTGGTCTTCACCGCCGACGACGCCCAGCAGGTGCAGAAGGCTCTGCGGGCCGTGGAGATGGATCAGGCCGGGCGATGCGGGTGGACGATGAATCCGCAGCCCGCCGCGACCTGCGCCGGCTACCGCGCCCTGTACACCGACAGCTTCGAGACCGGCGCCGCCGGCTGGGAGAAAACGTCGGGCTGGACCCTGACCGGCACCCTGCCGCCCGGCCGAACGGGCACCGCCTGGGCGTGCATCACGCCGGAGCTGGACTGCGACAGCTCGGCCAACCAGACCGGCCTGCTGCAGTTGACCAGCCCGGCGGTCACGATTCCGGCCGACAGCCGGGAGCCGGGCGTGCTGTTCACTCACCACTTCGCCAGCGAACTGGGCTGGGACGGCGGCAACCTGAGCCTCAAGGTCAACAGCGGTGCCTGGACGCTGATCCCCGCCGAGCGGATTCAGAACAACAGCTATAACACCCCGGCGCTGATTGATTCGAGTTCCAACACCAATCCCCTCCGCGGACAGCCCGCCTGGAGCGGCGTCATGGGCGGCTGGGGGGAATCGCTGGTCGATCTGACCGGCCTAGCCGGCCCCGGCGACTCCGTCCGCGTGCGGTTCAACTTCGGGCGGGACTTCTGCGGGGAGACCGGCGCCTGGTACGTCGATGACTTCCGCATCTTCGACTGCGCCGCCGGCAAGCCGGTGGCGATGGACTCCGCCGTGCAGATGCTGCTGTGGGACCCGCCGGTGAACATCGAGCTGCAGGCCGTGGACGACGGGCTTCCCAATCCGCCGGGCACGCTGACCGCGACGATCCTGACCCTTCCGGCCCGCGGCACGCTGACCGACGCGTCGACCATGCAGGTTATCACCGCGCCGAATCATACCCTGGCGGCCAACGGCCGGCGCGTGATCTACACGCAGACCGATACCGTGTGGTTCGGCACCGACCACTTCACGTTCAAGGTCCACGACGGGGGCACGCCGCCGCAGGGCGGGGACTCCGACCCGGCCACGGTCACCGTCCGGATCAAGGGGCCCGAGATCACGCCGGCCCCGTCGGCGCTGAACCCCTCGGCGGACTGGTATACCAACGCCCCGGCCGAGACTCTCGCCGTCCGCAACACCGGCGGCGGCCTGCTGCGGTTCGTCGTGGTCAACCCTCCGCCGTGGCTGACCGTCCAGCCGCCGGACTTCAGCCTGAACCCGGGCGAAACCGTCGATCTGGACGTCTCCTATCAGACGGCCGGGCTGAACCCCGGATCGCATGCCGGCACGATCACCCTCTCCTCCGACAGCGCCGAGAACTCACCCCAGGCCGTGCCGGTCAGCCTCACCGTGGTACCGCCCACCGTCGCCACCGACGTCAGCGAGATCGTCCACACCACCGACATGGAGACCGACGCCCAGCCGCGGTCGCTGGAGTTCACCAACCTCGGCCACGGGCCGGTGCCGTTCAGCGTCAGCGACGACGCGGACTGGCTGTCGGTCGGCCCGGCCGCCGGCACCGCCCTGCCCGCCCAGCCGGTGCCCCTGACGGTCAGCTTCTCCACGGCGGCGATGGACCCCGGTCGCTACACCGCCGGGATCCGCATCGACGCTCCGCCGGCCGGCAACAGCCCGCTGTTCGTCACCGTGCGGCTTCGAATCCGCGGCCCGGAGATCGCCGCGACCCCGCCGATGCTCAATCCCATGATCGCCTGGCAGGGGCTGGTGGCCGATCCCCAGACCTTCACGGTCCGCAACTCCGGCCTGGGCGTGCTGAACTACACCATCACCGCTCCGGCCCTGCCCTGGGTCCGGGTCTCGCCGACCGCCGGCAACTCCACCGGCGAGGAAGACACCATCACCGTCTCCTACGACACCCGCGACCTGACCGCAGGGCTCTATCACGTGCCGCTGCGCATCACCGCCCCGATGGCCGACCCGCCCGAGGCGGCGGTTCACGTCTACCTGATGGTCGGGAAAGGCACGCCGCCGCCGGACACCGACGACGACGGCGTGCTGGACACCTTCGATATCTGCCCCAACCACCCCGACCCGCTCCAGGCTGACGGGGACCAGGACGGCCGCGGCGACGCCTGCGACAACTGCCCCGGCGCCGCCAACCCCGATCAGAAGGACGCCGACCGCGACGGCGTCGGCGACGTCTGCGACAACTGCAGGTTCCGCGGCAACGTCTCGCAGCTTGATACCGATGGGGACGGTGTCGGTAACGCCTGTGACAACTGCCCGACCGTCGTCAACGCAGACCAGAAGGACGGCGACGGCGACGGCGTCGGCGACGCCTGCGACAACTGCCGGCACGCCGCCAACGCAGACCAGAAGGACGGCGACGGCGACGGCATCGGCGACGTCTGCGACCCGGCGTCCCAACCGCCCACCGGCGATCAGAACCCGCCTCCGGGTGAGACCGTGACGCCGCCGCCGGCGGGCGACCAGGACGTGCCGCCGACCGACGGAGGCAACACTCCTCCACCGGCGGACGGCAACACCCCCCCGCCCTCCGGCGGCAACAACCCTCCGCCCGGCGGCGACTCGGACGCCGGCCAGCAACAGCCCGCGGACGCCGGAGTCCCGCCGCCGGTCGCGCCGCCGGTCTGCGGCGGCTCCCTGGCCGAGTCCATGGCCCTGAGCCTGCTGGGCCTCCTGGGTCTCCAAGCGACCCGGCGGAGGCGATGAACCGGGCTTGTGCGCGGTGAGGCTACCGACAGGTCGGTGCCTGGCCGGAAGAATGCGACGCGGGCTGAGCTTTCGCCGGCATGAGCTGCAGACTCCGGCAGGGGGGTTCGCACGACGACGAGGGCCACCTGTCCGGAGGCGCCGGTCCGGGCGAACGACGTGGACGCGGCATCCGGATCCGCGCCTCCGGCACGCGGGGGTGGAACGTTCGCCCACCGCGTCGCCGGCCCGCCGCCGCCCCGCACTCCGGCACGCGTGAGGCTCCGGGCGAACCGCTCTCTATGGACCGGAAAAATGTCCCGCGACCCCGGCGCGGGGGGGGGCACCGGAGGCTATGTCGATTGACGGCCCGCCTCGCCCAGCACCTGCCGGACGGCGGCGAGCACGGCCTCGTGCAGCCGGCCGTTGGTGGCCACGACTCCCCGGTTGGCCTGGAGGGTTCGTCCCAGCGAGAAGTCCAGCGGCCGGCCGGTGACGTCGGTCACCTGGCCGCCGGCCTCGCGGATCACGATCCAGCCGGCGGCGTGGTCCCAGATCTTCTCCCGGTAGTCCTCGCGCGTCGGCAGCCGCAGATAGATCGACGCGTCGCCCCGGGCCACGACGGCGTATTTGCACTGGCTGTCGATGCGGCAGGGCGGCGCGGTCACGCCCAGCAGGGCGGCGATCCGGGCAGCCTGGCCGTGAGCCGAGTGGCCGGATTCGACCGACTCGCAGAACGAGGCCAGCGACGGATCGCTCACGTCGGCCGTGCGGATGAGGATCTCGCCGCCGCCGAGCACGCGCATGCGGGCCCCCAGCCCGCGCGCGGCGGTGAACAGGCAACCGGGCGGGCCGTCGGCCGCGCCCTGCTCCACCGGAAGGTCCGGGCAGCCCAGTGCGCCGACCACGGGCTGACCCTCCTCGATCAGGGCCAGGGCCACCGCGTACTGCCGGCGCTGCAGGAACCCCCTGGTGCCGTCGATCGGGTCGAGCGCCCAGAACCGCCCCGCCGGACCGCCGGGATGGCCGCCGCGGTCGATGGCCCCCAGGATCCCGGCTTCGCCCAGCTCGGGCCGGACCGTGCGGACGGCCTGAACGACCTGGGAGCGGATGCGGTCATCCGCGTGCAGGTCGGCGCTGTGCTCCTCGCCGACCAGTCCGTCGTGGGGGAAGGCTTCGGCCAGGGCGTGGCTGATGACCGCCTGGACCGCGAAGTCGGCCACGGTCACCGGCGAGCGGTCGGCCTTGGCGAGGCTGTCGCGGGGCACCATGGACGCCTGCACGGCGCGGCACAGGGCACAGGCCCGGCTCACCGCTTCGGCCGCGAACGCCAACTCGCGCGCATGGCTCATCGACGCGCCCCTCCGACTCAGCCGGCGGCCAGCCGCTCCAGAAAGGCGATCTCCCGCCGCAGGACGTCGAGGCGCTGATCCGCCGGAAAGCGGGAAAGGCACTCGTTTTCCAGGCACAGGTCCCCGGCGTAACCGGCTTGCCGGAGCAGATCGGCGATCCGGCGGAAATCGATGTCGCCCTCGTCGACCGGGCAGGCGTGGCGGGCGTACTCCCAGCCCATGGGCCGCTGCGCCTCGCGCCGGTCCGGGGGGTAGGCGATATTCTTGCAGTGGGTGTGGCAGACCCGGCCGGCGAATTCCTCGCAGATGCGGTAGACCTCCGACAGGGGGTGGCCGAACCAGTAGAAGTTGGCCGCGTCCAGCGTCAGTCCGATGCGGTCCGAGGCCACGCCGTCGAAGAACGCCCGCAGGAATTCCGTGCGGTTGGTCGTGGTGACGTGATTCTCGACCCCCAGGCGCACCGGCATGTTGCCGACGGCCTCCGCCAGGCGCCGGCCGGCTTCGATCGCCAGGGGCAGGAACTCGTCCTGCCGCTCGCGCAGGCGGTGGGGGAGGAAATCCACCCGGATCGCCGGCACGCCCAGCAGCACCGCGGCGTGCACCACGTCGGAGACGAACTCGATCTCCTCCTCGAGCCGCTCGTCGAAGCGGTTGAGCAGGCAGAAGGCCGAGATCCGCAGGTCATGCCGCCGGAGGTCGCCCTGCAGGGCCAGCAGGTCGTGCATCTCGGCGATGGAGTAACAGCCGTCGGGTCGAAACAGCCCCGGGCAGGTCCGGTCGAAACCAACCACGGCCTCCACGGCGCGTACGCCAGCGGCCTGCATCGCCGACCAGACATCCGCCGCCCCCACCTGTCCGAGATGCTCGTCGCGGCAGGCAACCACCCACCCGGCGGCACCGGCCTGGTGATTCTGCTGACTCAACGTCCGCTTCCTGAAGAACCGGGCCGACCGCCGGAAGGGCGGGGCCGGCGGCAGGCTCCGCGCCCCGGCCGCCTGAAGAAACCACACAAGGATGTAAGCTCGCCGGCGGCGAAAAGCAAGCGCCGGCGGCCGGACGCGGCCATGAACGGGGGAGGCTTGTACGCCGGAGACGGCATGCGCGATCAGGCCGGGGCGGCCGCGGTCCGCACGGGTTCGCCGGCGGCCTGCCGCAGCGTCGCCGAGCGGCGCACGGCCGCCGAGACCAGCTGCCCGACCAGGCGCGATTCGACCTCATTCAACGGCCGGTAACGCCCGTACCTGTCGACCAGTCGTTCGAGGTCGGCCTGGCCGGCCTCGACGATCCCGTCCATGTCGTGGCAGATCATGGCGATGCGGTCCAGGTCTCCGTCGGAGGGCTCGGCCTTCATCTCCGACGACAGCCGATACAGGTCTTCGAACCTTCCCTGGCACCAGCGCCGGCGGACCAGGTCAAACCACGGGCCGGACGGAGCCTGAGCGGCGTCGTGCCCGGTCCAGTCCAGCCACTGAACGTCGCGGCCCTGCAGGGCCCGCCGGGCGTCGGCCGGATCCCCTTCGAGCCAGACCAGCTGCAGGGCCCGCGAGGGGGAGTAGCGCAGCCCGACGGACACCTCCAGCCGGCGGCGGACCGGCGCGGGCAGGGCCATCATCAGGGCCGACAGCGATTCCAGCGGCGCGGTCCCGCCGTGGGCTACCACCGCCCGGCCGGAGAACAGGAGCCCGGCGAGCCGGCAGAGGTTCTCGGCCTCCGCGGTCACGTCGGCGGCGATCCGGCCGGCGACCGGCGTGGCCTCGGGCGGTGCGTCGGTCTTGAGCACCAGCCGTTCCAGGCAGGGCGAGCACTTGAGCCTCGGCTCGCCGACGGCCTCGCCGATCGCGGCGTGCACGCGGACGGGGTCGTTGTCGAAGCGGTCGAAGGCCTCGGGGTCCAGCAGGGCGATGTGGGTGTAGACCCGCCAGCCGCCGCGGGCGGTGTGTTCGCGCCCGGCATGGCAGCAGTAGGCCACGCAGCGCCGTCCCCCGGCCAGCCGGTAGCTCAGCAGCCCGACGGCCTCCTCGGCCGGCAGGCACAGGCTGTCGTGCGAGGGCGAGCGGCGGGTCAGTTCGGTCCGCTCCTCGGCGCAGACTCCCGGGCTCATGGCCACCAGGCGGTAGCCTTCGCCCATGGAGGAGCGCACCGAGGTGAAGATGGCCTGGTCGGCCTCGACCAGGCCGCCGGGGCCCGCGGCGCCCGGCGGTGCTAGACCTGATCGATGATCCATTGGAAGGGCTCCAGAATGCCGCGCAGAGCGGTGTGCAGCGGGATCAGACTGACGAATTCCTGCCGGGCCGAGGTTCCGTAGGCCAGCGACCCGACGACGCTGGCGGCGAAGAACTCCACGTTGGAGAACCGGCTGAGGCACAGGTTCCACAGGCGGTTGAGGTTGGCCTCGGCGAACCGCCGCGGATCGTCGAAGGCCTCCGGGCAGTGGTCGGCCTTGCAGAGCACCACCGCCGTGGGGGTGTCGATCCGCTGGTCGCGCCGGGCGCCGCGCATGGAGTCGATGTAGCTGAGCATTTTCATGCCGAAGAAGTCCGGCTGAGGCGATCCGTTGGCCGCCAGGGCGGCGTCGATCAGCAGCAGCGAACCGGCCGAGCGGGTCAGCAGGTCGCGGATCACCCGGAAGGTCTTGGGCGCGGCGACTTCCGCGGCCAGGGACTCCCCGGCCATGTCGGGCATCACCAGATCCACCCAGCGGTCGGCGGCGCGATGGTGCACCTGGTAATAGGCCCACAGCCAGCGGTCGGCCTCCATGGGCGTTTTGGGCGGAAAGGCCCGCGCGGCCATGTGGCTGATGACCGTCTGCTGCAGATCGATCGAATAGGCTCCCTTGGGGACGGCCTCGAAGTCGCCGGCCCGCTGGCTGAGCATGTCCAGCAGGAAGCCCAGGTAGACGGTCTTGCCCACGTTGCTTTCGCCGATGATGCTGACCAGCGCCGGCGGGGCATCCTGGGCGCTGGCGTCATGCACCAGGGCCATCGGCGCCAGGCACTGGCGGCACTGGGCCGCGTCGGGCCCGTTGGGCGTGCCGCAGATCATGCAGTCCACGGTCGCGCCGATCCGGGCCTGCGGTACGGTGGCGTAGGTTCCTGACACGATCGATTCCCTCCCGCCGCGGGTCGTCCGCGGCCGGCTCAGCGTCCGCCGAGGTCCAGGGCGGCGCGGAAGCCCACGTTGTGCGTCCGGGCCAGCGCCGCCAGCCCGGTGCGGAAACAGCTGGTGGCCTGGGCGGGGAAGTAGGTGTCGAACGCCCCGCCGCGGATGCTCTTCATCAGCATGTCCCCGACCACGGGGTTGCCCTCGGCGTCCCCGACCGAGAAGTCCGAGGCCGTCCACTCCCAGACGTTGCCGATCAGCTGCCGCACGCCGTTGGGCGCCGCCCCGCTTTCGTACTCCGTGACCGGCACGGTCCGACCCACGCCGGAGGCCCAGATGTTGCACCTGCCGGTGTCCAGGGCGTCGCCCCAGGGGTAGCGCCGCAGCGTGTTGGCCGAGCTGCGGATCCGCCAGCTGGCGGCCATCTGCCATTCGGCCTCCTCCGGCAGCCGGTAGCCCGCCCAGCGCACGTACGCCTGGGCCTCGTAGAAGCACACTCCGACCACGGGGTGGTCCGCCAGCCGCCGGTCGTGCCGCCCCTCGCGCCAGTAGCGCGGGCCCGGCCGGCCGGTGAGATCCCTGAAGTCGATGATGTGCGGCCAGATGTCCTCGGGCCAGAGCTCCAGGTTCTGATAGCCGCCGGCGTCCACGAACAGCTGGAACTCCGCGTGCGTCACCGGGTCCAGGGCCAGCAGGAAGGGCTGCACCTGGACGTCGATCTCCGGGCAGCCGGGGTGGTCATCCACCGTCTGCGGCAGGGAAGCAAAGCCCTCCGGCACCAGCGCGAAGCGGTCGTCGATCGCGGCGGTGGCCGCCCGGCAGACCTCCTCGATGCCCGGCTGTCCGGCCCAGGCCTCGGCGTGGGCCAGCACGATGCCGTAACGCCCCTGTTCCAGGAAGCGGCGCAGCGGGTCATCGGTCAGGGTCACGGGCTCGGCGGGCTCGTACGACTCGGCCGCCGGCGGCCGGGGCGCCGGACGGCGGCTCTTCGGTCTTGAGGCGAAACAGGCTGATCGGCATGGTCCCATACCCCCTCGGCGACCGGCACCCCTCAGGAGCCGATGGCCTTGCGGCGCGCGTCCCGGCAGAGCTTCTGGAAGCGCTCCACCGCCTCGCGGGCGTTCAGGTCCGCCGCGCTGGGCAGCCCCTTGGAGGCCGGCTGGCCGGCCGAAGGCGAACCGTAATGCACCTTCAGCTCGTCCTCGCGGGCCGACACCCGGTTCAACTCCTGCTCGAGCTGCGACTGCAGCGCCGAGATGCTCTTCTGGGCGGCCTCGACCTCGGCCATGCGGGCTGTCCACTCGTTCCGGACGCCGGCCAGTTCCTCGTGCTCCTGGTCCAGCTGCCGCCGTTTGAGCTGCAGGCCGTCGGCCAGCTCGCGCAGCTCCCGCTCGCGGGCCTCCAGCTCGCCGGAGCGGGCCTCCAGCCGGGCGCGCTCCTCCGCGAGGGCGTCCAGCTGCTTCTGCAGCTCCGCCTGCTGCCGGCCGAGGTCCTGCTCGGCGGTCGAGAGCCGGCCGCGCTTCGACTCCCAGTCGGCCTTTTCCCTCTCGAAGGCCGCCGACGCGGTCGACAGTTCCTTCTCGCGGGCCTGCAGCGCCTCGCGCTCCGCGGCCAGGGCCTGGCTGCGGGTCCGCAACTCGTCCTGCTGCCGACCGAGCAGCGCCTCCTGCTCGCGGATGGCCTGCTCGCGGTCCTTCAGTGCCGCCTGCTGCTGCTCGATCTGGCGGCGCTGCTGGTCGATCTGCTCCTTGAGCGCCTCAAACTCCCGCCGCCCCGCGGCCAGGGCGTTCTGGGCCTCGGCCAGTTCGGTCGCCTGGCGGGCGCAGTCGCCCTCCCGCTGCCTGAGGTCCTCTTCGCGCTGTTCGTATTGGGCGCACAGTTCACCCTGACGGGCTTCGAGCTGCTCCTGGTCCCGGGCGAGCCGCTCATAGTGCTCCTGCAGCGACGTCCGGCAGGCCTCCAGGGCCGCCGCCCGGGCATCGAGAAGTTCGCGCAGCGACTCCATCGAGGCCACCAGGCGGTGGCCGAGGCCCTCCAGCTCCCGGATGTCGAAAACCTGCTGCGGTTCCTTCAAGCTGTCCGCGTGATTTCTGGCGGTCATCACCTTCATCCCCGTTTCCACCACGACGACTTCTTCCTGGGCTCCTCGGCCTTCGGGGCCGGCGGGTTGGCCTGATACTCGGCCAGCAGCTCGGCCACGCTCTTG
>CAZSYS010000110.1:0-12232 GCA_964611365.1 uncultured Planctomycetales bacterium
TTCCCTTACCGCGTCGAGGATCTGACCGGCCAGGTGGTGTTCCGGCCCGACCGGAGCATCCTGATTCGCGACCTGGCCGGACGGCAGGGTGACGCCCGGGTGACGGTCAACGGCGTGGTCGGGGGCTGGCGGCCGGGCACGCCGGTCGACCTGAGCATCCGCGGCGAGGGTGTGCCGCTGGACGAGCGGCTGCTGGCCTGCATGACGCCCGAGGATCGGCGGCTCTGCCGGCAGTATCTCGGCTCGGCGCGGATGGACCTCGACGTGCGCATGTTGCGGGCCGAAACCCGCCCGGGGGACGAATGGCCCCGCTGGAGGACGGTGGTCGACGTCCTCTTTCACGACGGCTCGGTGCATCTGCCGGGCTTCCCCGACCTGCTCGGCGGGCTGACGGGCCGTGCGCGGGTGTCCGGATCGCGGCTGGAGTTCAACGGCCTGCGCGCCCGCCGCGGGGAGGCCTGGGCAAGCCTCGACGGCCGGGCCGAAATCGCCGGGGACCGCCCTGCGACGCTGGACCTGCGCCTGGCGGCCGAAAACGTGCCGCTTTCCGATGCGCTGGCGCGGGCCTTCCTGCCGGAGGCCGTCCGGCCGGACTTCGAGCGTCTGGAGGCCGAAGGCCGGGCGCGCATCCACGCCCATCTGCGCAAGCCGCGGATCGATGCCCCGGTGAGCTTCGAGATGGAGACTCTGCTGGAGGACCTCCGCCTGCTGGTCCCGGGAACGTGCCTGAGCCTGCAGGATGCCACGATTTCAGCCCGCCTGTCCGACGATCGGCTGACGGTGGAGTCCGCAGAAGGTCTGCTGGGCGGGGTGTCGCCGGTCACGGCGAGGGCCCGAATCGTGTCGGCCGGGGTCGAAGAGTCGCTCGAAGTGGCCCTGGCCGGCGACCGGCTGGTGCTCGACGACGCCCTGCGCGACGGGCTGCCGGAGGGGTTGCGGAACCTCTGGGCGATGTTCGACCCGTCAGGCCAGGCGACCGTCGCCCTGGAGTACGCCCGGCACACGGGTGAGCGGACCGGCGGGGCTCACGACGCCGGCGTGCAGGAGCACTATGTCGCGGTGATCGAGCCGGAGGGCTGTGCGGTCACGTTTGCGCCGTTTCCGCTGAGGCTCACCGGGCTTCGCGGCCGCATCACCGCCACCCCGGACCGCGTCGTCATCGATAACGTCTCGGCCGGGCACGGCGCCGGGACACTGGCCGTGGCGGGAACCGTCCTGCGGGACGGCGAGGCCTGGAAGGCCGAACTCGGCATCCTGGCCGAACGGATGACGCTGGCCGAGCCCCTGCGCCGGGCGATGCCGTGGCGGGTCCGCCGGCTGTGGAACGACCTGAAGCCCGCCGGCGAGTTCGATCTGCAGCTGGACCGCCTTGGCCTGGAGGTCCTGCCCGGCCGGCCGGTGTCCTGGTCGATCGCCGGCCGGGGGGAGGTTCGCGGGCTGTCGTTGAGCGCGGGGCCGGCGCTGAGCGGGATCGACGGCCGGATCGAGGAGTTGTCGGCCGAGATCCGCGACGGCCTGGCGGTTTCGGGGCGGCTGCATTTCGACCGCGCCCGGATCGGCGGCTGGGTGGTTACGGATCTGTCCGGCAGGCTGGATCGTCCGGCGGGGCGTCCGGAACTCGCGCTGCGCGACCTGGTCGGCGAGTTCTGCGGCGGCCGGGTTCTGGGCTGGGTGGAGTTTGACGCTTCGCCGGGCCCGGGGCTCACGCACTGGGATGCGTACGCCGGGCAGGTCGTTCGAACGCATGATGCGTCCCCGGCGGGGCCTCCGCGGTACAGCCTTTCGCTGACGGCGCGGGACGTGCTGCTGGAAGACCTGTTGAACGCCGGTCGCCCGCCCGCCGAGCGACTGCGGCTTCACGGACGGGTGGACGGCAGCCTGATGCTGACCGGGCGGCTCGGGCAGCCGGGCAGCGCCGGCGGCAGCGGCGGGGCGGTGGTCCGCGAGGCCCAGATGCTCAAGCTGCCGCTGATGCTGTCGGTGCTGCGGGTGATTCACCTGGCCGCTGACGACAACGCTTTTCACCAGGCGGCCTTCGATTTCGTGATCGACGGCAGCGAGATCATCCTTCAGCGGATCGAGCTGCAGGGCCAGTCGCTGTCGATGCTCGGAGCCGGCCGGGTTCGTCTGCCGGGCAAGGCCCTGCGGCTGATCCTGCTGGCCGGCAGTCCGTGGCGTCTGCCCCGGGTCGGGGCGATCAGTGAACTGCTGGACGGCGTGGCCCGCGAACTCATGGAGGTCCACGTGACCGGGACGCTGGAGCAGCCGGAGTTCAGGGCGGAGGTGGTGCGCGGGGTCCGCGCGACGCTCCAGGAGATCCTGGAACTGACCTTGTCTGCTCCGCGGCGGGAGTGACCCGGCGTCCGCGGTCGGCGCGGAACGGGGTCAGCGCAGAACCGCCGGACGGTGAACCTTCTGGCCGGACTGGCGGCGCCGGGACCCGTTGGCCTTGAGCACTTTCATGGCCTTGCGGTTGTCGGCCACCTTGAAGACGCCTTTGGTCCTGCCGCCGCCGGATCCGGTGGTGCAGTAGGCGTAGGCGATGTTGACATGGGCTTCGGCCAGGCGGCCGCAGACCTCGGCCAGGGCTCCGGGTTTGTTGGCCATCTCGATCAGCAGGACCTCCGCCTCGGTCATCGGCAGGTTGAGCGATTTGATCGCCGAGCGGACGGCGGCGGGATCCTCGGCCACCAGCCGGAGCACGCCGTGCTCGCTGGAGTCCATCATGGTCATGGCGATGATGTTGACCCTGGCCTGCGCCAGACACCGGCTGACCTGGGCCAGCACGCCGGGTTTGTTGACCAGGAAGACGGAGAACTGGGTGACCAACTCCATTGCCTGACCTCCCGAAAAAGCCTGCCGTCGTCGTTCTCAAGGCGGCGCCGGCGGGGCTGCCGCGCGCGGGACGCTCCCGCGCCGGGCCTCACCCGCGGCGGCGCCTTTCGCGGGCGGCGTTGCGATACATCTCCACGGTACCGATCATGGCCTCGCGCGTCGAGGCCGGATAGGACCACTCGTCGTCGGGGCCGACCACGTAACCTCCGTTGCGGCCGAGTTCGCCGATCCGGCGGTGGGTCTGGGCCACGGTTCCGGCGACGTTGCCGGTCAGCAGGGTGGCGGCCTCGATCGCCCCGCACAGGCACATTCGCCCGTTGGTCCGCCGGCGGATCCAGTCGAGCCGGTTGCAGTTGGGTTGCAGGGGATCGATGGCGTCCAGGCCGATTTCCAGGAGGTCGTCGATCAGAGGGGTGATGTTGCCGCAGGTGTGCAGGACGACTGGCGCGCCGGCGGCGTGGTAGACCTCCAGCAGGGACGCCAGGTGGGGCTTGACCAGGCGCCGCCACAGTTCGGGCCCGAAGATGCCTCCGGAGCCGACGCCGTAGTCATCGCGGATCCAGGCGGCTTCGACGCCGATCCGCAGGTATTCCCTGGCGATGCGGATCTCGAACCCGGCGACGCGCGCGATCAGGGCCTCGACGAGATCGCAACGGTCCAGTACGGCCCCCTGCAGGTTGGGCATGCCGGCCAGCAGCCAGGTCCGCTCAAACAGCGAGAACGGGTGTTCGGCGACCAGCAGCTGCTCCTGGTCGGGCCGGACGTGGGCCAGGTCGGCGAAGCGCCCGGGCTCGCAGGGGTCGGGCCAGCTGATGTGATCCAGCCGGCTGATCGAGCGTTCCAGCGGGTGGGCGATCGGGAAGGGCATCAGCGCCGGGTCGGGCGATTCCTTGCGCCAGGTCACCCCCCAGATGTCCTTCCAGACGGTCTGGCCCGGGGGGCGGTTGTCGCGCGGATCTCCCCCCCAATAGCGCAGTCGGCGGATCGGCCAGTCGAGCTTGCAGGGCAGCAGGGCGTCGGGTGAGCAGCGCAGGGTGGCCAGCAGTTCCTGCTTTGGAAACCCTTGGACCATGGAGCCTTCCGCCGCCAAGAGGACCGCCGCGATGAAATTGTTATCAGATTATAAGTAATTTGGCCGGCGCAGACCACGGGCTCAGTCGGGTCCGGGCCCGGGGCGGGCCTCGACGCCCGCGAAAGCCCGGCGGCCGGCGGGGCGGGGGCGTCGAGCCCTGCCGCCGCGCCGACGGTACGCGCCGTATCCGCCGGCCCCGATGACCGCTCCGGATGGTGTGGATGGTGGGCAACCACCCCGAGCGCCTCCCAGGGTCTCCTACCCCTGGCGCCGACCATGATTCCGGACGCCATGAGCGTCTCTGCCGGCCGCCGAGGGCGGTGCTGTCGGCGCCGCGGAGCGCCGCAGCGGTGTGACGTGGTCTCTGGTCATGCCCGGGCCGGTTTGTCACCCGGACAGGCTGCCGCCCTTTCGGGGCGGGTTACCAGGCGCTTCCCATGATCGCGCCGCGCATGCCCCCCGATGATCGCGCATCGCATCCTGCATGAAGGGTGCGCGGTCGTGGTCGGCGCCGCGAAGCGCCGCAGAGGCCGGCGTCTCTGCCGGCTGCCCCCCCGCCTCCGCCGGCCCGCGTGCCCCGACCGTGCCACGGGCCGCAGCAACCAGAATCGATCCACTGCCTTCACACGGTGCTCGTGCCCCGGGCAGGCAAGCGGTCGTCCGGCCATGACGTCATGCACCGCGACGCCGGGCCGGGATCCGCGCCCGTGGTGGGCGCCCGTTCGGCGGGCCGTCCGCCGGATCCTCCGGCCGGCATACTGGACCATGGGGAGCACATCCTGGAATCCCCGTCGGCAACCGAACGGATACCGGTCCAGAGACAGACGAGTCCCTGTCGAGGAGCAGATGGATCTCCGACGGAAAGCAGAGAGGATTTCAAGCGAGCATCGATACAGTGAGACTGAACAAGGCGTGCCGATCCCGAGGGCCCCAGTTGCTGCCCCAACCTGAAGGACCGACCAGCTGCTGGCCTAACTTGGAGGACTGGCTTCGGGGGAAGCCGGCGGCCAGTCTGCAAGTCGCTTTGTGCCTCTGGCGTTCCCGGGGGTGGTCCTTTCGAGCGCCGGGTCTGATCCCTTCGAGTTGCGGCTGTGACTCCTCTCCGTGGCGGGTCTGGCTCCTTTTCGCGCAAGGCGGCTTTTCGCCCGCCACAGCGGCAGCCAAGACCCTGGAGGGCAGCCCTTTTATGACTGCAACGCGGGGTGTAAGGTGCCAGCCCGCTGTTTGCAGGCCAAATGCGTGTGGGTCTCCAACCGAATCCGATCATTTTCATTGATGCTTTAGTTCATTGACGCTGTATTCCGTCCGTGCATGATGCGCTAAATCGCACCACCCGGCGAGGATTTTGATTGACTTGCGGACCGAGTCTCGGCTATAAGATGCTTTGGTCGCGGACGTTTGGTGGGACATTGCTGAGCGCCTGGTGCAATCGTGGCACGACCGTGCGGAGTTCCAGGCGGTCAGCGGGGAAAAAACCGCCTCGTGAGCGTGTGTAGATGCCGAGGCCGGGCAGATCACAGGAAGGCGAAAGAAGATGCGTTCAATTCCCTGTTTGCATCGTGTCGCCGCCGCAGCGTTCCTGGTAACCCTGGCGATCAGCCGCGCATCTCTGGCGATTCCAGCCGCGGTGTTTGAGCTGCGCCTGGCCCCCAGCTCGCCAGATACCGTTCTGGACGCGGGCAACTCTGCGGACCAGCAGCTGGATCTGGAGTTGTGGATCAACCTGAGCAACGGACCGCTGCCCAGCGACGTCTACGGCTACTCGTTCCAGCTGGTGCCCTCACTGGACGGGGTGATCAGCTACAAGGCGGGCAGTTTTGCCAACACCTTGGCGTTCAATCCGCCCCAGATCCAGGGGCTCGACAACCATAGCGCCACCAACCAGCCGCTCTCCGGGGCGTTCAGCCGGGGCGTGTTCAGCCTCTGGGGCGTGCCCATGGCTCTGGGGGCGACCAAGGTGGCGACCTTCTCGGTCACGGCTGCAGGCCCCGGCCAGGTGGGGTACTCTTTCCTGGCCTCACCGCCGAGCAGACCGTGGACCCTGGCCTTCCTGGAGTATGATATCACGCCGACCGCTGCGGCGACTCCGGCAATGACCATCACGGTTCTTCCGGAGCCCGCCGGCGCGGCGATGATTCTGCTGGCTATGGGATGGGTTGCACGACGAAGCACCCGGCACGGCTGCCGTTAGGCTGCGTCCACTTCTTGTTGTTGCGGTTCGAAACCGGCAGCCGGTTCCGGGCGGTGTGAGGCCACAAAGGAGGAGGAGGGCTCGACCGCGCGGAGTGTCTCCCCCGCATGATCGCCGGAAGCGGCCTTTGCCTGCAACCCCTGCAGGCATTCCCAGCTCCCCAAGGGCGGGGGCTAGCGTCTGCAGTTCCGGCACGTGCGGCTCCCAGCGGCCGGCTCCGACACGACATGCTTTCCGATATCAAAGTCGCGTGCGCGCGTCGCGGGTCCTGGAACCTTCGGAACCGGACGACCGGCGGCCCGGCCGGCGTTGCGGGGCTGGCCGGGCTGGTATTCCTGCTCGCGAGTGCGGCAACCCACGCGGTACCCGGCCAGCTGGAACCGACTGACGTCCTGATTCTGGTCAACGGTGACAGCCCGGTCAGCCGGTCGATCGCGGACATGTACCGTCGTTACTATCCCGAGATCCCCGCCGACCGGGTGGTCGTGCTGACCGGGCTTGCGGATTCGGCGTCGCTGTCGGCCACACCGGCCGATGAGATCATCACCCGCCAGCAGTTCGAGTCGCTGATCGCGGCCCCCGTCCGCGAATACCTGATCAGTCGTAACCTGGTGAACAGCATCTACTGCCTGATCACCACCGCGGGCATGCCCTACCGCATCGAGGACAGCGACCAGGTCAACTTCGCCAACGCCGTCACCCCGGCCGGCTCGGATGCGTATCTGGTCCTGAACAACCGCAGCAACATCGACGCCGCCAGCGTCGAGTCGGAACTGGCCCTGCTGTTCCAGAACGATCCGGCCCTGGCGCCGGGACCCAGCGGGCCGGGTGCGCCGCTGAAGAACCGGATCGTCAACCCCTACCACGGCTACGCAAGCCCGATCAAGTCCTGGTCGGAGGCGCGGGATGTCCTCAACCGGCGGACGACCCTGCGATGGAACTTCAGCAACCTCTGGCCGGTAAGCCAGCAGCCCCGGATCGAAGGCCTGTATGACAACTGCGGCTGCTCGGCGAAGTCCCGGATCATGTCTCCGGCGGATATCTACCTGGTCGCCCGCCTGGACGGTCCCCACATCAACGGGGTTTATCCGATTTTCGGAGTTCAGGACATGCTCCGGCGTTCGATGGCTGTCAGCAATCCGGCCTTGCCCCTTTTCGTCGGATATAACCCGGCGATGGGCACACTGGTTGTGGACAGCTCGCCGCCGCCGGTGGCGGAGTTGTCGTACACTCCCGCCTACAACTATCCGGCCGGCACCACGTTCCTCTCCGCCCAGACCCATCCGGTTCCGCCGGGCCGGGAGGCGTACGTGGGCTGCGGCACGACCTGCCAGCGAGGCACCGCCAACCACTACGACGTGTTGCACAGCTGGCTGACCGGCGTCCTGCCCGTTGCCGGCGGGACCACGGCCCTGCCCATCACCTGGCCTTTCGGAGGTCTGTTCGTATGGGACGACTCACCGACGATCATGAGCAGCGCAAACCCCCTCTTTCCCGCCGGCGGCGGCATCATCGGCCTGGCCGCATACGGCCTGAACGGCAATGACGGTCGACCCGCGACCTACCTGATGACCGCCGGCCCGGGCGGCGGACCGCTGTTCCCCTGTGTACCCGGAGCGGTGTTCACCTCCATCGAAAGCTTCAATGCCCTCACGATGTTCGTCGATACCCCCACCCCTCAGGCCAAGATCGCCGATTTCATCCGGATGGGCGGCACGGCGGCCATCGGGCATGCCCTGGAGCCCGCGCCGGACGCCATCGTGCAGGTCGAGTACCTGTTCGGCAACCTGATGCGCGATGACGACGGCGATGGCGTCGGGGATCTGAGCCTGGCGGAGGCCGCCTTTACCGCGTTGCCCTATCTGAGCTGGACGGAAGTCCTCATCGGCGACCCCCTGATGCGGCTTCAGACCGGACCGGGGGGCCTGGTTCAGCCGGGCAGTAATCCCTGCCCCACCGATATCAACGGCGACGGCTTCGTCGGCTACGCCGACCAGATCACCGTGCTGCGGGCCTACAACAACTGGATCGGGGAACCGCGCTATAATCCGGCCGCGGACATCGACCGGGACGGTTACGTGGGCTATTACGACTACCTGGCGGTGGTGCGGACCTACAACACCGAGTGCCCGGACCAATGACTGCCGCCATGGCTTGAAGCCTTGCTTTAATCGGCGTCTGGCGAGTCGAGATCGGCCTCCCGGAAGTCTGGAACGGCCGGCTGAGGAGGAACCGGTCGGCCTGCACGTGCGATCCAAGCCTGGTTTTCCTGCAAGCGGATGTGACCGCGGAAAGCCAGGTTTGTTTGCCCAGATTCGATACACAAGCATGGCCAGGGACAAGGGAGGGGCAGATCGGCCACTGAGGTGCTTGTGCGAGACGTCGGCGAAACGACGCCCTGCGTTCCGTATTTGAGTCATGGCGAACGCCAAAGCGAAACCACGAAAAATAAACAAAAATTCCGGTTGACAACGTCCGATACGCCCGTGTACGCTGTTGTCGGAAGCTGGAGGTGGTCAAGCAGGAAGCGTGTGAGGTCCATTCCCTGGCTGCCTGTCCGTGCCTCCAGCTCTACAATTGAATGTTCGACGGGAAGCCGAAGCCGACGCCTGGGCGATGATTGCCTGAGCAGAGTGCGGTTTTCGGCAGATGTATGGCATTCGGGGAATACCCAGGATCACGGCTGATCCTGGAACCCCGGGGAACAAGCTACCCGGCAACCTGGCGGTGCGGACTGCCCGGCAGGCGAGCCCCGGGGGCCGGGCAAGAGGTTTTCAGGAGGCGAAAAGGCCATGGCGAACATCCCGACATCGCTTCTGCGTTCCTGCGTAATGCTGGTTGCAGCTGCGGTTGCCTTCCCCGGCCTGGCTCAGGCGGTTCCGGTATCGCAGGGAGGTGCGCTTTTCCTTGCGGCCGGTCCGATTTACAACGCTGATGTGCTGCCCCCGCAGTGGGAGTACGTCACCTTGCTGAACTCCGGCAGCATCAAGAAAGAAACCGGCCAGCCCGGCAACCAGTTCATGTTCCGAGGGCTTGACAATATCGATATCTCCTGGACCGGCAATCCGCTGGTCGAGGATCTGAGCGCGGGCGGGCTGGCCGACGCCCGGTTCGGGGGCGGCGGAATCCTGACGATCTACGGCAAGATCCGCAGCACCGCGCTGTTCAACCCGGTGGTTTTCGACAGCTACGCCCAGAACCCCGCGGTGCCGGTCCTGGTGGCGACGATCGGCTCATTCCGGGTCCGGGAAACTGATGTGAACAGCGACATCATCAACTCGGTCGAGGCCACCTTCGACATGATTCCGACCGGAGGCTGGCTGTACACGAACAACACCCTGCGGCTGGACGGCCTCTACAGTACGGCCCTGGTCGGGGCTTTGACCCAGCCCATGGCCGGCGGATCGCTGAGCGATTTCAGCCAGAGTCTGAAGTCCCTGGCCGCGTTCCAGATGAATTTCGACCTTGTGCCGGAGCCGGCCGCGCTGGTCCTGTTCGCCGCAGGCCTTGCGATCGCGGGCCTGGGCCGCGGACGGCGTGCCGGGGTCTGAAACCTTGTGTGCCTCCCGGATCGCCCGACGGGCGCCGGGCGGGTTGGCCAAACGTGAAACGGATCGAACTGGTCGGTCAGTGGATCCGCGGGATGGAAGGAAACAAAGGAAGACCGGGAAGCACCGTAAGTCGAGAACCCAATTCAGAGAGGAGGAATTGAAGTGAGAAGGAACCACGCATTGACCGCACTGGCGACCGTGATGGCGGTCGTGGCGACGGCACAGGCCGCTCAATACACCGAGATCCAGAACAATGCCTTTGACGGGGTGAACGATGCGTCGTACGTGGGAGGCGTGTTCACCTGGCAGTCCATTGACGGCGCGGGAGGCGCCAGCAACATCCTCACACTGATCGAGGACACCAGCATTGTCCCCGGGTATACCGGCAACGTCAGCCTGACGATCAACACGAACTTTGTGGATTACAACACCACGTTGACCAGTCCGCCCCGGGCCTACTTCACCGGCGGCTACCTGACGCTGACCTTCGACTACACGCCGGACCTCGTGAACATCACTTCCCACCAGCTCAGCGGCCCGATTTCCGAGGCCAGCGTCGAGATCACCTCGACCTCGCCGACGCTGTCGGTGCTGACGGGCATCATCCGGTTCAACTCCAACCTCGGAGTCGAGAACCTGCCCAGCTCCAACAACTGGCCGGCCCCCGGGGAGAGCACGGCCGTGGCCCTGACCTTCGCTATCGGTGCGGATCTGAGTCCGTTCGTGGAGAACCCCGAGCTGTGGCTGACGGCGAACATGCCGAATCTGCCAGAGGTCATCTTCGATTCGCAGTACAGCCTGTTCCCGGAGGAGCGGCCTATCCCGGAGCCGGCGGCCCTGGTGCTGATGGCGCTGGGCTCGATCGGCCTGCTGCGGCGTCGATGACGGGGAAGCAGGTGCGGTCCGCTGCCGTGGCCGGATCCCGTTAGCCTTTCTGATCAGATCGCTTCACGAGTGCACCGCGAGATACTGCGGTGCACTCTTCTTTTGCGCGCCGCCTTGGGTTCGCCGGCATCAGGGCCGCAGGGGTTCCCATCCGGGCGGAGCATGGGGAGGATCCGGGACGGTCAGCCAGCGAATCTCCGCCAGGATGCCTGCCGGGGGGTTGGCCTCATGGTCGGGTCGGGAGGGCGCCGGCGCCGCTTGCGGCAGGCCAGCTTCCCAGGTTTCGGAACACAGGCCCGACCGGCGATCCCGGCGCCGGCCTCCCCCGGCCAGCGGCGCCCCATTTTTCCGGCCGGCGAGCCGTTTCTGAAACCGGGCTCCTGGGGTTCGGAACGCAGTCCCATCGTGGACCGGTGTATCGGTGCGGCCTCAGGCGCCGTCCGGCCTGCCCGGCCCCTTGTCGGAGGTCCGGCCGGTCACCGTCGAGGCCGCCCGCAGAGCGGTTTCCTTGAGTTTCTTCAGCAGCCGCCGGGCCCAGACGAACTCGGTCGCCAGGATGGCCAGCCCCAGGGGAATGACCACCGTCGCCGGGCCGGGGGTGAAGAACAGCACCACTCCGATCAGCACCACGGTGCCGCCGACCAGCAGCACGACCAGCTTGCGCACCGGCCGCCAGACCGCCAGGCCCATTTCGGTCAGCGGCATCGACGCGGCCGCCGCCTGCAGGGCCTCGACCTGCGTCTTCAGCAGCGACGCGGCCACCCCGGCCGAGAGGATCGTACAGATGATGACCAGCGAGAGGTTCGAATCGATCTTCACCACCTCCTGCAGCAGCATCTTGGCCCCGACATAGGCCAGCAGCACGATGATCGCCTGCTTGAGGTAGCGGAACATGTCCATCATCGCCGCCAGGGCGAAATACAGGGCCCGCAGCCCGAGGATGGCGAACACGTTGGAGGTGAAGACCAGAAAGGGGTCGTAGGTGACCGCGAAAACGGCCGGAATCGAGTCGATGGCGAACAGCAGGTCGGTGCTCTCGATGGCCAGCAGGGCGATGAACAGCGGCGTGGCGTGCCGCCGGCCCTCGAGCATGACAAAAAAGCGGGAGCCGTGGAAACCGGGGGTGACCGGAAAGAACCACCGGGCGGCGCGCACCAGCGGGTTGCGGCCGGGGTCGACCTGTTCTTCCCCTGCCCGCAGCATCTTGATCGCGGTGATGATCAGCAGGCCGCCGAAGAGGTAGTTGACCCAGCTGAAGTGGGTCAGCTGATTGGCGACCGCGATCATCCCGCCGCGCATCACCAGGGCCCCGACGATCCCCCAGAACAGCACCCGGTACTGGTTCGCCGCCGGCACGCCGAAGTAGGCGAACAGCATGGCGATGACGAAGATGTTGTCGGTGCTCAGCGACCTCTCGATGATGTAGCCCTGGAAGAAGGCCTTGGCGGCCTCGCGGCCGGACTGGGCGTGCCCGACCTCCACTCCGACGCCCAGCCAGTGGTACTCGTAGAGGAAGAACACCAGGACGTTAAAGGCCAGTGCCGTCAGGATCCAGACGATCGACCAGATAATCGACTCGCGGATGCCGACGACGTGGGCCTTGCGATGGAAGAAACCCAGGTCGATGGCCAGCAGACCCAGAATCAGGACCACGAATCCCGACCAGACCGTCACCGCCACCCGACCTGCCTCCTGACG
>CAZSYS010000111.1:0-6437 GCA_964611365.1 uncultured Planctomycetales bacterium
ACGGCGCTGCGCGGCGCCAATGTGCGACCATGTTCGACGGCCGGCGGGGGCGCCGACCGCTACGGTGGTTCGCGGCGGTGAGCGCGTGCCTGCCGGCCCGACCGGTTCGAACCCCGCCGCCGCAAGCGAAGGCTCAAAGAGTACAGCCTTCCTGCCAGGCCCGCGGATGGGATGTCGCCAATCTCATGTTGGTCCTATTGCTCGGCGCCTTCTCGCCAGGCCCGCGGATGGTATCCTGCTCACGGGGACGAGGGAGGGCGGCTCCCGGAATCCGTCCAGGGACAGCGCTTTGATCGTCATCTCCACCGGGACAAGGGGGGGCGTCACCCTGATGCCATCGGGACCTTTGTGGCTTTTCTCGGCCGGTCCGGGGACGGTGTTTCAGCGTTGGTCCGGCGGGCGATTGGCGTCCTCGAAGACCGCGGCCGCGTCGACCGGGCCGGTCCAGGCGCCGGCGGCGCGGCTGAAATCGTTGCCGACCAGGCTGATGCGGCCGATCCGGCCGGTCAGGCGAAGGAAGGCCCCGCACCCCGGCGGCGCGACGCAGCCGGTGATCCAGGCGCCCTCCACGTCGCGCAGCACCACCGGCTCGCCGGCCCGCGGCACGCCGACCGCCAGGCCGCGTGCGACCAGGTCGCGCACGTCCTCGAAGATCAGCCCCGGGCGGGCGTCGGGCTCTTCGGTGACCACGCGGAGGTTGTCCACCGTCAGTCCGGCCACATGCCGGACGAAAAGCCCGGCCGCCGGCAGCACGCCGAACATGGTGCACTCCGGGTAGCCGGCCGGTTTTTCCGGAGTCGTCCGGGCGGCGTCTTCGGCGGTGCCGCCGCCGCGGGTGGAGATCAGGATGTCCCGCAGGGTCAGGTTCTCGATGCAGTGGCCCGGCAGGCCGGTGATCGCCGAGCCCAGCCGCGAGGCGCCGGAGGCGACCACGTTGGAGATGACGACGTTGCGCAGGCGGCCCATCCCCGGCGGCGGGGCCTCCGGAACGTGAGGACGGGCCCGGTTTCCCAGCCGGATGAAGATCGGAGACTCGGTGCCCTCGATGGCCACGTTGGAGACGACCACGTCCTCCAGGACGCCTCCGTCGACCATCTGCAGGACGATGCCGCCGCTGCCGCGCGGGTGCCCGTAGAACCGGACGGGAAACCTCGACGGCCGGATGACGATGTTGCTGGCCACGATGTGGCGGAAGCCGCCTGTGGTCTCGGTGCCCAGCTTCAGCCCGTTGCAGTGGCTGCTGACCACGCAGTCGGAGATGGTCACGCCCTCGCAGGGCCGCGGGCCGGTGCTCTTGAGGGTGATGGCGTCGTCGCCGGTGTCGCCGGTGCAGCCGGTGACGCGCACGTTGCGGCACCCGTCGATGTCCAGCATGTCGTTGTTGAGGTTGCCGTGGCCCTCGACGGTGAGATCGCGCAGGATGACGTCGTCGCAGTCCAGGTAGTGCTGGGTCCACATCGGCGAGTCACGGAGCGTGACGCCCTCGACCCGCACCCGGCGGCAGGACACGAACCGGATCAGGTACGGCCGGCGGAGGTAGGCGACGTCGTCGGGCCCTGTGCGGGCAAACGCCGGATCGCCGCCCTGGCCGTCGATCGTGCCGCGGCCGACCACGCCGATGTCGCGGGCCTTCTCCGCGCAGATCAGCGCGTGGCGGACGTAGGTGTCGCTGTACGAGCGGTAGCCCGGCGCGTGCGGCGCGTAGTCCTCCAGCACCGTGCTGCCCAGCAGCACGGCCCCGTCGTCCAGCACCAGCATCACCCCGTCCCGGAGCACCAGCCCGCCGGTCACCCATCGCCCGGCCGGAATCCGCAGCGCCCCGCCGCCTGCGGCCGAGATCTCGTCGATCGCCCGCTGGATGGCGGCGGTGTTGACCGTCCGGCCGTCGGCCAGGGCTCCGTAATCCCCGATCGAGCGATGCGCAGGAGCGGCGGAGACCTCGCCGCCGAGGGCCGGTCCGGGCACGGCCGCCACCAGCGCCGGCACCAGCATCGCCGCCGACCAGGCAATGCGCACGATGGCATGCATGAAGCCACTCCGGTCAACACGGGTACGGCGGACGCCGTCAGGCCGGCGTTGCCGCGAGCCGTCGGCATGGTAGCGGCGGGGTCGCCAGGGGGCCAGCGGCCGACCGGGCGGGCAGGAGGTCCTGGGGCGGACGGGCTCAGAGGGTCTACAATGGCGTCGACCACGCCGTGCCGGCCCCCCACAGACTGGAAGGGTGGCCTGCAGGCACGCGCCGGGTCGCCGCGGCCGATGGTTCACGCGCGCCGGGGTGCCCGGGGAGACGCCATGACCGCCTGCTGGCAACGAACGCTCCGTCGAGTCGTGCTGCTGCTGATGGCGGCCTGCCTGGTCCTGCTGGTCGCCCACCTCAGCGGGACGGCCCGCTGGTCGCGCCCGACGGTGGTGCTCATCACCGGCGCACTGGTCTTTCTGCCGACCTTCTACTGGTGGGCGTGGGTGGACCAGCGTCTGGCCCGGGCTCGGAGGCTCCGGCAGCGCCGTGGCCTGCAGGCCTTCCTGCGCGCGGCGGCAGGCGGCTACGCGGTCCTTGTGTTCGTGCCGGTGCTGGTGATGGCCTTTTCCGACCGGCGGGACAACGCCCTGCCGGCGCCGCTGATGATGTGGGCCCTGGTCTGGCATCTGACCCTGGGCGCGGCCTCGGTCGGCATTCTGGTGGCCCCGGCGACCGAGCTGCTCGGCCGACTCACGGGCCTGCGGGCGGCCCGCCGGCACGGGGCGACGGGCCCGGCGGACGAAGGCCCGGTCTCGACGCGGCGCGCCTTCCTGCGCCAGGCCGGGGCGCTGGCTCCGCTGGCGATCGCCGCCGGCGGGACGGGCATCGGGATCGTCGAGTCCGGCCGGTTCGTGGTCCGACGGCATGCGATCCGTGTGTCGGGGCTTCCCGAGAGGCTCCGCGGACTGACGATCACCCACCTGACCGACCTTCACGTCGGACGGCTGTTCAGGCCGGAGCATCTGCCGGCGATGGTCGAGGCGGCCAACCGGCTGGGCAGCGACATCGTGGCCGTCACCGGCGACATCATCAACCACAGCCGGCACTATCTCCCGGAGGCCTGCGACGCCCTGGGGGCGCTCGAGCATCGCTACGGCCGCTTCGTGGTCGTCGGCAACCACGACCTGATGGACGCGCCGCGGGAAGTGCTGGCCTGCCTCGCGCACCGCGAAGCCGGCTTCCTGTGGGGCCGGCACGTGCGGGTGGAGATCGGCGGCGAAACCCTGCAGATCGCCGGGCTGCGGTGGTCGCGGTTCGACGAGCCGGCCTTCGACGAGCCCGGCCACCGGGCCTGCGCGGACGAGGCCCTGGCCGGCGCGGACCCGCGGCGGTGCACCATCGCCCTGGTCCACCACCCGCACGCGTTCGACGCCCTGGCGGCGCGCGGCGCGGCCCTGGTGCTGGCCGGGCACACCCACGGCGGCCAGATCATGCTGACGCCGCAGGGTGCCGCGCGGCCGGTGGGCGCCGGGACGCCGCTGTTCCGTTACCTGTGGGGCGAGTACGCCCTGGGAGACGCCCGGCTGTTCGTCAGCGCGGGCGTGGGCAACTGGTTTCCGATCCGGATCAACGCTCCGGCCGAGATCGTGCAGCTGCGGCTGATCTGACCGCGGAATCCGCCGCGGTGGGCCCCGCCCGATCCTCGCACCCATGCCCGCCCCGGCGACGGTGGTCAGCCGCGTGCCTGAGCACCTCGCTGGACGGCCGGCGCCTGCCGTGAACGCCCGGCCCGCCGAAACCGACGCGCCGGGGTCGTCGCCGGGTCCGGCATCGGGCAGGGAGAAGCCGACGGGCGAGATCCACATGGTGCCGCCCTTGCGGAGGCTGGCGCTGCCCCCCGGGGGCCGCGCACCGCGCCGTCGCGGCGGTCCGGGCAGCGTGGACGCGCGGGCCCCGCTCACCCCGTGGACCGTGGTTCAGGCCACCTGTCCGCCGCTCAGCGGGCAAGCCGGATCAGCAGCATGCGCGCATAATCCGGGTCGCCGGCGAAATCCGGCGGCAGCGGCAGATGCTCGAGGTCGTCGATGCCGCGGGAGCCCGCGGCCGCAGCGATGGCCGCCTCCATGGCCGGCAGGCCCAGACGCCGGCAGTTGGTCGCCAGCAGCAGCGTGCCGGCCGGTTCCAGGAGATCGATCACCCCGTGCAGCAGGTCCGGGAGCTGCCGCTCGACGGAGAAGGTCCGGGCCGGGCGCCGCGTGCGGCTGAAGGTCGGCGGGTCGAGCACCGCCAGGTCGAAGCGCAGCTGCCGGCGCCGGGCACGGGCGAAGAAATCGAACACGTCGCAGCAGTAGAAGCGATGTCCCTCCAGGGCCAGCCCGTTGGCTTCGAAGTTACGTTTGCCCCATTCCAGGTGCTTCCTGGAGAGATCCACGCTGGCGGTGGCGGCCGCCCCGCCGGCGGCGGCGGCGACCGAGAACCCGCAGGTGTAGCTGAACAGGTTGAGCACACGCCGGCCACCGGCCAGCTGGCGGACGCGGCGCCGGCTGTCCCGGTGTTCGAGGAACAGGCCGGTGGAGAAGCCGTCGAACGGGCGCACGAGGAAGCGCAGCGGATGCTCGAAGATCGCGTATTCAGGTTCGACGGGCCGGCCGATCCACGGCTGCGGATCGCGCAGCTCCCGGGCGATCTCGTCGGGCACCGCGGCCCGGTCGGGCACGAACACCTTGCGGTAGGCGGCGGCGGTTCCCAGCTGCAGGTGCAGCGACTCGACGGCCGCGCGGACTTCGTGTTCAGGAAGAGCCAGCCGGCCCTGCAGGCACTGCACCACCAGGGCCGGCCCGAGCCGCTCGATGACCAGCCCGTCGACGCCGTCGGCTCGGCCGTGGAACAGCCGGAGGGCGTCGGTGAGACCGGCGGTGGTCAGCGGGTTCCGGCTCCGCAGGGCCGCCCGGATGGTTTCGCCCAGGGCATGGGCCATGACGGGCTCCCGGGAGGGTCAGCCGGAGGACGGCCGCGCCTGCGGCGCGGTCCCGTGCCGGCCGGCGGCGGCGCCGACGGGCATCTGGTCCTCGCGGCCGAAACGCTCCACCATCCGCAGACGCAGCGACAGGAACACCGAGTAGACCACCGGCACCAGCAGCAGCGTGAAGAGCGTCGAGACCAGCAGCCCTCCGCACATCACCGCAGCCAGCCCGCGATACAGCTCGCTGCCGGCGCCGGGCATCAGGGCCAGGGGAAGCATGCCGCCGATCGAGGTGAAGGCGGTCATGAAGATCGGGCGGATGCGGCTGCGGACCGATTCGTGCAGGGCCTGCGCGGGATCCAGTCCGCGATCCAGGTTGTTGAGCGTCTGATGGACGATGAGGATGGCGTTGTTGACCACGATGCCCAGCAGAATGATGAAGCCGAGCATCGTGACCACGTCGAGCTGCTGAACCGGCTTGGTGGGGTCCATCAGACTGAGGACGTGCACCACCCGCAGGCCCGCGAATCCGCCGACGACGGCCAGCGGCACCGAGAGGAGAATGGCCAGGGGGTGGACGAAGGACTCGAACAGCCCGGCCATCAGCAGGTAGACGACGATCAGGGCCAGAAACCCCCGGCTCTGCAACAGGGCCAGGATGGAGCCGGCATTCAGTCCGCTGAAGTGCCCGAACATGGCCTCGCGGGTCTGGGCGAGCTTGTCGGCGTTTCCGGCCAGGGAGACAAAGACGCCCGGCGGGATGGCGCCCTGCCGGCGGAGTCGATCGACGATCCGGTCGATGATCTGCACCACCGTCTCGACGGCCATATCGGCCGGCGGACGGACTTCGAGGCTGACGCCGGGCATCTCCTCGATGTGGTTGATCTGCTGGGGGGCGTCGACCTCCTCGAAGCGGGCCACCGACGAGAGCGGAACGATGCGCCCGGCGGGCGTGAACACCGGCGCGTGCCGCACGTCGGCCAGGGGGGTGCCGTCGGCGTTCTCGAACCGCACCTTGAGGTCGATCTCGTCGCCCTGTTCGCGGAATCCTCCGACATACGCCCCGTCGACGGCCGCCGCCAGGATGAAGCCGATGTCGCCGGCGCCGAGCCCGACGTCGGCGGCCCGGGCGCGGAGCGGCACCGCCCGGATCTCGGGGCGGGGCAGGTCGAAGTTGATCGGCTCGGGCCGCACCGAGGTCAGCCCCTCCCGCATCAGGTTCATGAACAGCAGGCCGGCGGCCTCGTTGACCGCCGCCAGGCTCTCGGAGCGGATCTCGACATCCACCGTCCCGGAGGCCCGCACCCCGCCGAACAGGCCGGTCTGGAAGAAGATGGGGATCGCCCCGATGGCCCTGGGCGACGACATCGCCGCCTGGGTCATGATCTGGGCCAGAGGCTTGACCCTCAGCGGGTCGCGGCTGGTGGCCCCCATGAACACGCTGTTGTTGAAGGCCACGAAGAAGAAGTTCTCGATCAGCGGGGGCGTCACCGGGACCATCCGGCCGCCGGGGGC
>CAZSYS010000111.1:6447-12217 GCA_964611365.1 uncultured Planctomycetales bacterium
CTTCAGCATTGACACGGCGAAGACCGACCTCACCCAGGGCCGCGGCTTCGGCGCTGCCCGGCGCCGCGGTCCAGTAGGGCCGCAGATGGCGCTCGATGTCCTCGGCCAGGGCGGTGAACTCGCGGGTGTTCAGCCCCGGCTCGGTGATGACGAAGCCCAGGACGAGATTGCGGTTGCCGGTGGGCAGATAGTCGGTGGGGGGGATCAGGGCCCAGGAGCCGACCAGCGACCCGACCAGAAAGACCGCCACGACGGCCAGGCGGGCGATCCAGCTGCGGTTGATCCGCGCCACCGCGTCGGCCACCAGGACCGCGTAGCGCGGCGCCGTCTCCTCCCCGGCCGGCCCGGACCGGGAGGCCGCGGGGGTCCGGCCCCCGAGCAGCCGGGCGGCCAGCGTCGGAATGACCATCACCGAGACCAGCATCGACAGCAGCACGCCGGCGCTGATCGCAATGGCGATGTCGCCGAAGAGCTGCCCGGCCTCCTCCTGGACGAAGACCACCGGGATGAAGACCACCATGGTGGTCAGGGTGCTGGCCAGGACCGCGCCCCAGACCTCGGTGGCGCCGTCCTGGGCGGCCTGAAACGCCGGCTTGCCCATCTGGCGGTGGCGGTAGATGTTCTCCAGCACCACGATGGCGTTGTCCACCACCATGCCCACGGCGAAGGCCATGCCCGCCAGCATGACCACGTTGAGGCTGCGGCCCAGCAGGCTGACCGCCAGGAATGCGCCGATCACCGAAATCGGGATGGACAGGGCCACGATGGCCGTCGCCCTCAGGTTGCGCAGGAAGACCAGCAGCACGGCGACGGTCAGCAGTCCGCCGGCCACGATGTTGGACTTGACCAGCCCGATCGCCGAATCGATGTAGACCGTTTCGTCGTAGACCTGGGTGAGCTCCAGACTCAGGCCGCGGCCGCGGAGGATCTCGCGGTTCACCGTCTCGATCTGCCGGCGCAGGCCGGCCATGACCTCGATGACGTTGGCCCCTGTCTCGCGGTAGGCCGGCAGGGCCAGCACCGGCTCGCCCTTGGAACGCACGACCTCGCGCGGCTTCTCGTGGGTGCGGACCACGCGGGCCACGTCCCGGACGCACACCGGACCGCCCTCGCGATAGGCGACGATGGTGTTCTCGACCTCCTCCACGGTCTCGTACTGGCCGACCGTCCGGAAGATGAAATCCCGCTTGCCGGTCGCCACCGTGCCGGCCGAGGCGTTGACGTTCTGCCGCTTCAGGGCGGCCTCGAACTCGCGCAGGGTGATGCCGCGGGCCGCCAGCAGCGCCGGGTCGGCCAGGATGTGGACCTCGCGCTCCCGCCCGCCGAAGACGTTCACCGAGGACAGGCCCTCGACCCGCTCGAGCATCGGCTTGACGTTGTCCCAGACGAAGTCGCGGTATGTCGACACGTCGCTGCCGTCGTCGGCCTTCAGCAGGATCCAGGCGATGGGCGACTCCATGGCCGCGTCGGCCGCCACCACCTCGGGCTTCTCGACCTCGTCGGGGTAGCCGCTGACCTGGTTGATCTTCGAGTCCGTCTCGCGCAGGGCGGCGTCCTTGTCCACGCCGATGAAGAACTCCAGCGTGACGACTGCCTGGCCCTCCGAGGCCACCGAGGACATCTTGCGCAGACCGGAGATCCCCTTGAGCTTCTCCTCCTGGCGGTCCACGATCTCGCGCTCGACCTCCCGGGCGCTGCGCCCGGGCCAGCGGGTCGTGACCGTGACCTGTGGCTGATCCACGTTGGGCGTCAGCTGGATGGGGATCTGAAACAGCGCCAGCCCGCCGAACAGGCAGACCAGGATGACCCCGACGGCCACCTTGACCGGGTTGTGAATCGTGAAACGGACGATGTCCATGGCTTCAGGTTCCGTCTGGACCCGGACCGACCCGCCGGCATCGGCCCGCGGCGGATCACAGCGGGGCCGTGGCAGTGCCGGTCGTGATCCCGGCCGGCCGCGTGGCCGTCGACGCACGGGCGGTCGGCGGATCCACCCGGGCCGGGACGGGCTCCACCGGCTGGGGACCGTACACCCGGTCGTGGCCCTTGACCGCCACCGGAACACCCGGCTGGAGCATGGTCGCACTCACCGCCACCCATGACCCCAGCGAAGCCCCCAGCTTCACCGGCACCGGCACGGCCATGTGCCCCTGCCCCTGCGGGGGCGGGGCGACGATGACCACATACTGCGCCCCGGCCCGCTGAAGGATCGCGTCGCGCGGCACGATGATCGACTCGACGGCCGGTCCGGCCGGAACGATCGCCCGCACGAACATGCCGCTCTTGAGCTGGCCGGCGCTGTTATCCAGCAGCACGTCCACCGGGAAGGTCCGAGCCCGCTCGTCGGCCTGCGGAACAATCCGCTCCACCACGCCTTCCAGCGTGTGATCCAGAGCCTCGACGATCACCGTGATGCGGTCTCCGGCCGAGAGGGCGAACACCGCCGACTCCGGCACGTCCACACGCACCAGGATCCGGTCCAGCTCGATCAGCTCCAGCACCGGCCCTCCGGCCGGCAGCCACTGCCCGACCTCGGTGTCGCGTCGCGTCACCGCCCCGGCAAACGGGGCCCGGATCCGCGTCTGCTCCAGGTCGTAACGCAGAAGCCGCACCGCGACCTCCTGGGCCCGCACCGCATAACGGGCCTGCTCGATCTGCTCGACGCGCGGTCCGGCCAGCACCAGGTCGTAAGCGGCCCTGGCCCGGGCACCGCGCTGCCGGGCGGCCTTTTCCTCGGCCACGGTGTCGTTGTACTCCTTGTCGCTGGCCTGATTGCGCTCCCGCAGACTGCTGATGCGGGCCAGCTCCAGCCGCCACTTCTCCTCGATCGCCTGGGCCTCCCCCAGTTCGGCGGCAGCCGCGGCGATCTCTTCCTTCCGCGAACCGGCCTCCAGCTGAGCCAGCTGGGCCTGAAGCTCGCCCAGCCGACGCTCGGCCTGTTCGAGAGCCATGCGGCGCACGTCGTCGCGCAGCTGGCAGACCAGGCTGCCGGCCTCCACCCGCTGGCCCTCAATCACCGGAATCGCCTCCACGATGCCGGCCACCTCGGAGGCAATGTTGCTGCGGGTGTACGGCTTGGTGGTGCCCACCAGCGTTACCGTGACCGGCACCACCCGGTGCTCGGCCTGGACCACCGCCACGCGAGACAGCATCGGCGGCTGGGCCCGCAGGGAACCGCCGGTTGCCGCCAGAATGGCCAGCGTCGCCGGGCTCCAGCCCATCCAGCGCAGGCGAAAACGACCATCAGTCGGCCCCCGTAAGCCTCTCTTGTAATCTAACCACATATTTGGAATGATCTTGCGTCTGTATGGGGTCATGGCTTGCGCTTTCCAGGCCGGTTCGTCGGGAGGGACCGCATTGTTGGATACAGCGCTCAAATATTCACGCTTGTGAATTATACACTGTCCCTAGGGGACACGCAAGGGCGTTGCCGGTCCGGCTGGACCAGGGCAGAATACCCGCCATGCGGGCTTTGGGAAACGCCGGCCTGATACACCTGGCGGCAAACGCCGGTCTGCAGATCGCGGATCTGGCCTTTCCCAGGCTGTGCGCAGGTTGCGGCACAAGGATTCCAGCCCGGGCCACCTGGTGCGACGCCTGTGTGGCCGAGCTGCTCAAGGAGAGCTCGACTGCGTACTGCCCCAGGTGCGGGTGCACGCGCGGGCCGCATCTTCAGGCCGATGAAGGCTGCCCGTCATGCCGCCGGGCGGCCCCCGTGCCGGACGGCCTGGCCCGCGTGGGGCGGTACCGCGGACTGCTGGGCGACATGGTCCGCAGCTACAAGCTTCGGCGCCGGGAGTACCTGGTCGGACCGCTGAGCGGACTGCTGGCGGACGCGATCCGCGGGCGCCCGTGGGCAGACGACCTCGATCTGCTGGTGCCCATCCCGACGACCTGGTCGAGTCGCCTGCGGTACGGCTTCCAGCCGGTCAGGCTGCTGGCTGAGCGGGTGGGGCGACGCCTGGGCGTCCCGGTGCGGCCGGTGCTGCGGAATCGGGGCCGAAAACGCCGGCAGACGGGTCTTGCACCCTCCCAGAGGCGTTCCAACGTGCGCGGGACGTTCGTCGCTCGGGGATCCGCCCGGCTGGACGGGCTGGCGGTGTGTCTGATCGACGACGTGTGCACCACCGGTTCGACGCTGCGTGAGGCGGCCAGGGCGCTTCGCCGGTTCGGAGCGGAACGCATCAGCGCGGCGGTGCTGGCGCGGGCGGGTCCGGGTGACATTTACCTTCCCGGCGGCTGAACGCCGTCCGGCGGCTGAACGCGTTTCGCCCTGCGGCCACAAGACTTCGGCGGCCACGAGCCGGATGAATCCGCCCCCCGGGTTGCCGGTTCGAGACCGTCCTGCCGGGGATTTCAGGCTTCCAGATCGATCAGGCCGCCATGGACGCCGTCGGCCTGCGGCGGCGCCTCCTTCTGGGGCTGCTCGGGCTCCTCGGGCTGGCTGAAGGCCCGGCCCTGGCTGCCACCGCCCTCGGCGTCGGTGTGCACGCGGGTATCGGTGTCGGTGGTTTCGACGGTGGTGTCGGTTTCCGTGATCGCGAAGTTCTGCTGGCGGTCGGCGTTGGCCCGCGCGGTCCGCTCACCGTCGCGGACCTGGGAGACCTGCCGCTGGACCTGGTCGGTCTGCAGAATAGGGCCCAGCGCGCCGGGCGGCACGGAGGTCATGCGATCAGCTCCCTGAAGACCGCGACGGCGACCGGAGACTCTCGCCGAAGCCGGGGTGCCGGGAGGCTCAGCCGCAACGGCTCGAGCCGCACGGCGTCGGCCTACGGTTTCATCGGCCGGCCGGCGGGATGAACTTGACGGGATCCGTCCGGCCCCGGTTCGGACTCAGCGCCCCGCCGGCCGGGTCGAAGGCGGCGCGGTCCTGGCCGCCAGCCACGAAGCCGCCTCCCGGAAGGCCTCGGGCGTGAGGATGTGGCCGCAATCGTACCAGCGCAGTTCCTTGGGATGGCCGGCGGCATCGAACAGGGCCCGGACGCCGGCCGCCGGCACCAGCAGATCCCGTCGTCCGTTCTGCATGAGCACCGGCCGGGGGGCGAACCTGGCCAGGGCGGCTCTGGGCTGCAGGGCGGTGTAGCGTTCCAGGAGGTTCTCGACCACCGGACCACCGGCCCGCTCCTCATCCCGGCGCGGGTCCACGGCCAGGGAGCCGCCGCCCATGAGCAGAAGCGCGGGCACCCGTCGGTCGGCGGCGCCCGCCAGGGGCGCGAACCACGCGCCCATGGAGTACCCGGCGATGGGAACACCGCGGGAGGTGTCCAGCTCGCGGCGCCGCTCGAGCGCGTCGACGGTCTGGCGGATGTCGATCACGGCGCGAACCACGTTGCGGTAAAGCCGCTCGGGCTCATTCGGAGGGAACAGCGCGCGTGGCGGCCCCCCGCGGGCCCCGTGCATGGGCATGTCGGGCGCCGCCAGCGCGAAGCCGGCGTCGATGAACTCCCGGCCGACCAGACGGGTCACGCCGCTGCGGTCGCTGCCGTATCCGTGGACCAGCATCACGACGGGGAACGGCGCACGCCCCTTTTTGGGCAGGGTGATCAGCAGGGGGACGTCCTGGCCGTCGGTGTTGCGGAAGATGAACTCGCGCTGCCGGCTGTCCTGCAGGCGGCGGCCCTGCGGCTCGGGCAGTTCGCGGAGATCGAGGTCGGCGGGGCGGTCGTAGTCGAAGACTTCCGGCCGCCACTCCTGCGCGCGGCCCGCCACCGCGGACGCCGCGGCGACGGCCACGGCGCCCAGCACCGCCGCCGACCCGCAGGCCGGTCGG
>CAZSYS010000112.1:0-12162 GCA_964611365.1 uncultured Planctomycetales bacterium
GCTGCCTGCAGCATACCACAATCCCCGGGTCGCCCCACAGCGTCGGTCACACGACCCGGCCCGCGCGCCCGGCCCGGTCCCGCGCGTCCTCAGGCCTGGTAGATGACCGGATTGCAGACCGGGTCGTCCAGGAACTGCACGAGATTCCGCCCGTGCTCCAGCGGGATCCGCTCCACGTCCGGGACCACCTCCGACTGCTCGGTCCGCATGTGCACCGCCAGACTGCGACGCGGGCCGTCGGAAATGTTCGGCCCGCTGCCGTGATAGGTCAGCCCGTCGTGGACGCTTACCCCGCCGGCCGGCATGGTCGCGGCGACCTCGCGCCACGGGCAGCCGGTCCTGCGGCAGATGCTCTCCTTCTGCTCCTGCAGCGACTGGCCGTAGAAGTCCCCTTCGTCGATCAGCCCCCAGCGGTGCGAGCCCGGCGCAAACAGCACCGCCCCGCTTTGCTCGGTGACGTCGCTGAGCGCCACCCAGACGGTGAACAGACGGCTGTCGGGCGTCCAGCACTTCCAGTACTGCTTGTCCTGGTGCCAGCCGACGTTTGTCCCCCCCCGGCCGCCGGGCGGCTTGTACAGCAGCTGCACCCACCAGACCTGGACCCGCCGGGCGCCGGTCAGCTCGGCCGCCAGCCGCCCGATCGCCGGATGGGTGATCACCTCGAACAGACCCCGGCTGGCCAGGTGCGGCATCTCGATCTTGCACAGCTTGCCCGGGTCGTCCCCGGGCTTCCAGGGCGAGTCGATCGGCGGTCGGCCGGTGTCATAGATCCCCGCACGGACCGCATCCATGCCCTCGACACCCCGCCGGACCACGTCCTCCGGCAAGACCTCCGGTACCACGCAGAAGCCCTGCTCCTCGTACCGCGCCCGCCGCGCGGAGATGACCTCGGTAGCCATGTGCGGTGATTCCTCGAACCGATGCCGGGGCCGGCCGATTGAAACCCCGGCCCGAGGGAGTGTTGAAGCCCACCATGTCCACCCAGGCCGGGAAGAAGACCCTTGTCAGGCTGCCCGCGACTCTCGATCGGCGGAATCCTAGGCCCCCTGCCCCGCGGCGACCAGCGGCCCCAGGCGTGCAGCCGGAAGGGTGGTCCAGGCGACATGTTCCGGACATCTGCAGGCCTGCAGGGGCGGTGGCGGCGGTGCCCCCCGGGCCCCTTTTTTCACGGCGCTGCCGGATCCGGGCCCCCCGGCCGGGACGCAGACACCGGTGCCTGCCGCCGCAGGTAGCTCAGGTTGTCCCGGACCGCCAGCGGCGAAAAGCTGATCACGATCCACCCGTCGGCCACGCCGACCGCCGGCCCCAGGACGCCCAGCTGCAGGTACCAGATGCCGTCAGGCGTCCGGCGGATCTGCGGGGACAGACCGCGCGAGGGCCGGGTGTCGGCCGCCGCGGTTCCGGCCTGGGGCGGGGAGAGGGCCTCCTGCCACGCGGCCATCATCCCGTCCACGGTGCGGGCAACGGCCTCGGTCCGCCCGTCGGTCTGGATCCAGATCGTGCACAGCAGGGGCAGTCGCAACGGGTGCGGCGGGTAGGTGTGGAAGACCAGGTGCCTGCCCAGTCGGCCGATCAACTGATGCTCGGCGGAGAAGTCGAAACGCTCCTCCAGCCGCGACCACATCCGCCGGAGTTTCTCCTGCCGCGCAGGCCCCTGGCTCTCGAGCCAGGCCTGGCGCAGCCCGCGGGCCACGTCCGCAAGCGGCAGCCGGAACGCGGCGTACGCGTCGGCCTCCGGCGGAATGATCGCCTCGACCTGCGGATCGATCATTCCCGGCCCGCTGAGCATGGCGTACAGCGTTTCACCCTTGAGGTCCTCGATGCACGCCTCGCTGCGCAAAGCCCGCCCGGTGAAGCCGACCGCCCACAGCAACCGTCGCGTTTCGGCCAGCCCCAGCGAGCCGATCACCCGCCGGGTTTCCTCCGGTGCGATCTCCCCCAGCCGGGCACCGAGGCCCTCGACATGCACATAACACTCCAGCCCGCTGTGCGCCCCGTGGCAGGCCTGATGGGCCCGGGTGAACCAGCTTTCGGCGGCCAGGGCCCCACGGCGTCCGCCGATGGTGTCGGCCACGGCCTGCAAGGCCCCTTGCCCGACGCCCACCACCAGCTTTCCGCCGAACGTGCCCCACTCCACCACCGCCCACGGCGGCTGGGTCCGGTCGGTCAGGCGGTGATACGACACCCCGTTCTGCGAGACGGCCTCGATGGCGTTGTGCTCCGGCGAGGTGTAGGAGGCCAGCAGATCGCGGATCCGCCGGTCGAAGTCCCCGCCCAGCGGGCCGACGTCCACCACCGCCACGGCCTGCAGGCTGTTGAGGCGGTAGCTGGCGGGTCCCAGCTGGCGGATGGTCAGATCCAGCAGAGCCAGGGCGTGCGGCCTCCGGCCCAGCAGCGGGATCGTCGCCACGGCATCGGCCACCACCCGCGCATCCGGCGGGATCACCCCCGCGCCCTTGAGCGTCAGCAGCCAGCCGGCCAGGCGATCGACCACCCCCCCCGGCGGAGCATCCAGCATCGCCGGAGAAGGCCGGCCGAACCACGCGACCATCGCCGACTCCGGCAGGCACGCACTGAGGTCCGGCGCCTCTCCGGCCGCCGCCGGCCAGGCACACAGCATCAGCAGGGCAGTGGTGATCATCAAGGGTTGATCATCGAGGCCGCAATGCCCCGGAACCGCCTTCAACGTTCGGGCCGCGCGGATTCCTGCCGGCCCGACACCCGGCTCTCGACGCGGACGTCGTCCTCCGTGCCGTTCTCACCGTCGGCTCCCAGGCTCCAGAGTTCGAAGGCCCGCCCTTTGCCGCCGCCGGGACAGGCGTAGGCCAGCGGATGACCCCAGGGGTCCAGCAGGTGCTCGGCGCTGCGAATGTACGGTCCCCGCCACCGGTCGGCTGAGACGGCGTCCCGCGGAACCTGCACCAGCTCCGAGAGATCCGCAGGATACCGCCCCATGTGGGCGTGGAAAAGCTCGATCGCGATCACCACCGGCCCGCCGGCCCCCAGCATCGACCGGGCTACCGCCGCCTTGCCCACCCGGTCGTCCGGCCCGGACACCGTCGCCGAGGGCAACAGCGCGCGGGCCAGCACCGCGGCCCCGCCGGCGGTCACCAGCTCCGCCGGAACCGGCAACGGTCCGAAGCTCGCCGAGACGATGCCCCGATCCGTCCTGGCCCGGGCGAAGACCGTCGGAAACAGCGGCGCCGCCAGAGCGTCCGGCGACGGCCAGGCCCCCGGCCCGCCGTCCAGGGGCGTCGCGGCTTTCCAGATCCCCAGGAGCATGTCCGAACAGGCCGCGTGAGCCACCTGGGCGCTGTCGATGTAGCCGATCATGTCGCTGCCGGGTGGCAGCAGGTTCAGACCCCGGGCAAAGGCCGGCTCGTCCAGCAGGCTCGGCGACCGGGCGGCCAGATGCTCCAGGTACGAACGCACCGTCTGGGGATACGGGCCCAGCACCAGCCTCCCGTCCCACTCCGCCCAAGCCGGCGCCGGTCCCGGACCGCCGCGGGCCCCGGGCAGGTAGTGAATCTCCACGCCCCGATGATTCACCGTGTGCACCACAGACTCGCCGGGAACGGGCTCCTCGGAAATGCTCTCGGCCAGCCGACACAGGGCCTGGCCCAGACGGTAGCCGCGGCGCGTCTCCAGCACCAGCGTCAGCCCGCCGCTCCAGGGCCGGCTGAAACAGCGCGAATCGAACAGCAGCCAGGTCTCGCCCAGACCGGCCAGCACCTGCTCGTCGAACGCCCAGCCGGTCCGCTGCTCGAAGCGCTCGACCACGCGCAGAAACTCCTGCTCCCGACGCGGATCGAGCTGATGCACCAGATCCATCAAGGCAGCAAACCGGTCTGCCAGATTCTCACGGCCGACCACCGCCCAGCGCACCCCCTGCGGAACGGCCGACAGGTCCAACGGCTCTAGCGGACGATGACTCCGTGTCCCGGAGGCCCCGGCCTGATCCGGCATGGACTGAAACGATGTGGTCAGCAGACCCTCGCGGCGGGCCTCCAGCATTACCGCCGTGGAGGACGCCCCCTGCGGAATCAACGCCTGCACCAGGGCCAGCGTCCTGGCCGGCTCGCCGCGGGCCGCGCCGAAAAGGCCCGCCAGCTTCCCGAATGCACCGGCCAGCTTCCTCAACCCCTCCAGACGGATATACACCGCCAGAGAGGGCGTTGATCGACCGGACTGAAGGCGCATTTCCGCGAAGGCGGGCTCGGCGAGCAGCTTGCCCGGGGCCTGACCCGCCCCCGCCGCGCCGGCTTCATCCGGCAAGGGAGAGGATGGGCCGTCGGCGACCAGATGGTCCTCCTGAATGCCATCCTGAACGGCAGCCGCGGGATGTCCCGGCTCGCCGGCCGTCGTGCCATCGGGGCCGGGGGCTTGCCGCCCGTCCATCGGATCGGCCGCCTGGCCGACGGGGTCCATGTCTTTCCCGGGCCCGGCGTCGGCCATCAGCAGCTCGATCAGCCGAGGTCCGGTGGCCAGCACGAAAGCGTCCTGGATGACCCCCCAATGTAGGAGCAGGCCCGACTGCGGCAGGGACGTGCGTCGGACCAGGGCCTCGGAGGCACGAACCTCGGTGATGTCCGCCTCGGCAACGCCCAGGACTTCCATCCACTCGTCGATGATCTCGGCCAGGGCGCTGTTGTCCCGGCCGGCCCGCACGACCAGTCCGGCGTCCACATCCAGGCCGCGAGCCCTGGCCGAGACGCCCAGAATCACCCCTTCGGACGGGTAGTCCAGCGCCAGCCCGACCAGCTCCGCCAGCAACTCCTCGGAACCCGGAACCCGCGGCTTGCCGACGCCCGCCTGGACCCCGCCGGCCAGTCTGGCCGCCAGGCTCTGCAGCCACGGGCCGACCTGCGGATCCTCGATCAACCGCATCAGGGCCGACTGCTGAAGGTCGCTCCGCAAGACGTGAGTGCCGGGCCAGTCGATGTAGACCAGGGTGTCGGCCGGAAGAAGTGAGTCCAGTTCGCCCGCCGATGCCGCCGGGACCGCCGCCGGCAAGACCGTCGGGAGCCAGACCAGGGCCCTCAACATCCCGCGCATGCGTTCTCCTCAGGACCTCCCGGGTCGGAAGGCCGATCCGTTCGGCCGCCGCGCGAACCGCGCCGCCCGCGCGTTGCCATCATGTTAGACAGCCCAGGGGCGATAAGGTCGCAGCAGCAATCGCAACCTTATGATTGAGAAAAAGTTATCGATATCCGGAATCGCGGATTATCCTCCTGCGGCCGGACATGGCCACGCCGACCCGCCGGCCGGGCCTGGCCAGGACCCCCGCCTGAAGGGCGTCATACACCCCTGCCGGCCGCGACGGCCGTACGTCAGGGCTTGTAAGGGTTGACCGAGCCCCACCAGGGCCGCTGCCATTCGACGTGGCCGTCGAACATGCCGACGTTGATCCCCTTGCTGTGATAGGGGCTGGTCGGCAGGGGGATGTTGGCTCGCTCCACCCAATCGGACTGATAGGTGCCCAGCCGCCAGTCGCCGTGGGGGCGGCCCGCACCGGCCAGGGGCGGACGGTTCTGGTCCGTGTAGCGGAACGCGTCGGCGATCGCCCACTCGCGGGAGTGCTGGCGGACCAGGCTGATGCGCTTGGGTCTGGCGATCGGACCGGCCGCGGGATTCAGCTGAAACCGCCCGTTGGCGTCCGGGCCGCCGGTCCAGAAGTTCAAGGCGGTGTTGCTGCTGGAGCCCGGCCAGCCGAAATACTGCTGCGGATCGGTGCCCTGGCGTTCGTTGGCGATGTACCACCAGTTGTTCAGGGCGTAGGTGAACGGCCGCTGCTGATCGGTGTTACTCCAGACGTTCTTGGCCCCGCCGGTGATCATCAGCGAGGTGGGGCACTTGAGTACCTTGTCGGTCAGCTGCTTGCGGGCACTGCGGTCGCTGAAGTACCGCCGGATGTAGAAGGGCAGGTGCCAGGCCTCCCAGTCGGCCACGGCGACTTTGGCGACCGTCTCCAGTTCCAGGGCCTGGTGCAGCGGACCGGGCAGGTAGTCGCGGTTTTCATTGTTGTACATGATCATGGCCTTGGCCATCTCGCCCAGCTGGGCGCTGCAGACGGCCCGGCGGGCGTTCTCGCGGGCCTTGGACAGCGCCGGCAGCAGGACCGAGACCAGCAGGGCGATGATCGCGACGACCACCAGCACCTCGATCAGCGTGAAGCCCCGGGACCGGGCCTGCCGTCGCGCGTCGGATGCGGGACATGGCTGCGAATCGATCATGGCGGTGGAGCCCGATGCGATCTCAGGGCGGCCTGGCTCGTGCGGCCACGACCGGGCCATGACCGCGCCGCCTCTGCCCACCCCCGACCTGATGATTTCCGGCCGGGCTGGCCCGTCCTGGACGGACGAGCGGCGACGGGGTGCGCGGGGGCGTCGGGCAAACACCCCCGCACACGTCCCGTCCGCCTTTCAAGCCATGCGAATCCGGCCCGTTCCGTCGCGCCGGACCATATTCTCAACTCACTTGCGGCGCCGGGCGATCAGGCCCAGCCCGCCGAGCACCATCAGGATGCTCGCCGGCTCCGGAATGATCGTGAACGGCGTCTCCATCATGGTGTCGCCGCCGGGCGACCAGACCCGCAGCCACTCGGTGGTGTTGTCCACCGTGTAGATGTTGCCGGCGGCGTCAAAGGCGATGTCGCGCATCCGGCTGCCGGCGTCAAAGCCGGTGACGTAGCTTCCGTCGGCCATGTTGAAAATGTGGACCCAGCCGTCGTAGTAGTTGCCGTAGGCCACCCAGCCTTTTTCCTCGTACACATCGATCGCGTGGCACCCGTTGTACGGTGCTGCTGCCGGGATTTCCCAGATCGGCGTGTTGCCCGGCAGATCGGCGGCGAGGAACTTGCCCAGGGCCGACTCGTCCGTGGCCGCGTATCGGAACGAACCGGTGTACCAGTTACCGCTGCTGTCTCGGACCGCGTCCTGTGGATAGAAGGTCCAGTAGCTGGGACCGATGAGCTGAGAACCGGTGTCCCCGGTAGTCGCAATCGTGGCAGCCCCCCCCAGCGAATACTCGATGACACCTTTGCGTGCGGTGTCATTGTAGTTCGTGTTCACCAGGTAGATCTTGCGGTCGCCGCCGGCCTGCGTGCCGGTCACCTGGACAGCCCCCACCCACTGGTTGGCGGTGCGGTTGCTGGCATCGATCAACTGGACGGCCGAGGACAGATCCGGGGCCAGGTCGAAGACCAGGTCGTTGGACAGGTCGGTCACGTACACCCGGTCGTCGGTGCCGATGGCGCTCTTCCAGGGCCCGGAGCTCCCGCCCCAGGTCACGCCGGCGGTGCCGCTGTTGATCTCGACCAGGTCAGCCTGGAGGCGATAGATACCTTCCGGCGTGTTGCGCCCGTAGCCGGTGATACCGCCCGTCGCGTTGGACACGTACACGCTGCCGTAGTTGGGGCTGGTCTTATTCCGGTTGACCGAGATTCCCATCGGCGTGTAGAACGAGGTGGTCATACCGTCGGTGCTGATCTGCGTCCAGCCGGCAGCCGCCGAGTGGGTCACCTTGATCTGGTGGTTGCCCAGGGTCGGCACGACCACGTTGTGCGTGCCCTTGGCCAGGGCGCCAAGATCGATGGTGCCGCCGCCCTGAAGCATCAGAGTCACGTTGGCCGCGTCCTGGTTCAGGATGAAGCTCAGGTTGTTGCCCGAGGTGCTTACCCCCGAGGCGTACGGCACCGCCAGCACCGCCGCCGGCGCCGCCAGCACACCCAGAATCCCGAGAACTGCCTTGATTCGCATGGCGTTCCTCCTCTCCGGAAACAGGCCGCGGCCCGCTTCCTTGTTTCGACCGGCCGGATCCGTCGCCGGGATACACACGCGTGCCCGCTGCGGCCGGCCCTCACGATTTTCCAGGTCCATACCTCCCTGCCCGGTTCGCTCCTCCCTGGAAAGTCACTCTTCCTTGTAGTCCTGCCGGACGATCCAGCCGGCGTCGCCCTGCAGACAGTCGTTGCCCGGCGCCGCCGGGTTGCAGGTGATGTTGATCTGCCCGCCGGCGCCGCGGAAGTTGTAATCCCAGACTTTCTTGTGTTCCATCAGCAGATGGCCGGCGTGCCCGTCCAGGAACACGTTGCTGTATTGGTTGTGCTTGCCGTGCCAGCCCATGTACTTGAGGTTCTCGGGCCAGTCATACAGCACGCCGCCCAGCACACAGTCGGCAGGATCCTCATAGGCCAGCACCGCACGGCTGGGGCCTTTCTTCTCCATGAGGAAGATCAGCCGGTCCATGAGCTTGTACCCCCTTCGCCGCTGAGCATCGGTGTTGCCGGGGTACTCCACCTGGCGGACATACTCCCACCAGGTCACGTTCGAGTCGTAGCTCATGCCCATCACGACCCAGGCCGGCTTGGCCGACTTGGGGTACTCATGGTTCACCCGGCTGCGCACGCCGTCGTCGTTGGGACACTGCAGCACTTCAAACGTCGCGTCGGCCGTCCGGCCCAGCGAGCGACCCATCAGGTACTTGTTCAGCGGCCGCATCCCCGCCGGAATGTGCCGCCCGGCCGGGTTCTGGTCCGTCAGCGGGGCCAGCTTGGGGCCGTAGATCGTGTCCCAGGCGCCGCCGTCGCCCTTGTCGGTGCTGCCGGCGTAATAATGGGACTGCGGATAGGCCAGCTTGTTGCGCGTGTCCACCGGACCCCAGGGAAAGCGGTTCTTGTTGGCCTGCAGGTAGCCGGCCGAGGCGGCCCCCACCTGCTTGAGATTCGCGATGCACATCACCGTCTTGGCCTGCTCCCGGGCCTTCTTCAGCGCCGGCAGCAGGATGGAGACCAGCAGGGCGATGATCGCCACGACCACCAGCACTTCGATCAGCGTGAAGGCCGGGTGTGTTCTCCCGCTCTGCGGTCTCCTGGGCCGTAAGCTCATGGCGTCGTGTTCTCCTCGATCCGGTCGCAGGCGGACCATTCACGATTCCGGGCCGGTTCCGTCCCACCCGCACTTGGGGCAATGCCCGCGCCGGCCATCCTTGCCGATCCGCGGCACCGGGCTGCCGTCTTTGGGGCAGGGAACCGCCCGCGTTCCGCCGAACGCGCCGCAGTGCGGGCACTTCAGGCAGACCCGCCCCCGGATCTCGTCGCCGGCAGCCGCCTGGATTCCGCCGGCCTTGGCCAGCTGATCGTAGGCCGCCGGCGTCAGCGCGAAGCCCTGGCCGCACTCCAGGCACACATATTGCGTAGCATCCTCCGCGGCGTCGGATTGCCTGGCATCGGCGCCGCTGCGCAGAAAGATCAACGCCGCCAGGACCAGCAGCACCCCGGCCACCGCGATCTTCGCGACCGCTCCCCGCGATGAGGACGCATCCTGTTGCTGCATCGATTCCCTTCGCTTACCGGTGCCCAACCGGTGGCCGATCCGCCGCGGGCGTATCTTCTCGACGGTCGGCGGAGGCTCCATGACAGGCTTGAGCCACCAATCATGTTAGCACGGCCGGCCGAAGCCTTGCAAGCAAAAACTTGCGTTCCCCGCGGGCTTCTGCCCCCCGCTCTTTCACAATCTTTCGACGAGTCGGGCGACGTGGACCGTCTCGGGCAGGCCTTCCCGGACTTGATCGCCGACGCCGGCGCCAGCCGACATCCCGATATCGCGCGACATCGGCATTACCCGCAGGTCCTGCCGCGCCATTCCGGACTTGCCCAGCTTTCCAGGCTTTGCAGGTTTGCTTCAAATCCTGTCTGAAGCCCTCTCGGGCCGTGCCATCCATGATGCGCCGGCGGTTCATGCCCTTCTTCGGGCCCGCGGCGAGCTGCGTGTTGCGCTAAAATCTCGTGTAAATGGGGCATTTCCCTTGAATCGGTGCGGTGGTTCGGCTAGGCTTTGGACATCGCCTGGAAAGTCGTCATCATCCTGCGGGCAGGGGGGTGACTGCTGATCCGGTTCGCCGCGGGTCACGTCAAGAGCGGAACCTTATGTGCGTTTGTCCGAGTCCGACCGGACGAGGCAGGAGTGTCGGCAGCCGTCCGATGCGCGAGGCGAAGGTCCGTCACGTGAATGACCGCGCGCCGGGGTTCCGGCCGGCGTTGTCGGCTTCGGCGTCCCGGACGCGGCCTGCGGCTTTCGGATTCAGCATTCAGGCGTATCAAACCGAAAGGTGAAGGAGTCTCTTCTCATATTCACTGGAAAGGAGCTCAGGATGCGAACCGTACACGCGTCAAGGACCACGGCCCTGGCCGGCCTGGTCGTCCTGGGGATCGCTTCGCTGGTCATGGCCAATGTCTACCCCTCGGGGGTGACGATCAGCGCCGCCAGCTTCAACTCGGGCGACCAGACCACGACCATCACCTATGTTCTCAACGAGAACGCCGACGGCGACGGGGTCAATCCCGGCGTCCGCATCGAGGTACTCAGCAGCGGCAACACGGCCGTGCGCACCGTGAACATCGCCCGGCAGAAGCGCGGGACGTGGTCGTTCCACTGGGACGGCCGCGACGACGCCGGCGCGCCGGTGCCGGTGGACACCTACACGGTGAGGATCACCGCCAGCGACTACGGCTACACCAGCTGGACGCAGATCAGCCCGGAGCAGACCAGCACGTCGTTTGAGTACCCCTTAGGCGTGGCGGTCAACAGCAACCCGGCCAGCCCCCATTACGGCAAGATCTACGTCTCCAACGCCCGCGTGGGCAGCACGGTCTTCGGGCGGGCCTGCAACGACGCCATCTACGTGCTGGCCGCGGACGCCACCGACCTGGGCAACTTCACCGGCGGCGTGACCTGGACGGGCAATAACGCCCCCTACCGATGCATGGTCGGCCAGGACGATCACCTCTACGTGGCCGACCTGTCCAACGACCTGGCCTTCGACTTCAACCCCGACACCATGGTCGCCACGCAGCTGATTGACGACAGCAACAAGACCGACGGACCCAATGGCGTGCCGGGCGGCAGCCCCGACGACGACCAGTTTGTCCACTCCATCTGGGTCACCGGCACGCAGGCAGGCGGAAACCGCACGGTCTATCTGGTCAACGGCAACTTCTATGACAACAACCGCAAAGGCCTGATCGGCTACAACCTGGGCAGCAATGCGACGGCCACGCCCGGCGACACCGGCTTCCAGGTCATCGGCCCGGCCTACTTCACGTTTTACCCCTACGACATCGCGCGGGATGCCGCCGGCAACTGGTACACCAACAACTACCGTGCCTCGGCCGGCCAGGCTTCCCCGCTGGCCAGGTTCATCGATGATCCTCTCAACTACCCGCTGAACACCCCCGCCTGGGAGGTCAGCAACGCCTACACCTACTCCTGGAGCGTGGGCTACTTCGAGCCGCGCAAGTGGGCCGCCTTCTGCAGCAGTTCCAACGGGTTTGTGAGGATCTTCGACCGCGACTCGGCCGCCCTGCTGCATGAGTTCGACGCCGGCACGGCGGTCCGCGACGTGGCCTTCGACGCCGCCGGCAACCTCTACACGGTGGACAACAACACCGAGTGGCTGCGGGTCTGGTCGCCGCCGGACGGCTCGAACTCCAAGGATGTCAGCAGGAGCGTCAGCATCGCCGGCCAGGGCACCGGCGGGCCGGTGATCACCGCCCACCCGTCGGGCCTGGCGATCTGCCCGACCGACGGTGCGGCCTTCAGCGTCACCGCCACCGGCGGCACGCTGACCTACCAGTGGAAGAAGAACGGCAGCGACCTGACCGACGGCGGGGACGTGTCCGGGGCGACGACCGCCGCGCTGACGCTGACCAACGTGCCGGCGACCGATGACGGGGCGGTCTTCACCTGCGTGGTCACCGACGAGAACGGCGTGGCGGTCAGCAACCCGGCGGTCCTGACCGTCGGCCTGGTCTGGGAGCAGTTCCCGCTGTCGACCAAGGTCTGCCAGGGGGCCAGCCCCCAGTTCAGCGCCAACGTCACGCTTCCCGGGGCCACCTACCAGTGGCAGCGGACCTTCCCGCCGGCCACCGACTTCGTCGACATCCCTGGCGAGACCGGCACCAGCCTGACGCTGACCAACGTCCAGGCGGCAACCGAGAACGGCGCCCAGATCCGCTGCGTGGCCACCGGATCCGGCGCCTGCGGCACCAGCAACAGCCCGGTCGCGAAGCTGACGGTCAGCACCGGCCCGACCACCGGCACCCCGGTGTACGGGTACATCACCGGCGACCCGCCGTATCTGCCGGGCGGAAGCTCGATCGTGGAG
>CAZSYS010000113.1:0-12153 GCA_964611365.1 uncultured Planctomycetales bacterium
GGCTCAAGGCCGACCTGGAGCGCGCCATCTCCCTCAAGGCAGCGCTTGCCGCCGCGGCAAATCGACCGGCCTCCTCGGGGTCGTCGAAGGCGGTCACGAACGTCGAACCGCTGCCGGACATCCGGACCGCCCTGCCGGCCAGCGAAGCGGCCGACCGCTGGATTTCGGCCAGCACCGGCCAGATCCCGAAAGCCGGCTCCTCAAGCATGTTGAACGTCCGAGCCATCCACTCCCGGGCGTCCCGGCACGGTTCCGGCAGGACCGGCGGTGTCCGCCCCCGCAAAGGAGGCCGCCAGGCGCCGTACACCCGGGCGGTGGAGACCTCGATTCCCGGCAGCAGCAGAACCACCGGGCCGCTCCAGCGGGCCGGAACGGGAGTCACCACCTCGCCACGACCGCGCATGACCACGCTGCCGGGGGCCATGAACAGCGGCACGTCGCTGCCGACCTCCGCCCCCACCGCCGCCAGCCGCTCGTGCGTCAGGCCCAGACCCCACAGCTCGTTGAGGGCAACCAGCGTGGCCGCCGCATCCGCGCTTCCCCCGCCCAGGCCCCCGCCGACCGGGATCCGTTTGCTCAGCCGGCATGACATGCCGTGCCGCGCCGCGCTCGTCCGCCGCAGGACCTGGGCAGCCTTGAGAACCAGGTTCTCCCGACCCACGGGCAGGTCGTCACGGTCACAAAGCAGTTCCAGCTGCCCTGCGGGGCGCTCCTCGAAAACCAGCCCGTCGGCCAGGTCCAGTTTGGACACCAGCGACTCGATGTCGTGATAGCCGTCGTCCCGACGGCGGACCACCCGCAGCGTCCAGTTCACCTTGGCCGGCGCGGTGATCTCCCAGGAGTTCCTGACCATAGGCACCACCCGGTCCGCCCTACCGACTCCTTCGCGCCCGTCCGGCGGCCGACCCGGCCACCAGGCTCCCTCCGGAGCTTACCCAGCCCGGGTCGGGCCTTCCTCGCCGACAAGACCGGCCATGGGGCCCATAACCGGCTCGCCAGGCAATCAGGCGGTGACAACAGGGGGGCGAGGGCACCGGAGCAATCCCTCCGGCACTGGTCCCGGGGAGGGCCCGGAAGAATCGGGTGGCTACGGGGCCACAGGTGCATCGCATCAGGTCGGCCACCGGCGTCGGTCGTGACAACGCATCCGTGGTACGGGCTCATTCTAGCCCTGCGGAGGCCCCTGTCAACCGGCGATAAACGCTGCGATTCTGGGACCTTAGCCGCGATTTTAGCCCTGCCGGCCAATCCGGGAAGGTTTTTTCTCATCCTGACCGGCGGCCTGACCCGATGCGTGCTATGGATTCAGGAGCAACCGTCTGTCGACAGCCGGGCGAGGCACAATGTCCGTCACGCTGATCTGCCCAAACCTCAAGTGCCGCACGATCCTGCAGGTGCCGGACTCCACCCGCGGCAAGAAAGTCCGCTGCAGCCGTTGCGGGCGGGACTTCATGGTCCCGGCACCCAAGACGCCGGCGGGCAAAGCCCCCGCGGAAGCCCCGGCTTCAAAGCCCAAGTAATCCCCCTTGCGACCAGCCTGCTCCTGCCGGGCGATGCCGGCCGCGGTCCGTGGCTGGCGGGCACCACATGCTTTCGGCAGATGCCGCCGGGCCGCCATCTGGAGGCGGCCGGCCAATCGCCGTCTGCAGGCGCGTGCACCGGCAGGCTGGATCCAGCTCCACCCGGCAGATGAATTATCCATTTTCACAGCACCTTATCGCCCCGGACTGAATCCGGAAACCGACACATCGAATCCAGCAACAGGCTGGTTTTCATCCCTGGGCGGAGTCAGATAGCAGCTGCTTCAGCGCAACGTCCTATAAGCCAATGACTTGAGGGTTTCCGCTGCCCGTCGCGCGGGCGACGCCCGTCGACAGCTCAGCCGTCCGGTCGCCATGCCGCGTGGGACTTCACAGCTTTCGGGGCACGCGGCAAGTGTGAATTTAGAGTAAAGGGTATTGCCGAGTCGGGCTTTTTCAGGCATACTCAAGGCGGCAGTCAGTTCCAGGAGAGCAGAGCGAGGTACCAAGCCGCCAGCGGCAGTTCATCCGAAGCGAGCCGCGCAGCCTGCCATCCGCACACGCGTGCAGGAGTGAGGCGTGACGGGCACCATACGATTGTACCTGCCCAAGACCCGGCAGGGGATTGTGCAGACGGAAGACGGGCAGGACCTGGTTTTCTTCCTTGGCAGAGACGATCTGGATCTCCATGGCGGCGACATCGTCGATTTCCAGGCCGTCCCCGGCCGGCCGATGGTTCTCCAGCACATGACGGTGCGTCGTCGCTGGGCGGAGGCCCTGGTCAACGACTACCGCCCGCTGATCAACGAGTTTCACAACACCGTCTGCATCCGGGCCTGATGGGCGTTCGCGCGCTGCGGGGTCGGGACCACCACGGCCTCCCGCCTCAAGCCGGCCGGCGGCTTTTTGCCATCCCCGGGCCGGTGGCTATACTGCTGCCGGCATGAAAGCCTACCCACCCAGGCCGCTTTCCCGGATTTGCACGTTCCTGCCGGTGCCGCGGCTTTGGGCTGCTGCGGTGCTGGCCGTCGGCGGCTGCTCCGGCGTCGGTGAGGCCGTCGATCCGTTCAACGTGCTTGGCCTGGCCCGCCCCCCCCTGCGGATCGGGGTGACGACGCTGGACCTGGCCCCCCCGCCGCTGATGCTGCCCCGGCGCACGCTGTTCCAGCAGGATCTGACCTTCCACCTGGACGAGCCGGTGACCTTCGAGCTGCTCACCCCGCGGCAGGTCCGCATTCACCTGGGCACCGGGCGGGTCAAGTTCGCAATGCTGACGCCGGCCGACTATATGCACGTCGCGCCGGCGGGCACATCGAGAATCCTGGCTTTGCCCAGGAACCGCCACGGCGACGTATTCCGCCGGGGGCTGATCATCACCGCGAAGAACTCGCCGGTTCAGCAGCTCTCCGACGCCCGCAGGCGCCGCTTCCACCGCATGCCCGCCGGTGACGATCTGAATGACGCCGCCCTGGCGGCGCTGATCGAGGCCGGCGTGGCCGCAGGGGACGTGGACAAGGGCATTCTCGGGCTGGAGCTGGACACCTCGCACATCAGCTCGCTGGAGGTGGCCAAAAGCGTGGCACTCGAAGCCGCCGACGGCGCGGTGGGCGTCATCGATGAACACGACTACAACGCCTGGCCCAGGACGGGCGGCAGTCTGGTCCTGCTGATGCCCTCCCAGGACCAGGTGCGGGTCATCGCCACCACGGTGCGCATTCCGTCGGGCCCCTTCGTGGTATCGGTCCACACGCCCGAGGAGACGACCAACAAGGTCCGCGACTACCTGTTCAATGTCGCGGCCCGCAACAGTCTCGTGCTGGCGGCCATGGACTGCACCGGCTTCGCCGAGCCGATTCCGGTCGAGGAATACGAGCCCTACTTCGCCGCGTATCGGCGACTGCACCCGGAGGCCGCGTCGCAGCCCGGCCAGGACGAGCCGCCGCCGGAGGGCGAGCCGGCGACACTGCCGGCTTCCTGATGTCTTTTCCCTGCATCCGTGCGCGACCCGCAAAGCAAGGCGTCCGGGCGGCGCCGTAGCCCCCGGTCCCCGGCGACGGCCTCCCTCCGGCTGGTATGGGCGGATCGCCTGAGCCTCCGGCCTGGTCAGGCCGTGTTGACGCCTCCTTGCCCGGCATGCCGGACCGACCAGATCCGCCCGCGGGCGACGAGCCCGGCCGGCGTCACGGTCTGGACCGTCCTGACCGAGACGTGCAGCCCGCAGGCGGCGGCCGCCTCGGGAAAACCGTCAGCCGCCGAGCGGTTGGGGTCGGCCACCAGGGCCAGGCCGTCGGGCCGCAGCGCCGCGGCGATCCACCCGGCAACCGGCCCGGCCTTGCGCCGCTCGTAGAGCAGATCCGCCGCGAACACCGCGTCGTAGGCCGCCGGCGGCGCCGGCTCGCGGTAGTCGATCCGGAGTGTCTGACGCAGCTGCAACCCGTTCAACGCCGCGTTGCGTTCCGCGAAAGCCAGGGCATCGGCATCGTAGTCCCCGGCCGTCACCGACCAGCCGCGCGCGGCCGCCGCCAGCGACACCAGCCCCAGCCCGCAGCCCAGCTCCACGGCCGACCGGCCGTCCCCGGGCTCGGACCGCAGGATCTCCTCGGCGAGCAAGACCGACGAAGGCCAGGGCTGAGCCCAGTAGGGCAGGTATTCGTCGCGTGCGAAGCGTTCGGCGGTGATCGGCAGGTCCAGGATCGCGTCGATGTCGTCGGGCCACTCGAGCACGAAGGAATGCCCGGCGATGCGCCAGGTTTCGCGCCGCAGGGAGTAGCCGCGGAAGACCGCTTGGTCGCCGTCGCCGGATATTCGGTCGCCCTGGCCGGACATCCCGCCGCCTCCGGCCGGGTCGCGTTCGACCGCCGACAGGCATGGTCGCCGCCCCGGCCCGCGCCGCCGGGAGTCTGTGGGATCGCCCGGCGGAGTGATATGATAGCGTTCGAGCGTACCATGAGCCTCAACCTGCCCGACGCCGGCGCCGTTCTGGTCCGCGAGGGCCCCTGCTACCTGCAGGCCTTCGACCGGCTCTACGCCCCGCGGATCTGCGGCTGGGTCACCGACGACGCCGAGCTGTTCTGGCTGGCGCCCAAGACGTTTCCGCCGCTCACCGCGTCCAAGGTGGTCGCCTGGCCGGGCGTGGACGGCGCACCCTGCCTGTTCATGCGCGACGGGGCCGACGGACCGCTGGGGTACCTGGAAGTGAACCCCATGCCGCTGGAGCCGGGCCACCTGTGGCTGGGGCACTGCCTGCTGAACCCCGACCATCGCGGCATCGGCCTGGGGCGGCGGATGGTCCGCCTGGCGCTGCAGTTGGCATTCGAGCGGCGCGGGGCCAGCCGCATGAGCCTGGTGGTGTTTCCCGAGAATGCTGCGGCGGTGCGATGCTACCGGCGCGTCGGTTTTGCGGACGTGCGCGACCAGGTGAAGTACTTCCACACCACGGGCCGGCGGCACGTGATGCTGGAAATGACCATCGACCGGGCCGCGTTCGCGGCAGGCCCGGACTGCCCCGACGCCGTCAGCCGACCGGGCGTCTGAATGCGGCTTCGGGAGGGCCGGTCGGACGGGCGCGGCACCGTGCGCTCAGCCCCGCCCGCGCAGATTCCGCCGGAGGGGACGACATTTCTGCGGATTCCGCCTTCGCTTCCGGCCGGCAAGCGTCTACCGGGTGCTCGAGCCGGAGGAGGTGTCGGAGGTCTCCCCGCCGTCGCCGGCCTGCTCGATGGCCGCCACCAGCCCGTCCACGATGCCGTTCAGGATGGTCTTGACGCCGCTTCCGATCGCACTGGTGGCCTCGGCGCGAAACGCCGCCTGGGCGTTGCTGTCGCAGCTCAGGCCCATGCTGCACGCCGCCAGGCCCGCGACCAGGGCGGCGGCCACCCGCTCTGCGCCCCGGCGCCTCATGATCGCTCTGACCCCGTTCATGTTCGCGGCACTCCCGTCCGGGCCGGTGAACCGCCCGGCCCCGTCAGCATATCGGCAAGACTCTCCGGCCCGGTTCAGGAGGGGCTGGGGAGCCTGAGGCCGCTCAGGCGGGGAAGGACGCGGAGGGCGCAGGGTTTGCGCCCCGGAGTCCCCCGGCGGCGGGTTGCTCGCAGCGTTTCAGCAGGCTCATCCCGCAGTACAGCAGCAGCACGACCAGCACCGCCCGCAGAGCCCGGCGCGGCAGCACGTGGGTCAATCTCGCCCCGAAGTACCCCCCGACCATGGCGGTGGGGATCAGCACGCCCGCCAGCTGCAGCGAACGCGCGATCTCCAGCCCCGCGCGGGCGTTGGCGAGGTTTTTGTACGTGGCGCCCACCAGGCTGACGACGATGATGGTCGCGGCCGAGTTGGCGATCGCCCGCCGCAGCGGAACCCGCAGCACCAGCTGCTGCAGCGGCACCGCCAGCACGCCCCCGCCGACGCCCAGCAGCCCGGCAATCAGGCCCGTCGGCAGGCCGACCAGCAGGGTCGTGCGCCACCACGGCAGACCGGCCGCGGCCTCCTCGCCCATGTCCGGCAGCACCCGTCCGCTGCCCAGCCGGTACACGTTATAAGCCGCCTCGTACAGCAGGAACAAGCCGAAGATCCGGGCCAGCCGGATCTCGTTGGCCCCGTGAAACCAGCGGCTGTCGCTGATCCACACGCCCAGCACCACCCCCAGCAACGCCGCCGGAATGGTCGCCCGCACCACCGGTCCAAGGATCAGACCCGCGCGGCGATGCTGCACCACCGACGGCACCACCACGAAGAGGTTCACGATCATCGCGGCGCCCTGGTAGATGTGCTGGGCGGGTCCCAGCAGGATGTGCATCGCCGGGATCATGATCACGCTGCCGCCGATGCCCAGGCAGCCGCCCAGCAGTCCGGCCGCCAGGCCCACCAGAACCAGCCCGATATGGTCCAACGGATCGACCCTCAGGACTGCCCGGGCGACCGCCGGGTGCACGCGACCGCCGGGTGCACGTGGCTGTCGGGGCAGCGCTCCGCGATCCCGCGATTACCGCAGCGAATGGGGCCCGCCGACGCCGCGTCCGCCGACGCCGCGTCCGACGCCCGAGCCGCAGGTCAAGAATACCGCCGCCGGACATCGCAGCCAAAGGCCTCCGTCGGCAGGGCCAGGTTCCCGACCGGACATCGACCTGCCCGGCGGAGCAGACCGTCGTTGCATCCGGCCCGCCGTCGGATAGGCTATCGGCCGGGACGCCGCATCACCGTCCCGAGGGAGGTTCACATGCCCGAGATCCGCGCGACCAGGCGCGAACTGCTGGCCGCCGGGGCCGGGGCCGGTGCCGCCCTGGCGTTGACCGCATCGGCATCCTCGCAGACCAGCCGCCCGTCGCCCGACAGACTGCGCGTCGGCGTGTGCGACTGGGCCCTGGGGCTTCAGGATCTGTCGGCCCTGGAGGTCGCCGCACGGGCGGGGCTGGACGGTCTGGAGATCAGCATGGGCACGCAGGCCAACGGTCTCTGGCTGCGCCGCAGCGAGATGCGGGCGCAGTATCTCCGCGCCGCCCGCGAGACCGGCCTGCAGCTTCCCTCGATGGCCTGCATCGAGCTGAACAACGTCGCGCTGATGTCCGAGCCGCGGGCGGCGCTGTGGCTGCTGGACACCATCCAAGCCGCCGGCGAGATGAAGATCCCGGTCATCCTGGTGCCCTTCTTCCACCGGGGCGAGCTCAAGCGCGAGAACCGCCAGGACATGCGGCGCGTCACCGAGGTGCTGGTCGAGCTGGCCCCACGGGCGGGCAGGGCCGGCGTGACGCTGGGTCTGGAAAGCTACCTTTCGGCCGAGGCTCACCTGGAGATCCTGGAGGCCGTGAAATCGCCGGCGGTCAAGGTCTACTATGACGCCTACAACGCCGCCACCGCCGGCCACGATCCGGCCGCGGAGATCCGCGCGCTGGGTGTCGAACGCATCTGTCAGATCCACTTCAAGGACTACCCGCGGCTGGAGGCCGGTGACGGAAAAGTCGACTGGCCGAAGGTGGCCCGGGCCCTCCGGGAGATCGGATACCGCGGCTGGATCGTTCTGGAAACCACGTGCCCGACCGGGGACAAGGTCGCCGACACGGCCGCGAACCTGGCGTTCGTCCGCCGGCTGTTCGCCTGAGGCTGCCGGCGGACCCTTTCCATGCTCTGAGGAACTCCGGCCGGGACAAGGCCCGCCAACTGGTCGATTCCGCTTCCTGCTGCCGGTGGGGGCTAGGCGGAGAGCTGCGCGCCCAGGGCACGGGGTGGCTTCCGCCGCCCGGAGGCCGGGGTCGCAGGCCGGGGTATCAGCGGCGATCGGGGATCGCCCGAGGCGGGGCAACCGGCGGGGACGCCGCCGCCGGCGGACCCTGGCGGTCCGGGTCGTCGGGCCGGCCGCGGGGAATCTCGACCGGGGCGGGCATGATCCGGCGGACGCCCTCGTCCTCTGCGGCCGCCCCGCCCAGGCGGTGCCCCAGCCAGGTGGTCAGAGACACGTAGAAGTAGCCCACCATGAACAGGCAGAGGAAGGGCAGGCCGATGGTGATCTTGCGGCTCAGCAGGCACAACGCCAGGCAGCTGAGCAGGTAAAGCCCGACGCCGAACTCGATGAAAGGCTGGATGCGCGGACGGCGGCGCCGCGGGCGGTCGGCGTGCCAGACGGTCTGGGTGTCGGTGACGCCGAACTTGGGGGTGCGCACGAATTCGCCGCCGGATCCGAAGAATCCGTCGAGCACCGCCCGGGCGTTGTTGAGGGCGATGCCGATACCCAGGGCCATCAGGAACGGCACGTACTTGAGGCTGTCGCGCCAGCTGCGGAACAGCTCGCGCTGGCTGGCGACGTAGAACGTCGCGGCCGAGCAGGTGGCGGCCAGGAGGATGGACAGGTCCAGCAGGTATCGCAGCGGCCCCTCGCCGAAGACATGGAGCTTGAGATAGACCACCGGGTAGAGCATGAGCGTCAGCAGGACGACGTAGACGTAGACCGTGCAGCTGGTCAGGTGGAAGAAGGCCTCGAGCTTGATCCGGCCGGGGAGGTTCGACCGCAGGATGCTGGGCAGGAGCTTGCGGCAGGTCTGGGCCCCGCCCTTGGCCCAGCGGTACTGCTGCTGTTTGAAGGCCTCCATGTCGGGAGGCAGTTCGGCCGGGGTGGTCGTGTCGGGCAGGTAGACGAACCGCCAGCCCTTCATCTGAGCACGGTAGGACAGATCCAGATCCTCGGTGAGCGTGTCGTGCTGCCAGCCTCCGGCGTCCTCGATGCAGCGGCGGCGCCAGATGCCGGCGGTGCCGTTGAAGCTCATGAATCGCCCGGATCGGTTGCGGGCCGCGTGCTCGATGACGAAATGGCCGTCCAGCAGAATGGCCTGCGTGCGGGTCAGCAGCGACTGGTCGCGGTTGAGGTGCTCCCAGCGGGCCTGGACCATGCCGACGCCCGGATCGGTGAAATGGTGGATGGACCGCCGGAGGATGTCCGGCGGCGGGATGAAATCCGCATCGAAGATGAGAACGAACTCGCCGCGGGCGGTCCGCAGGCCGTTGGCCAGGGCTCCGGCCTTGTAGCCGCTTCGGTCCTCGCGGTGGATCAGGACGATATCCACACCGCGTTCGCGCCACTCCCGCACGGCCTCTGCGGCCATGGCGGTGGTCCGGTCGGTGGAGTCGTCAAGCACCTGGATGTCCAGCAGGTGCCGCGGGTAATCGATCCGGCAGGTGGCTTCGATGAGTCTCCGGGCGACCGCGGACTCGTTGTACATCGGCAGCTGGATGGTGACCCGCGGGAGGTTCAGGAAGCAGGCCTTCACCTCCGGCACGTTGCGTCGGTACTTGTAGTAGAGGTGGACCAGGGCGTAGCGGTGCAGGCCGTAGAAGCTCACCAGCAGGATGACGGCGAAATAGAATCCCAGGAAGACCCACACCGGGGCCTCGTGAGGCTCCACCAGGGGGGCTGCGCCGGCCTGGGCGATCATTCCGGATAGCACGAGACTGGGCATGGCCGTGGTCGGCTCCTGTTCCCGAAGCCTGGATCATCCGGACTCCGGGGCCCCAAGTCAAGCCGGCGGCGCCGCCAGGGCGTCGCGGATGCGTCGCTGGAGTTCCCCGGCCCGGCCGGGAGGGTAGCTGGAGGCGTTCCAGCGGTAGCCCAGGCCGTCGCCCTCGTTGCGGGGAATGATGTGGAAGTGGACATGCCCGACCACCTGGCCGGCGGCCCGGCCGTTGTTCTGCAGGAGGTTGTAGCCCGGCGCTCCGGTGACGGCCAGAACGGCCCGGGCCAGATCCGGCAGGCATCGGGCCAGGCACGCCAGGAGATCCGGCGGCATCTGCTCCAGGCGGGTGTAGTGCTCGCGGGGGATGACCAGCAGGTGTCCCTCGGCCAGGGGTCCGATATCCAGGAAGGCCAGCACGTGGTCGTTCTCGAAGACCCGCGCCGCGGGGATCGCCCCGGCCACGATCCTGCAGAACACGCAATCGGGGTCCGTCTGCATGGTCCTGCCGCTCTCCTGTCGGCCCGCCGGACCGTTCACGCCCTCTCAGGCCCGGCCCGCCGGCGAACTCATGATTCGGCGTCGGCCGGGGGAGCCTCAGCCGGCGGGGCCTCGGCCGCAGTCGCCGTTCCGCCGGCCGGGCGCCGTGCCGCCCGCTTGAGGGCCTTGGCCGCGAAGGCGTATCGCCGTTCGACGCGCCGCTGCCGGGCGGTCTTCTCGGGCCTGACCACCGTCCCGGGCGACTCCTCCTCGCCGACCAGCTGGAGCACCGCCATGGGGGCGTTGTCGCAGGATTTCCGGGGGTTGAGCTTGACCACCCGGGTATAGCCTCCGGGCCGCGACTCGAAACGGGCCGCGATGTTGTCGATGAGGTGGTGGACGACCGACAGCGTGGTAAACCTCTGGCCGCCGCGGGCCTGTCCGTGGCGGTAGCGCCGGCCGCTGCGGGAGTGGGTGACGCGCCGCCGGGCGGCGTCGGACATCAGCTCGTACTGTTCCTGGAACTCGGCGGGGATGATGGCCCGGTCGCCCATGAGCGCGATCAGCCGCTGGCGGGCGGCGAGGCTGCCTCCGCGGGCCACGCGGGCCAGCGTGATCAGCCGTTCGACGAACGGGCGCACGTCCTTGGCCCTGGCCAGGGTCGTCCGGATCTGGCCGTGTTCGAAAAGGCTCTGGGCCATGTTTCTGCGCAGGGCCAGGCGGTGCTCCCGCGTACGGTTCAGCTTGCGGTGTGCGACAAGGTGCCTCATCTCGATGCTCCGTGATCACCGGGCGGCGGCCTGTCCGCCCGACCCGGCTGGATGCTCTCCGGCGGTCCCTCCGGACCGCGCGATCAGCCGAGGCTCGCGTCGGCCGGCATCGTGTTCGCCCCGCCGACGCCGGCGCGGCTGGAATCCTCCGTCGATCCGCCCGCGGAGGCCGGGACCTCGGCCGCGGGGTGCTCGCCTTCGCCGAAGGCCATGCCCAGGCTCAGGCCCAGGTCGGCGAGCTTGCGCTTCACCTCGCGCAGGGAGGTGCGGCCGAAGCTGCGGACCTTCAGCAGGTCGCTTTCGGTCAACCGGACCAGGTCGCCGACGGACTGGACCTTGGCCGACTCGAGGCAGTTGCTGGCCCGGACGGAGAGGTCCAGCTGGGCAATCGGCATGGACAGCCGGGCCTGGAGATCCTTGTCGAGCATCCCCTCGCCGGCCTCGACCGCTCCGCCGGCCTCGCTGACCATCTGGTCGCCGAGTTCCTGGTACTGGATGAAGGGGTTCAGGTGCTTGCGCAGGATCTTGGCCGCCTCGACCAGGGCCTCCTGGGGATCGATGGTGCCCTTGGTCCAGATCTCGAGAATGAGGCGGTCGTAGTTGGTCCGCTGCCCGACGCGGGTCTCCTCGGTCTTGTAACGCACGCGACTGACCGGCGAGAACACCGAATCGACCGCGATGATGCCCAGTTCGTCGGTCGCGGCCTGGTTCTCCTCGCTGGTGCGGTAGCCGCGCCCGGTGCCGAGCCAGAAATCGATGGCCAGTTCGACCTCGGAGGTCAGCGTGGCGATCAGCTGGCCGGGGTTGATGATGGTCACGGCGGCGTCGGCGGCGATGTCGCGGGCGAAGACCTCGCACGGGCCGCGTTTGACCAGCCGCATGGTCCGCTCGCCCTCGCCGTCGACACGGAGGATGAGGCTCTTGATGTTCAGGATGATATCGGTGACGTCCTCCTGGACGCCCGGCAGGCTCATGAACTCGTGGCTGGCGCCGGCGATGCGTACCTTGGTCACTGCCGCCCCCTCGAGGCTGGACAGCAGCACGCGGCGGAGGCTATTTCCGACCGTCGTCCCGAAGCCTCGCTCGAACGGCTCGATGATGAACCGTCCGTACGTGCCCGTACTGATCGTGTCGTCGCGCTCCACCCGGGTCGGTAATTCGAGGCCGCGCCACCTGACTCGCATCGGCATTCCTCCGTTTGGCATGCACCCGCGCAGGCGGGGCGGGCGTCGTCCGGGCCGGACAGGCCCCGGTTTCGCCGGGGGCCCCGGCCGCCGCGCGTCGCCGGGCACGCGGGCCTGCCTTTCAGCTGTCTTTGTCCCGCGGGGTCGGCCGCAACCGCCGCGCGGGCATTCGCTCCCGTCGGGCCCGCCGATCCGGATCGCCCGGCGGACCTCCGCGGGGCCCCGAGGCCGTCGGGGCCCGCACCGATCACACGCGCCGCTTCTTGGG
>CAZSYS010000114.1:0-6605 GCA_964611365.1 uncultured Planctomycetales bacterium
CCGGCGGGCGCGGCGGGGGAGGGGTGAGATGGGACTGGACGTTCTGCTGATCACCCCGCGAAGCACCTACGTGGACCAGATCGCGCAGAAAGTCTACCCGCCGCTGAACCTGCTGTACCTGGCGGCCTGCCTGCGCCGCGCGGGGCATGACGTGGACGTGCTCGACGCCAACGCCCTGAGGCTGCCGGACGCCCGGATCGAGCAGGCCGTGCGGAGCCGGGCCCCGAGGCTGGTCGGCATCCCGGTCTACTCGGAGATCCTCCGCCAGGTCCGGTCGCTGACCGAAATCGCCAAGGCCGGCGGCGCAGGCCGCGTGGTTCTCGGCGGCCCGCACGCCGCCGCGGTGCCCGAGGCCAGCCTGGGCTATTTCCCGGCCGCGGACTTCATTCTCTGCGGCGAGGCCGAGGACACACTGGTCGCCCTGCTCCGGAGCCTCGGCCGGCCGCAGGAGTATCCGCAGATTCCGGGGCTGTGGTGGCGGGAGAACGGCCGGGTGAGGATGAATCCCTGCGACGGGCGGCGACCGGACATCGACCTCATCCCGCCGCCGGCCCGCGACCTGGTCGCCGAGGCCTACCGCCTGCGGCGCTACTACACGGTCATGGTCCGCAGCCGGCCGGTGGACACGATCATGACCAGCCGCGGCTGCCCGTTCCGGTGCAACTTCTGCTACAACACCAGCCGCAGGTACCGCGGCCGCTCGCCCGAGCACGTGGTCGAGGAGCTGGTCGCCATCCGCCGGCGCGGCATCCGCAACGTCGAGATCGTGGACGACCACTTCACCGCCGACCGCGCCCGGGCGATGCGGATCTTCGAGCTGATCATCCGCGAGAGGCTGGGGCTCTCGTTCCGGATCAAGAGCCGGGTGAACGTCGTCGATCCGGAGTTCCTGGCCGCCGCCCGCCGGGCCGGCGCGTACCAGGTCTCCTACGGCATGGAATCCGGCGTGCAGCGGATCCTCGACGCGATGAACAAGCGCATCCGGGTCGAGGACATCGTCCGGGCCTGCGCCATCACCAAGGCGGCCGGTCTGGCGGTGCACTCCAGCTGGGTGCTGGGCTATCCCGGCGAGACGCCCGAAACCATCGATCAGACCGTCGACCTCATCGTGCGGATCAAGCCCACCACCGCCAATGTGGCCGTGCTGCGGCCCTATCCCGAGACGGCGGCCTTCCACGAGGCCCGCGAAGCCGGCATGCTGGTCGGCGAGTGGCACCCGGATGCCGGGGATTTCCCCTGGGTCCGGCTGCCGTGGGTCCGCAGCCGGGCGGACCTGGACGCGGTGGTCAAGCGGGCCCTGCGGAGGATCTACTACCGCCCCCACTATGCCCTGGCCTTCGGCGGCGAGATTCTGCGCAACGCCAACTGGACACTGGCCCGCTACGCGCTGCAGGAGCTCAAACGCACGCTGCTGCCGCGCTGACCGCCGGCTCCCGCACCACACATGCCGGCCGGGATCCGGCCCCGGCGGTCACCGGCAGGCGGCGGCCGACACCCGCGCCTCGACGATCCGCCGCAGGCGGGGGTGCATCACGAAGTACTGCCGGCCTTCCCCGGGTCGTTGCGGCGTTCGCACCGCCGTGCCCGCCTCCAGCTGCTCGACGCAGCGCAGCATCCCTTCCAGGCTGACCGCGAAGGACCGGGCCCGCAGCGTTTCGAGCGTGTCGCCGCGGCGGATCTCCATGGGCACAAAGGCCAGGATGTCGCCGGTGTCGATGCCGGCCTCCACGAAGTGCAGCGTCACGCCGATCGCCCGGCCGGACAGCAGGCTCCATTCCATCACGTTCATGCCCCGGAACGCCGGCAGCCGGCCCATGTGGGCGTTGAGCACGCCGGCCGCCGGCACCTCCAGGATCGCCCGGCGGAAGATCTCGCCGCCGGCGTTCAGCAGCAGGTCCGGGCGGCACCCGCGGGCGAAGGCCGCTGCCGCCGGATGGTTGACCGACGGCACGCGGCGGAAAGGAATGCCGAGATTCCGGCACTGTCGGGGCAGCGGCCTGTCCCAGCCGGCCAGCGAGCGTCGCGCCGCCCATTCGGCCAGGTGGAAGCGGGGGTTCCCGGGGCTGCCGGCCGCCGCCCGGCTCCGTGCCGCCATCCGCCGCCACGACTCGCGCAGGCCCCAGTCGCGCAGGGCCTGGACCAGCCGGACCGCGGCCGGGGGCTCGGCGCAGAGAAGGCCGACCGGCCTGCGGCCTTCGGCAGCCAGTGCGGCGGTCAGCGCCGCTGCGAAGGGGTTCAGGCGGTCCGAGGCGATCACGACGATCCTCACGACGCTGCTCCCTCGAGCCGCGCGACCGCCGTCTCGGCGGCCATCAGGGCATCGGCCAGGAACTTGGCGGACCAGTTCGGGAAGCCCAGGCGCGAATAGCCGCCCCATATCGGAAACGAGCCGGGCACCGCTCCGCGGACGTCGGGGTTGGACGTCCTCATCGGCTGGGTGGCCCGGGTCTGGTCGATGAGTTTGAGCGCCGCGTTGAGATAGCGTGCGTCGCCGCCATGTTCGAACAGGCGGATGAACACCGCAGCCATCTGCACATTGCCCGTCAGGCACGAATAACCGGCCCGGGCGCGCCACTGGTCGTCCAGAATGCCCGGCAGCATCGCCGGCCAGCCGCGCGGATCGCGCTTGCGGCGCTCGTAGCCCATGAGGATGCGTTCGCAGGCCCGCTCCACCGCCGCCCAGACCGCCTGCGGCCCCGGCTCCGGCAGCCGCAGGGCACACTCGATGAGCCCGTCGAGGGTGTAGGCGATGGTGTGGGTGAACGGGAGCTCGCCGGCCCGGAAGCCCATGTCCCTGAACCAGCCGGAGGGCTCCGCCCGGCTCAGGATCCACTGCACGTTGCGCTCGGCCGCCCGGCGGAGCTCCGGACGGTCGGTGAGGGCCCAGACCTCCAGGATCGGCCAGGCTACGCGGCTGTGGTAGGCATGCGGCACCTGGTTGAAGGTGTGCCGGGACCACTTGCCGTCTTCATCCTGGATGCTCGCCAGCCAGCCGGCCGCGGCGACGGCCGCGTCCAGAAACGCCTGCCGGCCGGTCCGGCGGTACAGCGCCGTCCAGCCGAGAATAACCTGGCCGGTGTTGAAGACGATGGGGTAGTCGTTCAGGCCGATCCCCCCGGGGATCGCCCCCGAGAGCATCTGAACCTTCAGCTCCCACTGGCCCATCCGCACGGCCCGGTCCGCGTAGGCGCCCAGGCCGCAAAGGTCGGCATAGGCCAGAAACGTCGGGATGATGTAGCCGGTGGTTTCCGGGTAGGGATCCTGCCAGCCGTCCAGCCAGGAGTACCCCCCCGACACGCCGCCGGTCCCGGCGACGTCCTGGGCCCGGCAGAGCCATTCCATCGCCGCCGCCAGATGCTCCTGCGGGCTGAATTGACCGGTGCCCCCCAGACGCGGCCGGCCGACGCCCAGAGCGTCGCGCAGCGTCAGGCCGAGAAAGGTCGCGTGCCGCCGGGGATCGAGCAGAGACCGGACCAGACAGGCACTCCGTTGCATCCGCCGTCGTCCGCGGACGGACCGCGCGCCGCCGGGGGTCACGGGCGGGGCTCGTCCGTCGGCAGTGTGCCGGTCCCGGGCTCGCCTGTCAAGACCGCCGTGGCCCAGGTGGCCGGGTCGATATGCCAGTTGAACTCGTCGCCGACGGTCAGGAACTGCCGCCCCAGCTGCACGTCCTCGAGCACCACGCACAGGCCGATCCGCCGGTGTTCGTCGGGGTCGAAGCCGCACAGCGCCTCGCTGGATACGTGCGCCTCCAGGGTGTAGACGTCGCCCTCGCGGCGCGAGGCCGCGCGGACGCTGCCGGGCGGGGCGGGCGGGGCATGCTCCGTCGCCCGGTGGATGCGGGTGTCCCCGGCGGCCGCGGACCGCCCGTCGCGACCACCGCCTGCGGGCAGGAAGTAGAACTGCTGACAGTAACGCGACGCCCGGCGGATGTCCCGTGTGTCGCGCATGTCAGTGCACAGGCGGAGGTTGTCGCCCTTCCAGAACTCGGCGGGGTTGCACACGAAGGGCGTCGTCCGGCCCCGGACGCGGCAGGCGATAAACAGGCCCCGGCGGTTCCAGCCCATCCAGATGCATCCGAACGGCTCCTGGCCGTCGATCCGGCAGAGGTCCGCAAGCCGGTGGCGATCGGACCAGTCGTCCAGCCGGCCGTCGATCTCCGGCGACTCGCGGTAGAACAGGGGCAGCTCGAATCGGAACAGAAGCCGGTTGGGCACGAGCATGATTCGACGTCCATCCGGCCCGAAGCCGTGTCGGCAGCGGGCCCGGGCCCGGCCGGGCTAACGCTTCGTCCGCCGGCCGGTCATGCCCAGGGACCTGCGCCAGAACCGCAGCTGCGCCGCCGCCGAGGCGGTGCCGGCATTGCCCTCGCTGCGGTAGCGGCGGACCACGTTGGCCGCCCCGAGCCAGCGATGCACGTCCGGACCGATCCGGTCGCAGGCCGCCTGCATCTCGGCCGGCGAAAGGTCGCCCAGCTCCCGTCCGTCGCGTTCGGCCAGCGCTACCAGCCGCCCGACGATCTGATGGGCCCGCCGGAAGGGCACGCCGCGGGCCACGAGATATTCGGCCAGCACGGTGGCGTCCAGGAAACCCCGGCGGGTGGCCTCGGCCAGCCGGTCGGTGTTGAAGCGGGCGTGCCGGACCACCGCGGCGGCGGCTTCCAGCGCGGCCGCCAGGGTGTCGTGGGCGGCAAACAGGTGGATCTTGTCCTCCTGCAGGTCGCGGTTGTAGGCCTGGGGCAGGCCCTTGGTCAGCGTCAGCATGCCGGTCAGGGCCGCGACGATCCGCGCCGTCTTGCCGCGGATGAGCTCGAGCACGTCGGGGTTGCGTTTCTGGGGCATCATCGAGGAGCCGGTACAGAAGGCGTCGGCGATGGTGATGAAGCCGAATTCCTGCGAGGCATACAGGATCCAGTCCTCGGCCAGCCGGCTGAGGTGCACGCCGCAGATGGCCGCGGCGGCGAGGAACTCGGTGATGAAGTCCCGGTCGCCGGTGCCGTCGATGCTGTTGCGGCAGATGCCGGCGAAACCCAGCCGGCGGGCGACCGCCCGGCGGTCGATCGGCAGCGTCGATCCGGCCAGAGCCCCGGAACCCAGCGGGCAGACGTTCACGCGCGTGCGGGCGTCCAGGAGACGGTCGCGGTCGCGCTGGAACTGCTCGACGTAGCACAGCAGGCAGGCGGCGGCGGAGACCGGCTGGGCCCGCTGCAGGTGGGTGTAGGAGGGCATGACCGCATCGACGTACCGCCCGGCCATGTCCACCAGGGCCCGCTGAAGATCCTCCAATCGCGGCAGGATCGAGGTGTCGATGGCGTCGCGGACGTAGAGCCGCAGGTCCAGGGCCACCTGGTCGTTGCGCGACCGGGCGGTATGGAGCCGCCGGCCGGGCTCGCCGATCCGGCGGATCAGCGCCGACTCCACGGCCATGTGGATGTCCTCGCAGGCCGGATCCCACGTGAAGCGGCCGGCTTCGATGTCTGCGGCGACCGCCCTGAGCCCCCGCACGATGGCCCGTCGGTCGGCGGCCGTGATCAGGCCGGTGGCGGCGAGCATTTCGGCGTGGGCGATGCTGCCGGCGATGTCATGCCGCCAGAGCCGCCGGTCGAAAGACAGGCTCTCCACGAAGCCGACCGTCAGGTCGTCGGCGGCCTGTGAGAACCGCGCCTGCCAGCTCTTCTGGGCCTCAGGGGCCGACCCGGCCGACCGGCCGGTCCGTCCGGTGCCCCCGGACCCCGCCTTTCTGGACTGCCTGGTCATCCGAAAACTCTCCAGAACCCCGTCGATTCAACCGCGGGACGTCGGGCATGGTAGCGCCGGTCCGCGAACCGGTCAAAGGCGATCGCCCTGCGACCCGGTCCGGGGGTTGGCCCGTCCGCGCCCGTCCGACTGTCTCCGTTCACCGGCGCCGCGGGACTCACTCGTCGGTGTGCGAGGTGATCACCTGGGTGCGGGGCGGCTCCACCGGGCGTTCGTAGTCGATGCCCAGCAGTTCCAGGGCGTCCCGCTCGACGATGCGGCGAAGCTGCTCGCGCGGGATCGTCGGCAGGCTGGTGCCGTGGCAGAACTGGTTGATGCTGTACAACGCCTCGATGCCCGCGGCGGCGGTGCCGTAGGGGAAGTTGCTGCCGAACAGCAGCAGGCCCATGACGCCGGCCTGGTAGGCCGAGAGCAGCACGTTGTACGCCCGCCACGGCGAGTGCATCATGCCGCTGATGTCCGCGAAAACGTTGGCGTGCTTGCCCAGCAGGGCGATGGTCTCCTCCGCCCAGGGATAACCCAGGTGGGAAACGACGATCTTGAGATCCGGGAACTCGCGGGCCACCTCGTCGATCAGGCAGGGCCGGGCGAACTCCATCTTGCTCGTGGCCGAGGCATGCACCGCCTGGTGGAAGATCAGCGGCATCCGCAGCCGCGCGACCTGGGTGTACACGCGCATGGCCGCGGAATCGGCCGGGTGGAAGTTCTGGGCGGCCGGCGACAGGGTGATGCCCTTCATGCCCAGTTCATCATGGGCCCTGGTGACCTCGTCCACCGCCTCCTTGGGCCGGGAGGGGTCCACGCAGGCGATGCCGATCATTCGATCGGCATGCTGGCGGACATACCGGG
>CAZSYS010000114.1:6615-12121 GCA_964611365.1 uncultured Planctomycetales bacterium
TCGTTGGGCACCTCGGCATCCAGGTAGCGGCTCTGGAAAGCCAGCACCAGCGACCGGTCCACCGGGCCGCACGCCGCCAGGTGCTCCTCCGGAGACGCATTCGGCGGCGTATCGGCCGACAACGCCCGATGGCGGGCATCCCAGAGCCCCGTGCCGCGACCGAGCTGCTCGACGGATTCCCAGATATGCGTGTGACAGTCGACAATCATGACGTTCCGACCCGGTCCCGACCCCCTCCTTCGCCCCGGACCCGGTTCTTATAGCCGCGCCCCCCCCGCCGGTCAATGCCCCCGGGACTCCGGTCGTCCGGGGATCAGGCCGCATCGAACCGGCGCCCCGCGTCTGAACCGGCGCCACGCGGTCCGGCCTGCCGGGACACGGCAACCCCCGCCCGCCGGCGCGGCGGCCAGTTTGTGACAGATATTAGTCATCCTGTGGATCACCGCACCTGCAACACCCCCGGCATGACCGCCAGCGTGCGCTCCCGCCCGAGCATGTCCAGCTGCCGCAGGGCCGCCAGAATCGCCCGGGCCCGCGCCGGATCCACCCTGCGCAGCCCGCGGACGACCTCCGGCAGCGGCGATCCGCCGGCCGGACACGGTCCCGCGAGCTGCCGCAGGCTGGGGACGTCCTTGCGCCGGTCGTGCCGGCCGGCAAACAGATACTCGAAGAAGTTGCGCGGCTCCGGCAGGAGCAGGACGTCGTAGCTGGTCAGACCGGCCCGGCCGGCGGCATCGGCAATCGCGTCGTGAAGGCCCCCCAGCCGGTCCACCAGCCCGTGCTCCAGGGCCTGCCGGCCGGTGAAGACGCGCCCGCCGGCCAGCTCGCTGAGGTCCTTCCTGAGGCGGTCGCCGCGACCGGCCTGGACCCGCGCGGTGAAGACCCGGTAGACCTCCCCGGCCTGTGCGCGGATGATGGCCCGCTGACGGTCGTCGAAGCGCCGGTTGGTGTTGTACAGGTCGGCGTTGCGGCCGATGGAGTGCTCATAAAACGACACCCCCAGCCAGTCCCAGAGCCCCCTGGTCACCAGCTTGCCGGTGATGACGCCGATCGATCCGGTCATGCAGGCCGGGTCGGCGTAGATGGTGCCGGCGCCGGCGGAGACGAAGTAGCCGCCGCTGGCCGCGACGTTGCCCATGGACACGACCAGCGGCTTGACGGCCTTCAGCGACTCGGCCGCGTTCCAGATGATGTCGCTGGCCAGGGCCGAGCCGCCGGGGGAGTCCACCCGCAGCACCACGGCCTTGACGTGCTCGGCCTCCCGGGCCTCGTCCAGCACCCGCCGCAGGGTCGTGCCCCCGGCCGTGCCGCCGTCGCCGAAAAAGTCCTGCTCCGTCTCGCCGTCGACGATCATGCCGTCCACATAAACCACCGCCACGGCAGGCTTCGTGCGCGCCCCGGCCTTGCCCATGGCTTCGCCCAGGAACTTGAAGAGGGCAAACGGGCTGGAAAAGTCGATCTCCGGCGAGTCCTTCTCGCCGTAGGCGCGGTCGAACACCACATCCCTGCCGTAGCGGCGGCGGAGCAGCTCCACGACCTCGCCGGGGTACAGCACCTCGTCCACCAGCCCCTCCTTCAAAGCCGCCTGGGCGGTGAAGGGTCCGCGGTCGATGATCGCCCGGAGATCGTCCCGCCCCAGACCCCGGGATTCGGCCATCGCTTCCAGCATCTGCTCGAAGATGTCGCTGGTCAGCCAGCCCAGCATTTCCAGGGCCTGCTCCGACGGACCCGTGCGCGTGAAAGGCTCGCCGGCGCCCTTGTAGTCGCCGACGGGCTCGATGTCGGCCTCCAGGCCGATCTTGTCCAGCAACCCCTTGAGATAGGTCTGCTCGACATGGATGCCGGTCAGGTCCAGCTCGCCCACCGGAGCCATGAAGACCCGCGGAGCCGCCGAGGCCAGCAGGTACAGCCCCATGCCGCCCTGCTCGAGCCAGGAATAGACATCCTTGTCCGAGCCGCGCAGGGCCCGAACCGCCTCGCGCAGCTCCTGGATCTGGCCCAGGCCCATCTCCGGGGCGTCAAAGGTCAGCACAATGGCCCGGACGCGCTCGTCCCTGCCGGCCTGGCGGAGCTTCTCCACCAGCCCGTAAAGGGTCGGACGGTCCTCCTCGGCAAAACCCAGGTCGAAAGCCGGCGGAGCCTCCCGCAGCGTCCCGGTGATCTGGAACACCGCGATGATTCCCGCGTCGGTCTCATCGACCTTCGGCCGGCTCTGGGCCTGCCCGAACACGCCACCCGTCGTCGCCAGCAACGCCCACGACACCGCCATCCAGCGCCACATGATCTTCTGCCCGCCTTTCACCCGTGCCCGAGCCCATGTCCGGGCCTGGCCTCGGAAAGCCGCATCCTAAGGCTTCACGCACGACCTGGCCACGAAGCCCGGAGCGGGCGGATGAGGCCGTTGGCAAAGCCCCGGACCTTGGCTCCTCGGACCGGACGCACACCTGCCTCACCTTCAAGTTTCCCGCCGCCACACTCCAGGGCCCCGACCTTCTTCCCGCAGACATCGCCCACCCGCCTGATGTCAAGCTCGACGAGGCGCCTCCTGGCACCTTTTCCCCGCAGACACCGGCGAGCCGTGCCTGCGAGTTGGGAGGACTGCTGGAACAATCACCTTTTCCCCACAGACACGGGCGACCCGCAGCGGCAACGACCCGGGATCCCGGGACTTCACGGCCGCATTCATGTTGAGGATATCAGACCTTGCATCAACGTACCGACCGGTCGGGATCTAAACTGTCTCGGGCCAGCCAGAAACTTGCCACTACGGCCCCGAGCACGTGAAGCCCGGCCCAGAAAATCCCGCCGTAGGAAGGCGCCCTGGGATCGGTGCCCGCCAATCGCAGCAGAACCAGGGCCTCCACCAGCAGAAGCAGGATCAGACCCGCCTGGACCCGGGTACACCCCGGCCACAGCAGCAGAAGCCAGGCACAGACCAGGATGATTAACTCGCGGTAAACCGGGAAGATGGCGATCCCGAAGGCCAGCGGGCCGGGGTCCAGCATCCTGCTCCAGTTGATCCGCAGTCCCCCGGCCGTCGCCGCGAAAGCCGGTTCACCCAGCGAACCCATCAGCTCACCGTGTGGGGTGGCCACCCACAGGTGACGCGGATCACCGACCAGGTGAGCGTCGATCCCCCGGGCCCGCAGGATGGCCGCCGCCAGCACCGCCCGGCCGTCGCAATCCTCCCGCCCTTTGGCCAGAACTTCCGCGAGCGTCGGCAGGTAGTCGACCACGCCCCAGACCTCCCAGTCAAAGGCGTAGGGAACCCGCTGCAGCACAAAGCTTTCCACCTCGGTCAGCAACCCCTCCGGAGAGGTCTGTGCCGCGCCCTTGCCGGCCAAAAAAGCCTCAAACTCCGTCACCACGGGAGCCAGTGAAGGGCATGAAGGATCCGAAAGCCGGTCGATCATCCGCTCGTGGCGGATGGTGCGGACAAACAGCCGCGGATCGGGATACAGAACCAGGAAAACCACGCCGGCCAGGACCGCCCACTTCACCGGCCAGCGGATCCACGCGGGGCGGTACTGAATCCTTCGCCACAAACCTTTCATGGAGGGTATTCCGCGGGCTTCAGGGACGGCGTCGCCTTCGCCGCATCATTGTACCGCGGTTGGCCGGAGTCCGCATGATCCTCCGCGCGGGACGAGGCAGCACGGGAAGAGCCGGCCGGTGAGCAGACCCCCTTCGACGCGCCGGTCGGCGGGATGCTCACTCGGCCACGGTCGCTACCGCTTCGTCGAAGATCTCCAGGGCGATCTCGAGCTGGAGCCGGTTCACCGTCAGCGGCGGCACGAAGCGGATGCCCGAGCGCCCGCAGCCGCGCAGCAGCAGTCCCCGGCTGAACGACTCGCCCAGAACGCGATCGCGCAGGGCCGGCGCCGGCGTTCCGCGTTTGCCGGGGCGGATCACGTCCACCGCCAGGACCAGTCCCAGGCCCCGCGGCCGCAGCAGGTTCCTGTGCTTGTCCGCGATGCGCGACAGCTTTGAGAACGCCGCCGGACCGGATTCCGCGGCGCGCCGCACAAACTGGCGCTCAACCAGTTCGAGGGTCGCGGCCGCGGCCACCGCGATCGGCCCGCTGATGCGGCCCTCCCCGCCGCTGAGGGCCACCACCGCCCCGGCGAACGGCCCGGAGGCGATGACGGCCGAGAACCGGCCGAGACCGGCCGCTCCGTCGGAGACGATCAGGGCGTCGGGCACCACGTCACTGCGGTCGCACCAGAACATCCGGCCGGTGCGTCCCAGGCCGCTCTCGGATTCGTCCAGGATCAGCAGGGAACCGTGCTCGCAACAGGCCGAGTGCAGGGCCTCAAGAAAGCCGTCCCGCGGCGTCCAGTGATTCGCGGCGCTCGACAGCGGGCGCAGGACCACGGCCGCCGCCGGGTGCGGAGATCCGACAAGTTCCCGCAACGTGGAGGCCTCCGCGCCTTCGGGACAGGTCGCGCGCAGAACGTTCAGCCCCGCCGGGCTTGCTTCGGTCGGCGACGTCCCGGCAGCCGCCCCGGCCCCCGGCGGAACGAGTTCCACGACCCTGCGCCGGCCGGTGTGCCGCCGGGCGGCCTCCACCGCAAGGCTCAAAGACGCCGCCGCACCGGATGTGAGGCAGACCTGCCGGCTCTGGTCCCCTCGCGAGATCCGCAGCAACTGGCGAATCAGGTTGACCTGCACCATGGCCGGAGGGATGTCGGCCTCCCCGGACAGCGCCGCCGAGGACCAGTCGGACAACGCCCTGAGGACCCGGGGGTGCGCGTGTCCGGCCACCGAAACGCGGGCGCCGGCGTCGAAGTCCAGGTAGCGGTTCTGGTCGATGTCCTCGACGACAGTGCCCTGGGCGCGGCGCACGATCAGCGGGCACGGCCAGTGGCCGCAGATCGCGGCCAGATGCGGCTCTCTGCGCAGCGCTTTGGCGGTCACGGGGCCGGGCGGCGCGGTGTGCATCCACGGGGCCGGCCCGATCCGGTCGCCATTCCTGTCCTTCACGTTTTCCATGTCGTTGCCGCTTAGCACGCATTCCCCTCCGCCGATGCCTGTCGGGATCAACCCCGACTTCCGTGCGGCCCGGCCGGACCACTGAGGCCCCCCGGTCGCGGCCGCCGTTCCCCGCGCGACGCGGAGCAGGCGCTGCCTGAACCCGGGCAGGTGAGCCGGGCGGCTTGAGACCTGCGGCGCCACGTTTGCGGCCGCTCGAGCAAGCGGATCGAGCGACGTGAACCGGACGCTCGGCCGCCGGCTTTGCGGGACCGGCGCCGGGCTCGATCCCGGTCGTTCCCCCCCCGACGATGGTTGTTGTCGTGTGCCCCGATGCGACAGGCACCGATTCTATGACCGGCCGGTCCGGGGAGTTGGCCGTGCAAATGCCCCATTTCCGGGGGCCGATCGCCGGCGGTGGCATGCCGGACGTTGCCGGCGGGTGGCCGCTGCCGGCGGGTGGCACGGCCGATAAGCACGGCTCCATCCGCCGGCGGCGCGCCGTTACGCGCGTAGGCCGAAGTCGCGTTCCGCG
>CAZSYS010000115.1:0-12017 GCA_964611365.1 uncultured Planctomycetales bacterium
GCCCCTGGCCGTTCCGGACGGCCAGCGAATGCGTCGACCGGGCCGGCGGGGTGCGCAGGAGCGAGGAGCTCTGCGCCTGGGCCCGCGGCACCGCCATCGCCCAGGCCGCCACCAGGACCATCAGCACGCGCCGCATCATCGCCCACCCCCTGCGGGCTGACCGCCGCCGCCGGCCGAAATCTCGGCGGCACGCGGGCCGGTCACCGTGGCCACGAACGTCTCCCGGGAGGACTCGTTCTTCAGCGTCACCGGCTGGCCGTAGCCGGCCTCCGACAGCGCCCGGGCCACCATCTTGATCCGCAGACCGCCCTGGCCGGCCCACACCGTCACCAGGTCGTTGCGCGACACCAGCGGCACCGGCTCGATGTCGCGGGCCTCCAGCACCGTCCCCCGGGCGATCAGCGTCCGGGCCCGCTGGCCGATGAAGACCCCGGGGTCCGACGTGCCGAGCCCCTCGGCCCGGGTGAAGCTGCGCGGCTCGACCGCCAGGTCGTCCCGATCGATGATCTGGCCGGTGTTGATCGGGCCGGCGGCCACCACCACGTTCCGGTTCACCGACACCTCCACCAGCGCGGTGAGCTGCTGCCGCAGCCGGCCGTGCTCGTAGACCCCGACCTCCAGCGGCACCATGCCCAGCAGCCGCTCGCCCCGGTCGCTGATCCGGAACTCATACGGCGGACTGGCCAGGCCGAGCGAACGGGCCAGGCCGGCGCCGAAACGAACCACCGGCGTGCCGCCCAGGTCGCTGAGCCGCACGGCGATGCGCTCCCGGATCGCCTGTTCAAGCGTGTGGGCCGGGGCCGGGCCGGCCGGGCGGGTGGTCGAGGCCGGCTCGGCGGCAGTTCGGGACGCGGGAGCAGGCCGGGTCGTCGGACCCGACGGCAGGATCGTGCCGCCGGAGGCCTCCGGGGCCGGACGGGAAGCCGCGCCGTCGGCCGGACGGCGGATTTCGCAGGCCAGACTGCCGCGGAAGGTCCACCGGCCCAGGTTGGCCCCGCCGGCGGCCAGAAGGTTTCGCAGTTCCGCCAGCGGAAGGACGCTCCGCTCCCCGGCGGGCGGAGCCGCGGCCACCGTCCAGCCGGCGGCCAGCTCGGCGCCCTCGCCGTGAAGCGAGGCCACGTCCGCCAGGCGAACCTCGTCGCCGCAGACCGTGGCCGAGGGGTACAGATGCACCACCGTCTCGCCGGAAGCGGCGGACGCGGCCGATGCGGGCAGAGCCGGCCCCCACGCGGCCAGCACCGCCGCCAGTCCGGCGCGGACCATCCGTCCGGCCACCTGGCTCCCGCATTCAGCCGACATGTGCCATCGCGCATCCTGCATGGACGACCTCCGCGTCGCTGATGGTGCCCCGGGCCCGCCCGTGTCCGGGGCCCGGTGCGTCCTGCATTCACACTTGCCCGATCGGGCCTCCCGCTGGTCTGCGGCCGCAGCCGCGTTCTTCCGTCACCGTCCCGGCGGGCTCATCCGCCCGCGCTGACCGGATTACCGTCGCAGCAGCGCGATCGCCCGCAGGGCCTCGTCGGCGCTCTGCACGACCTGCGAGTTCAGCTCGAACCCGCGCTGCGTAAAAATCAGCTCCACCAGTTCCCGCACCGGCTCCACGTTGCTGCCCTCCAGGTGCCCCTGAATCAGCCCGCCCAGGCCCTCCTCCAGGGGGTTGCCCTCGATGGGCGTGCCGGAAGCTTCCGATTCCACGAACAGGTTCTTGCCGACCTGCAGCAGACCCTCGGGGTTCACGAACCGGGCCAGCTGGATCTGGCCGACCTCGGTGCCTTCCGGCCCGCCCCCGGGCTGCTTGACGATCACCTTGCCGTCCCGGCCCACGGTGATGCTGCTTTCAATCGTGTCCTCCGGCAGGGTGATGGGCGGCTCCAGCATCGAGCCTTCGCTGTTGGCCAGCACCAGGTAGCCGTTGGCGTTGCGGACGAAGTTGCCCGCCCGCGTGTAGGCCACGGTCTGCTGCCCGTTGTAGTAGGTCATCACCTGAAAGAAGCCCTCGCCGTCAATGGCCAGGTCCAGCTTCTTGCCGGTCGGGTCCACCGTGCCCTGTTCGAAGTTCAGCTGCGTACCGGAAACCTGCACCCCCAGACCCACCAGGATCCCGTGGGGGCTGGGCTCGTCGTTCACGTCGCGCACACCCGGCTCGCGCCGCACCTGATAGAACAGATCCTCGAAGTTGACCCGCGACCTCTTGAAGCCGACGGTGTTGATGTTGGCGATGTTGTTGGCCACGACGTTGAGCTTCTCGTCGAGGGCCTTCATGCCCGTCGCGGCCGCATGCAATGCCGTCACTGCCATCGCGTCAGCTTCCCTGCCTGTCCGTCAGATGCCCGTCACCGCAGCCGGGCGATGTCATTCACCGCCCGGGCCAGCGTCGCGTCCGCCAGGCCGATCATCGTGGCATTCATCTGGTAGGCCCGGCTGACCTCGATCATCGAGACCATGGCTCCGGCCGGATCGACCGTCGAACTCTCGATGAAGCCGGGGCGAACCGCCGCCCGCGCGGGGCGCGTTTCGGTGCCCTCGGCCTTCAGCAGACCGCCACCGAGCTTGACCAGCCGGCTTCGGTCATCGACGTCGACCACCCCGATCCGGGCCACCCGGACGGATCCGGCCCGGAGGCTGCCGTCGGCGTCCAGGCGCAGCGGCCCGGAGGCCTCGGCCGGCACCTCGATCGGCACCCCCTCGTCGCTGAGCACCGGCAGCCCGCCGGCGGCGGTGACCAGCCGGCCCTCGGCGTTCACCTCGAATCGCCCGTCGCGGGTGTAGCGCACCTCCTGGCCGTCCTGGACGGTGAAAAAGCCGTCGCCCACCAGGGCCGCGTCCAGCGGTCCGCCGGTGCGTTCCAGGGCCCCCTGCTCGAAGGAGGTCACCGTCGGCGCCACCAGCGATCCACCGGTCAGGCCGTCCAGCGTCCGGTGCCGCAGCCCGGGGTCGCCCGGCCGCTCGCGGGTTTCCACAGGCCGCTCGCGGACCAGGGTGAGATCGTGCTTGAAGCCCGGCGTGGAGGCGTTGGCCAGGTTGTTGGCCAGCACCTCCAGCCGATACTGGTTCAACTGCAGACCTCCCGCGGACTGGTACAAGCCGTAAATCACGCCAGGCCCTGCCTCAGCCGCCCACCGGTTCTTCCCGGCCGCCCGACCCGGTCACGCCCCCGGCATTCCGGGCCGGTCGGGCGATCCTGGCCCGCTGGAGCATGTGAATCGCCCCGGCCAGCTCCGCCGCACGCCGGATGCGTGCGCCGATGGTGGTCCAGTCCGTGGACCCCGCGATGCCATCCATTGCCTGGCGAACCATTCGCCTGCCCATCGGCACACTCCATGCACACAGCCGGCGGCCGCAGACTCCGCGCCGCCGACGCTGCGGCGGATGCGCGTGGCCACCGACCCGCGTCGCTACGCAACTGCCGTGCCAGGGACTCGCGGCACGGGAATTGCTGGAGCCACAGGATGGGCGTTTTTCGTGTAACCTGCTTTCAAATAACGAATTAGAAGAATTGTTAAAATGGGAGGTCTCGAAACCGAAAGAAGCCCGGCACGGGCTGCGCCCGGCGCAAAGCTTGCCTGCCGGCGGCAAGAGTTGCCGGTGCCCGCCCGACCCCGCCGGACCGCCGCCAGGGGGTCAATCGGCCCGCACCAGCCGGCGGAAGACCTCGCCGCGCTCCTCGTAGTTGGCGAACATGTCGTAGCTGGTGCAGGCCGGCGAAAGCACCACCACGTCGCCGGGCACGGCCAGACCACGGGCGATCCGCACGGCCTCCTCCAGGCCGGCGGCCCAGCGGATGTCGGCGGTCCCGGGGGGAACGTGCCGGCGGACCGCCTCGAGGATCGTCGGACCCATCGCCCCGTAGCCGATCACCGCCCTGGCCTTTAGTGACATATATTCGCCCAACTCCGCGAACGACATGCCCTTGTCGGCCCCGCCGACCAGCACGATCACCGGCTCCTCGAAGGCGTCGACGGCCAGGCGCGTCGATTCCGGCGTGGTGGACTTGGAATCGTTGTACCAGCGCACGCCGTCGCGTGCGGCCACGAACTCCAGGCGGTGCGGCAGGCCGGCGAAGCCGTCGAGCCCGGCGCGGATCACGTCGTCGGGGAGGCCCAGCGAGCGGGCGGCGGCGATCGCCAGTGCGGCATTGACGCGGTTGTGCGGGCCCGGCGGATGCACGGCCTCGGCAAAGGCCGGATCAAAGACCGCCTCGCGGATGCGCGGGCCGGCGCCGGCGCGTTCCAGGCGGGCGCGCAGCTCCGCGTCGCCGGCCGGGATGAGGACCACGCCGTCGGGGGACTGATGCCGGACGAGGTTGAGCTTGGCGGCGGCGTAGTTCTCCAGCGTGCCGTGGCGGTCGAGGTGGTTGGGGCGGATGTTGGTGATCACGGCCCGCGGCGGGCTCCAGGCCAGTGCGGCCAGGTCCTCCAGCTGGAAACTGGAGAGTTCCAGCACCATCAGGTCCTCAGGGCTCATCGCCGGCAGGTCGCCCAGGAGCGAATGCCCGATGTTGCCTCCGGTCCAGGCCCGGCGGGCCAGACCGGCGCTCACCGCGGACTGGAGGATCGAACCGATCATCGCCGTGGTGGTGCTCTTGCCGGCCGAGCCGGTCACGCCGATCACCCGGCGGACCGGGCAACGCTCGAGGAAGAGGTTCATCTCGCTGGACAGCGGCACGCCGCGCTGCACAGCCAGGCGGACGAACTCCGAGCGGTCGCGGGGCACCGCCGGGCTGATCACCAGGAGGTCGCAGTCGTCCAGGTCCGCGGGATCGTGCCCGCCGAGGCGATAGGTGATCGGCAGGTCCCGGAGCTGTTCGAGGCTGGCGGCCAGCCGGTCGGCTCCGGCCAGGTCGGTGACCGTGACCCGGGCGCCGGCGGCGCACAGCCAGCGGGCCGCGGCGATGCCGCCGCCGAAATGCCCCAGCCCCATGACCACCACCCGGCGGCCGGCCAGATCCGGTATCTGCGGCTTCATGCGGCGGATTGTACCGCCGCGCCGGGGCGGTCGACAGCCGCCCGGTTCACGTCGATGCCCCGCCTTCCGGCCGGCCGGCGGCCCGGGTGATCGGCAGCACATCGCGAATGCTGCGCACATGCACATCCTGCTGCGGGAAGGCGATCTCGATGCCGGCCTCGCGGAAGGCCCGGTCAATCTCGCGGTGCAGGTCGTGCCGGGTGGTCAGCAGCTGGTCCACGCGGGGCACGAAGACCCGGAGCTCGAAATCCAGCGAACTGGCCCCGAAGGACATGAACAGGGCCGACGGGGGAGGATCCTTCAGCACGCCGGGGTGGGCGGCGGCCACCGCCAGCAGCGTCCGCTCGACCAGGGCGGTGTCGCTCCCGTAGGCCACGCCCACGCGGATGGTCAGCCGCAGGATCGGATCGGTCAGCGCCCAGTTGACGACCTTGCCGGTCACGAACTCCCGGTTGGGGATGATCAGCTCCTTGCGGTCCCAGTCGGTGATCGTGGTCGCCCGGATCTGGATCCGCGTCACCGTCCCGGTGATGTCCCCCACCGTCACCGTGTCGCCGATGCGGATCGGACGCTCGATCAGCAGGATCAGCCCGGACACGAAGTTGGCGAAGATCTCCTGGAGACCGAAGCCCAGCCCGACGGTCCCCGCGGCGATCAGCCACTGGACGCTGGACCAGCTCACGCCGAGGATGCCGAAGACCACGACGATGCCGACGACCGAGATGGCGTACTGGAAGACCGTGGTCACCGCGTAGCGGGCCCCGGCATCCAGATGAAAACGCCGCAGGATCGACATCTCCAGGAACGCCGGGCCGTCGCGCGCCGCCACCCAGGCCCCCAGACCGACCAGCACGGCCAGCGCCAGGTCGGCCAGCGTGATCCTGCGGGTGGCCACGACGGCCTCCTGCACGGTCGTGCCGTCCGGGCGGGAGACCGCGGCGGTGCCGGTGGATGTCGTGGACCACAACTCGACGGTCTTCAGCACCCGCAGCGCGGGGGTCACGTCGCTCCAGACCGCCCACAGGCACCCGGCCAGACCGACCAGCATCAGGCCTTCCAGGAGCACGCCGGCCCGGGCCGCCATCTGCGGGAGGTCGACCGCCGACTCCGCGCCCGCATGGGTCGCCGCCTGGCCCGATTCCGCACGCAGGCTCTCCTCGCGGCGGCGACGGGCCAGCCGCATCGCCAGAAATCGGTGTGACAGCCGCAGCCACAGCCGGGCCAGGTCCTTGAACACCACGAAAAACAGCACCAGCCACAACGTGGCCTCCAGCCGCCGCATCAACTCCAGTCCGCCGTGGTGGTAACCCGCCAGGACCAGGCCGGCCACCAGCAGCGGAAACCCGGCCGCCGTCCAGTACAGCGGATGCCGCAGCCGGTAGGCCCAGCTGCCGCGAACCGCCCACCTCGGCCCGGCCAGCACCCCCCGGCCGGGGCTCAGCACCAGGACCGCGAAGACGGACACCGCCGCCAGGGCCGCGACAAACGCCAGCCGCCCCAGCGATCCCTTGGCGGCTTCGTCGTCCAAAGCCTCCAGCATCAGCACGACGAAGTTGCAGACCGGGAAGACCGGAATCGCCCACCACATGTGCCGCCGCAGCAGACGCAGATTCTGCGGCGACCAGCCCAGATGGCCGGCGGCCAGCCCGTCCCGGCGGCAGATCTGCCGGAACAGCAGCAGCAGGGCCAGCGGCAGCGCAATCCCCTCGCAGGCCGAGCCCACCGCCTTGGCGAAAGCCGATGCGTCCCCGGCCAGGTCCAGCCGCCATCCCGACAGGTACACCACCACCGGCCAGGGCGCCGCCAGCAGCACCGTCAGCACCAGCGCGCGCAGCGTCGGCAGAAACGACGCGTCGGCACGCCGCTCGACCTGGCGTCCCAAGGCCTCCAGCGAGCGGATCATCCGCGACCGCCCGAAGAACAGCCCGGCCACGAGGATGACCGAGGCGGCTGCGGCGACAGGATGCTCCACGGCGTCGCGGCGCAGGACGCCGAGCGTGTCCGCCCAGCCCTGCAACCTCAGCAACCCCATCAGCGCCTGTCCGGCCGCGGGCAGATGAGCCGGGGCGAAGGGCAGGTCGCTGCGCGTCCACAGGACGGTGCGGCTGATAAAGTCGCGATACTCGGCGACGGCCGCGATCAGCTCGCGCTCGACCAGGTCCAGGTCGCCGAGCCGGTTGAAGTAGGCGTTGTAATCCACGATCAGGGCATCCAGAAAGTCGCGCTGCCGGGTGTACTGGGCGCGCAGCGCCTCGGCGACTTCCCGGTGCCCGCGGGCGTCAAAGGTGTCATCCAGCCGCTGGGTCTCCCTGCGGATCAGCTCGTCAATGTCGGCCAGGCCGGACCGCTCCTCCTCCAGACTCATCAGCGTCTGCTGAACGACGGTCATCTCATCGTGGATGCGGGCGTTGTTCAGCCGCCGCAGGCGCAGATCCGGAAGCCCCGCCCGGCGTCCGCGGAGCAGCAGGCTCGTGGTCTGGCTCGCCCCGCCCCGGCGCACGCGCACCTGGACGTTCTCAAAATCCCCGCGGATGTCCTTGAGCAGCCGCCCGGCCTCCTCCAGATCGCCGGCGACCTCCTCGATCCGCAGCGTCAGGGCCTTGCGCATCTCGGCCAGCTGGAGGTTGCGCTCCGCCAGCCGCTGAGCCGTCGGCAGGCTCAGGGCGGCCGTTTCGCTGGCCGCCCGGGCTTCGCGCTGCTGCCGTTCGGCCTCGGCGCGGCGACGGGCGGCCACGGCGTCGCGCCAAAGCCCCACCACCCGCTCCGCCTGGGTCACCGACCGGGCCGCCAGGTCGCGCTGCGCGGCGACGATCTCCAGGGTGGCGTCGTAGCTGGCCAGTTCGCGCTCGCAGGCGGCCATCTCCTGCCGGGCCGCCTCGGCACGGGCCATGGCCTGCAGCCGTCGGGCGGCCACCAGCGCCGGGACTTCGTCGGAGGAAACCGGTTCCAGGTCCCGCTGGGCCTGTTCCAGCCGCTCGCGCAGCTGACGCTGAACCACCGCAATCTCGGCCCGGCGGTCCAGACGCCGCTGCGGCTCGCGCTCCCACTCGGCCAGCCGGCTACGCTGCTCGGCGAGGAAGGCTTCGGCCTTGCGCAGTTCCTGCTCCAGCTGCCCGAGGGTGGCTTCGGCCGGCACCGCGATGGCCGGAGCCGAGGCCGGCAGGTCCAGCGCCGCCTTGAGCGCCTTGAGTCGATCGGGAGCCTGCGCCGAAGTCCGCTCGAAGGCCGCGGCCCTGGCCCACCACTCCTCGGCATGCCGGGCCTGCTCGAGGGCCTGGCGGACCAGTTCAATCGCCCGGCTCCTGGTCTCCCCGGCCAGCGAGGTGTCGGCCTCCAGCTGGGCAAGCCGCTCCTGGGCCGCCGCCACGGTGATCTCCGGTCCGGCACCGCTTTCCGGCCGCGTGGTCGCCGCCGGGGCAGGCGCGGAGGCCGCGGCCGAGGCGGTCTGAGCCCCGGCGATATCGACGGACGGAGAACCCTGGCCCGGACATGGGCTCGGGCCGGACAACAGCAGCAGCCCGCAGGCCGCCGGCGCCAGGGGGCCGAGGGTGAATGGTCGCATGGAACCGAACTCCGTTCCGACGGGCCCGCGCCGTACCCGCACCGGAACGCCGGGATGATGATACCCGATTCCGCCCCGCCCGGCCCGACCGGCCGCCCTCAGGCCGGCCTGCGCTGCAGGGCCAGATGGGTCGTGGCCAGCACCTCGTCGGCGGTGCGCGAGGCGGATCGCGCCGGCCACCACTGGCGGCGGTCGATCACCTGCGGCGCCGCGGCATAGTAGTCGGTCACGCGGCTGACGCCGCCCTCGACGGTGTCGCCGCCGCGGTAGTCCAGGCGGATCAGCCAGGCGGAGACCTCCGGGTCGTACTCGGCCGGGTAGATGATCGCGGTGACCAGCCGGGCCTGCGGGCCGGCCAGTCGGGCGAGGTGGGCTTTCATGCGGCAGGGGGGCCCGTCGGCGGCCGCCAGCCGGGCGAGCTCGTCGAAGTCGGCGCGGGCCCGGTGCTCGTCGGCGCGGAGGAAGAACAGCCCCGCTTCGCACTGAAACCGCTGGCGGGGCACGCCCTGCAGTTCCATGGTGCCGTCCGGCAGCGCCCGGTGGATGCGGTAGATCTTTCCGCCGGCGAACCGCTCGGATTCGACCAGCACGGCGATCTCGTCGGCGGTGTAGCCCACGGCGACGTGATCGCCGAAATCGAAGACGTACAGCCCCCCGTAGCTTTCCGGGGAATCCAGTTCGGGCAGTTTCATGACCGCATCTCCGATCCGGTCCGGCCGCTTCCGCAGGCCGTTTTCGTTCGAACAGGCCGCCCGTCCGGTGCCGGGCGGATCACGGCGTCGGTCGCCCGGGCCCGTCCCCGGGGCCGCCGGCGGCCCCTGCGCCCCGCCGCGGGCTACCCGGGCCTGTGGACCTCCAGACGGACGAACTGCCGCTTGCCCCGCTGCAGCACATCGCCGGTCGCCACGGCCAGGGTGCCGCTGTAGTCCTCCACCACCTGCCCGTTGAGCCGGATGCCCTGCTCGGCGATGAGCCTCCGGGCCTCGCCGTTGCTGGCGGCGAAGCCGCAGTGCACCACCAGCCGGAGCTTGGGGACTCCGCCGTCGGTGAACATCTCGGCGGGCACGACCACCGTGGGCGTGTCGGCCGGGACGACGATCCCGCCGGTGGCGGCCTTCTTCTGATGGATGGCCTCCCACTCCGTGCGGGCGCCGGCGGCGGCCTGGAGGCCGTGGAAGGCGGCGGTGACCGCCTGGGCCAGCTGCTTCTTGGCCTCCATGGGATGGGTCCGGCGGGGGTCGCAGAGTTCGGCGATCCGGGCGTCGGACTCATCCGTCAGGAGGGTAAAGTAGCCGGCCATGCATTCGTCGGGAATGCTCATGAGCTTGCCGAACATGTCGTGGGGCGGCTCCTGGACGCCGACATAGTTGCCCAGCGACTTGCTCATCTTCTCGCGGCCGTCGAGCCCGACCAGGATGGGCATGACCATGACCACCTGGGGTTCGCGCCCGGCGGCGCGCTGCAGGTCGCGGCCGACGAGGTTGTTGAAGAGCTGGTCGGTTCCGCCCAGTTCGACGTCGGCATCGATACAGACGCTGTCCCAGCCCTGCATGAGCGGGTAGAGGAACTCATGGACGCCGATGGGGGCTTCGGCCCTGAATCGGCGGGCGAAATCGTCGCGTTTGAGCATCTGCCCGACGGTCATCTGCCCGGCCAGGCGCAGCACGTCGGCAAAGCGCATGGGTTCCAGCCACTGGCTGTTGTAACGGATCTCGAGTTTCTCCGGAGAGGTGTCCAGAACCCTGCCGGCCTGCTGGAAATAGGTTTCGGCGTTGCGGCGGATGCTCGCCTCGTCGAGGACCGGCCGGGTCCTGCTGCGTCCGGAGGGGTCGCCGATGCGGGCGGTGTAGTCGCCGATGATCAGGACCGCCAGGTGGCCGGCGTCCTGGAACCGGCGCATCTTGCGGAGAACCACGGTGTGTCCCAGGTGGATGTCGGGCGCGGTGGGATCCAGGCCGAGCTTGACCCGCAGCGGCCGGCGGGTGTCGGCGGACCGCTGGAGCTTGCGGCGGAGCTCCTCGAGGGTGTCCACCCGTTCGCAGCCGCGGGTCAGTTCCCGCAGCATTTCGTCGATATGGCCGGTGGCCATGCCGGTCTCCGGTCTCCGGACAGTTACGGTCTCCGCAGGCCCGCCGCGCGGCGGTCTCCGGCGGCGATGCTATCGGCGCCGGGGGGCGTCACGCAAGCCGCAGCGCAAAAAAGACCGCCGGGCGGGGTGAGCCGTCCCGGCGGTGGTGGTTTCATCGGATCTGTGGATGCAGGTAGCGGGTCGCCCCGGCCAGAACCGCCCGATCGAGCGACAAACCGTTCGAAATCATGGTGCCCTGGCGTCGTCCTGACGGGTTGCCGGCGGCCGCGGCCTTAAGATCGCAAACCTTAAGGTCGCGGACCGGACAGTCCGTCATTCGTACGACCAAGCCTTTGGCCATTAGTACCGGTCAGCTCAAGGCATTTCTGCCCTTACACGCCCGGCCTATCGACCTGGTAGTCTACCAGGGGCCTTCATGCTCCGAAGAGCAACCGAGACCTCATCTCGAGGGGGGCTTCACGCTTAGATGCATTCAGCGTTTATCCTTTCCCAGCATAGCTACCCTGCGCTGCCCCTAGCGGGACAACAGGTACACCAGAGGCTGGTACCGTCCAATCCTCTCGTACTAGGAAGATATCCTCTCAAGTCTCGTACGCCCACGGCAGATAGGGACCGACCTGGCTCACGCCGGTCTGAACCCAGCTCGCGTACCGCTTTAATTGGCGAACAGCCAAACCCTTGGGACCGCCTTCAGCCCCAGGATGCGATGGGCCGACATCGAGGTGCCAAACCTCCCCGCCGCTATGGACGCTCGGGGGAGATCAGCCTGTTATCCCCGGAGTACCTTTTGTCCGATGAGCGATAGCCCTTCCACACGGGACTACCGGATCACTAGGGCCTACTTTCGTATCTGCTTGACCCGTCGGTCTCGCAGTTAAGCCGGCTTATGCCCTTGCACTCTCCGCGCGATTGCCAACCGCGCTGAGCCGACCTTTGCGCTCCTCCGTTACCTTTTGGGAGGAGACCGCCCCAGTCAAACTGCCCACCTAGCACTGTCCCACGCCCGGCTTCACGGGACGCGGTTAGGAAACAAATAGCACAAGGGTGGTATTTCAACGTTGGCTCCCCGACAGCCGGAACTGCCGGATCACCGCCTCCCACCTATCCTACGCATGCGATATCTGCGGCCAATACCAGGCTACAGTGAAGGTTCACGGGGTCTTTCCGTCTTGCCGCGGGTATGTGGTATCTTCACCACAATTCCAATTTCACCGAGTCGGTCCTTGAGACAGTGCTCCAGTCGTTACGCCATTCATGCGCGTCGGAACTTACCCGACAAGGAATTTCGCTACCTTAGGACCCTCATAGTTAGGGCCGCCGTTTACCGGTGCTTCGGTTGCAAGCTTCGCCTTGCGGCTGACCTGCTTCCTTAACATTCCGGCACCGAGCAGGCGTCAGTCT
>CAZSYS010000116.1:0-12004 GCA_964611365.1 uncultured Planctomycetales bacterium
ATGGAGGCTCCGGTCGTGCCGACCAGGCTGGCCAGCAGGGCCCCCAGGCCGATGAAGGTCGTGTTGGTCATCGGCGTGGCCCGCAGATCGCCGCGGAGCTGGATGCCGCCGCTGATGGTGTACAGCGAGAACAGCAGGACGATGAACGGCACGTACTCGGCCAGCACCGCGTGATCCAGGACCATCAGGACGGTGGGCAGACCGGGGTCGGCGTGGAACCCGTGGGACCGCAGGAAGTAGCAGGCCAGCGTGACTGCCGCCAGGATGGCCGAGATCAGCAGCTTGTTGCGGTTGTGGTGCCACCAGTGGGCCAGGCTGGGGACCAGAGGAAGGATGGCGATACACAGCAGAATGGCCACGAAGGGGATGACCGACAGCAGCGAGGGCGCCGGGCCGTGCTCGCCGTGGGCGTCGTGCCGGTCATGGGCGTCATGGACATCATGGGCGTCGTGGGCGTCGTGACCGGCCTCAGCCGTCTCGTGGCCGGCCGCGGGCGTTTCGTGGTCGGAGGATTCGGCAGTCAGGGCAGCGCCATGAGCGTCCTGGGCGGCGGGGGTCTCAGGTGCGCCGGGGGTCTGAGGTTCGTCGTGCCCGGGGGCGGGTTGGTGACCGGCGGCATGGTCATCAGCGGTGGTGGCCGCCTGGCCGGGCCGGCCGGCGTGATCCTGGGCGCGGACCGCGGCGCTGGCCAGGGCCAGGACGGCGCACAGAGCAATACCGTGGGCAAGCAGCTTGGGTTGCATCGTGAGTCTCGTCGTTTCGGGTTGAAAGCCATCGTGAGCCCGCCGCACGCAGCGTGCCTGCGGTCGCCCACGGTTCTCGCCGGAATTGCCTGACCGCCCGGCGGGATTTTATACTGAATCGGCACGGACCTATACCCGCGTGAAGGGATTTCGCGCTCGATACCCGGGTCGGCGGGGCGAGCAGGGGGGCGCCCGAGCGAATGGGCGGCGGGGTTGCTGTCCAGGGAGGTAACCGGGGCTGATGTGGCGGAAAGCCGTCTGGGGAGCAGCCATGATCGCCTTCCCGCTGTGCGGCGGCTGGAGTTGTTCTCCGCCGGCCTCGAGCGGTCCGCTGAATGATCTGGACCACATGGAGACCGCCCGGATTCTGCTGGGGGGTCATCCGTTGGAGGTCTGGGTGGCCCGGACGCCCGAGGAGGTGGAGCGGGGCCTGATGCAGGTTCCCGAGGGCCGGTTGGCGCCGATTCCGGGCGGGCCGGGCGAACCGGAGATCCACCGCGGCATGCTGTTCGTCTTTTCGGACGAAAGGCCGCTGTCGTTCTGGATGTACAACACCATCACCCCCCTGGACATCGCCTACCTCAACAGCGCCGGGGTGATTGTCAGGACGCACACCATGGCGGCGCTGGAGACGCGGACCTATCCCTCCGTGGAGCCGGCGCGGATGGCCCTGGAGGTGCGGGCGGGGCTGTTGCAGCGGCTCGGAATCGCCGCGGGGGGCAAGGCTGAAATCCCCGAGGGGATACTCAAGGCGACACCGTAACCGGACGAATCGATGACCGGGGCCGCATGCGGTTCGCGTCGGCGTGGAAGGCGTCCGGCGTGGGCCCCGGCCACGGGAGCCTTCGATCCTGTCCTCGTTATCGGTACAACCCGCTGCCTGTCCGCCGGCGGAATGTTCGTCGCGGCTGCGGCTGCTGGTGGTCGGGCCGCAGCGGCCTGCTTCGGCGGCGGTCCGGGCGATGCTGGCCGGGCGGCCGATCGATCCGGTTTTCGCCACGGTGAGTCAGGCCTGCGACCCCGGGCTGGTGAGCCGGGTGGAGGCGGTGCTGGTCTGCGAGGCCGGCCTGGGCGAGCAGAACCTTTCGGAACTGGAGCTTCTGGCGGACGCGATGGTGTCCAGCCGGCTGAGGGGGGTGTTCGTGTCGCCGGACACATCCGGGGTGGTGCCCGGCGTGCGGGACGCCTTCGTCACGGTGCCGGCGGAGGCGAGCGCCGACGAGCTCTGGGGGCGGCTGGCGACGATCCGGGAGTACCGCCCGCTGCTGGCGGAGATGGAGCAGCAGGTCGCCGGGATGCAGCGGCTGGGCAAGAAGCTGAACCAGCAGTTCGTGGAAGTCGACCAGGAGCTGCGTCTGGCCAGCCGGCTGCAGCGCGACTTTCTGCCCAAGGCTTTTCCCGAGATCGGCGACCTGCGTTTCGCGGCGCTGTACCGGCCGGCGTCGTGGGTTTCCGGGGACGTCTACGACGTGCAGCGGCTGGACGAGTCGCGGATCGGCGTGTACCTGGCGGACGCCGTGGGCCACGGGGTGGCGGCGGGCCTGCTGACGATGTTCATCAAGCAGGCGGTGACCGGCAAGCGGATCGCGGGCGACCATTACGTGCTGGTTCCTCCGCACGAGGTGCTGGCCGCGTTGAACGCCCAGCTGTCGGACCAGCAGCTGCCGAACTGCCAGTTCGTGACCGCCTGCTACGCGCTGGTGGATGCCGCCACGCACGAGCTGGTCTTTTCCAGGGGGGGGCACCCTTACCCGATTCATGTCGGCCCGGACGGTTCCTGCCGGGAGGCCCGAACGACCGGGGGGCTGCTGGGCATTTTTCCGGGCGAGGAGTTTCCCAGCAACCGGCTGCTGCTGGAGCCGGGCGCGAAGTTCATCATCTACAGCGACGGTCTGGAGGACGTGCTGCTCAGCCGGGAGTCCCCCGGGGACGGAGCCTGGCGGTTCAGCCGGCGGCTGCAGGAGATCGCCGGGCTGCCGCTGCACGATTTCCTGCGCGCCGTCACGCTGGAGGTCGAGCAGTCCGAGGGCAGCCTCCAGCCCCGCGACGACATGACCATGATCGTGCTCGAGCGGCTGCGCTGAGCCCGGTCTTGCGCGGCCCGCCGGATCCCGGCGGGCATGATTCCACCTGATCGCAGGGGCCTGTGCGGCGGAGGCGGCGTTCGCGCCGAAGGTTCAGGGCCGGTCCGGCTCCGGCGGGCGGCCGGCCTGCGGCGCGGGGCGGCGGAACCGGCGGAGCCGGCGGCGCGGCATGGCGGGCACCTGGGCGATGTTCAGCACGTAGTGCGAGACCGGGATCCCCAGGAGCATGCCCCAGACGCCGAAGGTCTCGTGGGCCACCAGCAGGATGATCAGCACGATCACCGGGTTGAGGTGGAAGCGGGCGGCGTAGATCCGCGGGTTGAAGACGTAGGCTTCCAGCAGGTGGACGACCACGATCATGCCCAGGGCCATGAGGGCGTGGCGGAGCCCGTGATCGTTGAAGGCGATGAGCAGGATCGGCACCGAGGAGATGAAGACGCCCAGCACCGGGATCAGCCCGAGGAGAAAGACGATGGTGGTCAGCAGAAACAGGGGCTGAATGCCCAGCAGGAAGAGCCCGGCGCAGGTGATGGCCGCGTTGAGCAGGGCGATGATGAGCTGGCACTGGAAAGCGGTGCCGACCACGGAGGAGAACTCCACCACGCTGGCGGCGGCTTCCTGGAAGAAGCGGCCGACGGGGCTCTGTCGCCACTGCTCGAGCTCGCGGGTCAGCCGGTCGTAGTCCAGCACGATCAGGAAGGAAAGCAGCACCGCCAGCAGGAACTGCAGAGTGCCGCCGACGCCCTGCTGGACCGATCGGATCAGCAGATCAGGGAGGGACCGGCGGCCGGTCTGCGCGCCTTCGCCGGCGGGCAGAAACCGGAAGAGGGCTTCCTGGAGGCTGCGGGTCAGGGCGTCCAGATCGATCGCCCGGGCGGGCGGACCGGCCGGCGAAGCCTCCGCCGCGCCGGGGGCGTCGGCCGGCGGCCGGGAGGCCGGAGCCTCGGCGGGCAAGGCGGGTTCCGGACCGTGGAGGTAATTGGCCAGCGCCGGGCCCATGCCGTGGCGCTCGGCGGCGGAGGCGATTTCGCCGGCCACGGTGCGGAGCAGCGCCGGCACGCTGCGGGAGAACTGCACGCCCTCCTCCATCACCCTCGGCAGGGCGACGGTGATCAGCAGCACGATGAGCGTGAGCACCACCAGGTAGGGCACGACCACGGCGCTCCAGTACGGCACGCGCGTGGTCGCGGCGATGAAGCCCGCGACCTTGCGCATCACGAAGCCGAAGATGAACGTCAGGAACATGACCGCGAAGAAGTCGCGCAGCAGGTAGAGGATGCCGAAGAAGGCGATCCACATGACCACCCGCCGGTTGATGTTGTAGAATCGCTGGAGGTCGAGTTCCACGGCCGCTCCTTGCTTCCGGCCGCCGGATGATAACCGAAAGCCCCCCGTCCGCCAGCCGGGGCCCGCGGCCCCCCGCCGGCGCGGCTTGACACCCCCGGGGCGATCTTCGATGCTTGCGGGCAAGGAGCAGACCGTTGAGTCCCCGCCCGGACATGAGCGTCACGATCGGCCGGCTGACCCTGCGCAACCCGGTGATCACCCTGTCGGGCACCTGCGGCTACGGCGACGAGTACGCCCCTTTCGCGGACCTGTCGGGCCTGGGGGCGTTCACCACCAAGAGCGTGACCCTCGAGGAGCGCAAGGGCAACCCGCCGCCGCGGATCGTCGAGACCCCGGCGGGCATGCTGAACGCCATCGGCCTGGCCAACGTCGGGCTCGAGCGTTTCGTGACCGAAAAGCTGCCGGTGCTGGCCGGGCTGGGGGTTCCGGCGATCGTCAATGTGGCCGGGCACCGTATCGAGGATTACCTGGCGGTCTGTGCGCGGCTGGACCCGCTGGAGGCGGTGGCCGGGCTGGAGCTGAACGTCAGCTGCCCCAACGTCGCCGACGGGCTGGTGTTCGGCAGCGACCCTGGGGCCCTGGGCGAGCTGGTGCGCCGCGTGCGCGGGGTCGTGCGGCGGTCGGTCCTGGTGGTGAAGCTCTCGCCGAACGTGACCGACATCACCGCCACGGCCCGGGCGGCGATCGAGGCCGGCGCCGATGCGCTGTCGCTGGTGAACACCTTCGTGGGGATGGAGATCGATGTCGAAAAGTGCCGGCCCGTGCTGGCCAACGTCACCGGCGGGCTCAGCGGTCCGGCGATCAGGCCGCTGGCCCTGCACATGGTGCACCGGGTGTACTGGGAGGTGGCCGGTCCGGCCGGGGTACCGCTGATCGGCATGGGGGGAATCACGGACTGGCGGGATGCCGTCGCGTTCATGCTCGCCGGAGCCACGGCCGTGGGGATCGGGACGGTCCTGTTCGTGGATCCGGGCGTGCCGGTCCGGGTTCTGGCGGGCATGGAGGACTACCTGCGGCGGCACGGGCTGGGCTGCGTGCGTGAGTTGACCGGCCGGCTGGATACCGGGTCCGACCGTCGCGGGTCGGCCTGGGGCTGCGGCGGCGCCGGCCGGGGAGCCCGGCCATGACCGCGGCCGCCCGGGCGGTGATCCTGGCGGCCTGCTGGACGGTTCTGGCCGTTCCCGTCCGGGGTGCGAATCTGGAGGCTCCCTGTCCGCTGGACCTGCGCGCAGTTCCCCTGGGGCAGGCTCTTTCGGATTTGTGCTCGCGGCTGGGGGTGGCGCATCTGGTGGATCCTTTGGTTCCTTCCGCGGCCCTGCAGACGCCGGTCCGGATCGCCGCCGCGCACCTGACGGGGGAGGAGGCGCTGCGCTGGGTCGCGCGGGCCGGCGGGCTGGAGGCGGTTTTCGTCGAGGAAACGCTGCTGGTGGCCGTGCCGGAGCGGCTCGGGCGGGTCTGGCGCGTCGCGGGGTCGGGCTTTTCGCCCGTGGCCGGTCAAGCGGCCGCCGAGCGCGTCCGGCGGGCGTGTCGGCAACGGGCGGACCTGGCCTGGACGGACACGCCCGTCACCCGCGTGGCCCGGGATGTGTCGGCGGCCTTCGGCATCGACCTGGTGGTGCATCCTGCGGTGCTGGCGGACGCACCGATGATCAGTGTTCAGTCCGCCGGGACGGATCTTGAGGGCCTGATTCGGGTGTTGGAAGCTCAGCTGGGATGTGTGGCGGGCGTCTTTGACGGCGTAATCTATGCCCGCCCGGCGGTGCGTCCGGCGGCCTTGTCGGGTGACGGCGGTTCCGGGCCTGTCGGCGGGGGTCTGCAGGCCGACGGTGCGGAAACGGATGATCCGATGGAGAGACGGGTCGCGGTTGACCGATCTGTGAAGGACTGGCGGCAGCTGGCCGAACGGCTGGGAAAAAGCAGCGGAATCCCTTTCGTGCTGACGGGCGCTGAGGACGCGCCGTGGCCGGCGCCTGAGGCATGCGGCAGCGTGCGGGAGATCCTGGAAGCCGGGCGGCTTGCCGGCCTGTGGATCTGGCAGTCCAGCGGTGACGGCGGCCAGGTGCTGGGCAGAATCACGCTTGCGGTGCGGCCTGGCTCGGCGGTCGCGACGCGATCGGCGGGGCCGGACTGAGCGTGCGGGTGTGGGGATGGCGGGGCCGGGCGCGGCCCGAAAGTCGTTCCCCGGGACCGCGGGGCCGGGTCGGGAATCCCGGCATGTCGCTGCGATCCTCTTGCGTCATAAGGGTTTACGAACCATCGACGGGGGCTTGACGGCCTGCGAATGAGGTATACACTTTCCGCGGACCTGTTGACCGGGCGGTCGATCGGCCGATCACAGGCTTTGTGTTCTTCGCAATGGAGAGCGTGCAGATGTTCGAATGTGGGCGGACGTTGCTTGAGAGCGGCCTGATGCGGGGCTCGCGGTGCGGTTCGGAGGTGAACGTCATGATCTCGATTCTTGACCAAGCCGAGGAGGAACGGCGGCGTTTCCTCGCCCTGGTTTCGCGGCACGAGGCGTTTGCGCCGGTGCTCGGGGCCCGCGACGACGAGGATGAGGAAGAGGACGAAGAGGAGGAGGAGGAGGACGAGGACGAGTTCGAGTACTTCGACGACGAGGACGACGAGGACCTCGACGACGTCGATGACGACGAGTTCGACAGTCTGGAGGACGAGGAGGAGGAAGAAGAGGAGGAGTGAGGGTTGCCGGGCCCGGGTCGCGGTGCCGTCCCGGCTGCCCGGGGGGCCTGGCGGGTTCGTGCTCCGAGCGGGCGCGGACAGCCGCGGGGCGAGGCAGTCCGAGCCCGGTTGTGTTCCGGCGGCGCAGAGGCCGGGAGTGCGCGGCGGCCGGGCGTGCGGCCTGTACTGCGAACGGCCGGCCCAAGGAGACACCGATGGCTGAATCGCCGGAGGACCGTGGGGGCCTGGAGCGTCGGCAGGGCGAGCGTCGATCCTCGGTAGACCGTCGCACCGGTCTGGAGCGGCGGCGCGGTCCCGGGCGGCGGCGCAGCGACACCCGCCGTGAGGCTGAGGAAGGGGAGATGTCGGACGAGCTCCTGGAGTTCGTCCTGGCGATCGACGACTATAAGCGTGCCAACCGGCGGCCTTTTCCGACCTGGAGCGAAGTCTTCGAGGTCATCCGGTTTCTGGGTTACCGGAAGGTTGCCCCGCGCGCCGAGCATATCGACCGCCCCGCGCCCTATGGCGGGGAAGCGGGCGGGCCTGCCTGAATCGCTGCCTGCCGTTCGGGCTTCGGCGCCGCCGGGCGGCGACCGGTCCCGGGGCTGCTGAAGCCCGGCCGGTTCCCGGGGGGCGCGGACTTACTGCACACCGTCGAGCTTGAAGACCGCGATCCGCACACCGCCGGGGTCCGGCGGGCATCCGGGGGGCATCTCGATCTGCAGTCCGTCTTCGGTCCGGGAGGCCGTCAGCGGGTCCGGCCGTCCGAGCAGGCTGACGGACCATCGATCTGATGGTTGGGGCGTCTTGAGCCGCAGGGCGGATGCCGCCGGGTTGCGGACGATGGCGTAGACGGTGTTTTCGCGGGTGGTATAGCGGATGTCGTCGCCCTCGGCGGCCTGGCGCCACGGGCGGGTGGCGTAGATGGCCTCGCCGTTGGCGGCCAGCCACTGGCCGACCTGCAGAAGGCGTTCCTGCTGGATCTCCGGGATGCGTCCGTCGGCGGTCGGGCCGACGTTCAGCAGCAGGTTCCCGCCGCGGCTGACGGTATCGACCAGCAGCCAGACGATGTCGGCGGCGCGGGTGTAGTCCTCACAGGTCTCGTTGCGGTTATAGCCGTAGGAGTGGCCCAGCCCGCGGTTTTCCTCCCACTTGTGCCGGACCCCGACCTCGCCCTGGGCATGCTTGCCGTACTCGGTGGTGTAGTAACCGCCGTGGCGGGTGCGGGTCTCCTTGCCCCAGCGGTCGTTGACCACGACCTCCTCCCGGCAGGGGGACTCGTTGAACAGCCAGGCCAGGAACTCCTCGCTGCGCCAGGTGGACGCGGGGTGTTCCCACTCGCCGTCGGCGAAGATCAGGGCGGGCCGGTAGCGGACGACGAGGTCTTTGAGCTGGGGCAGCATGTGTTCGGCGACGTAGCGGTGGACGTCGGCCCGGTAGACCGGGTGGTACCACTCGTAGAGCGAGTAGTAGAAGCCCATCCTGAGTCCGGCGGCCCGGACCGCCTCGGCCAGCTCGCCGCACAGGTCCCGGTGCGGGCCGACATCGACGCTGTTCCAGTTCCAGCTGTCGGGGCTGGGCCAGAGGCAGAAGCCCTCGTGGTGTTTGCTGGTGAGGGCGACGTAGCGGGCGCCGGCGCGTTTGAACAGCGTGGCCCAGGCGACCGGGTCGAACAGTTCGGCCTTGAACATGGGGGCGAAGTCCTGGTAGCGGAACTTCGGGCCGTAGGTGGTCAGGTGGAAGCTGCGGCAGGGATGATCCGGCTGCTCGATCCAGTGCCAGTACCACTCGGCGTACTGGTCCCTGGGCGCCCAGGAGGGCACGGCGTAGACTCCCCAGTGGATGAAGATGCCGAACTTGGCCTCGTCGAACCAGGCCGGGCTTGGCCGGCGGTCGAGCAATTCCCAGGAGGCGGCGTACGGTCCCTGGTCCGGGGCGGCCGCCAGCAGCAGGGTTGCCGACCACAGGATGCCGAATGCATGGGTCATGTCTGATCCTCGCCCTGGAACGGAGGCATAGAGGTCCTGATTCGCCGGGCCGCAAGGTAACCGCCTGTGTCTGCGACCGTCAAGCCGCCTCAGGCCGCGCCGGCGGGGTTCAAGCCGGGACTGGCCCGGCCGCGGCTTTCTGCTAGAATCTTCTGTCCGGCGAAAACAGGATCGTTTTTCCCCCGGTGGGCGACGTGCAGCAGGAATCCGAGTACCAGCGCTACTGTCCCGGCGAGGAGCGGATCCGCATTTCCGATGCCGTCTGCCGGGGGCGGCGGCGGGTCAACTTCCCCAAGTGCAAGGGGTGCCGCTTCAACGACGACGAGCAGGGCGGCGCGCCGGGCTCCGCGGAACCCGGTCCGGGGCCTGCGGCGCGGGTGGTGTCGCCGGTGCCGGTGACCGCTTCCCCCGCGGCGGCCGAGCCCGCGGCGGCCCGCGTCGATCGCATCGAGGAGGTGTTCCGGGCCTACGACGTGCGCGGGCTGTATCCGGAGGAGCTGAACGCGGACATCGCCTGGCGGATCGGGCACGCCGCCGCCCAGTTCCTGCGTTCGGTGCTGCGCGGCTACGACCGCAGTCTGGCGGAGAAGTCCGCCGTGGTGGTCGGACGCGACATGCGCAAGAGCAGCCCGGAGCTGGCCGCGGCGCTGATCGAGGGGCTTCGGACCGGCGGCTCGCCGGTGATTGACATCGGGCTGATCGACACGCCCCAGCTGGCGTTCGCGGTCAATCAGCTGACCTGCTGCGGCGGGGTCCAGGTCACCGCCAGCCACAACCCGGCGCGCTACAACGGTTTCAAGTTCTGCGGCCTGAAGGGCCGGCCGATCAGTTCCGACACCGGCCTGACCAAGATCAGCCGCATCGCCCGCAACACCCAGCGGCACGTCGGCGGGCCGCTCAGCGGGCTTCGGGAGCAGGATCTGGGCGCCGCCTACAAGGCCTATGTGCTGGGCTTTCTCCGGCCTCCGGAGGGGGGGCGCAGCTCCCGCCGGCCCCTGCGCGTGGTGGTGGACGCCTCCAACGGCATGGCCGGGCGGTGGTTTCCGATCATTTTCGGGGACGTGGACTGGCTGGACATCGTGCGGCTGAACTTCGAGCACAACGGCGATTTCATCCACGACCCCGATCCGCTGGTCCGGGCGAATCTCGGCCAGCTGATCGACCGCATGGGGCGGTCGCGGGCCGACTTCGGCGTCTGTTTCGACGGCGACGCCGACCGCTGCGTATTCGTGGACCACGAGGGGAGGGTGATCGAGGGCGACGTGCTGACCGCCCTGCTGGCCCGGCGTTTCCTGGCCGAGGCTCCCGGGTCGGTGGTGGTCTACGACGTCCGCTGCTCGCGCCTGGTCGCCGAGGAGATCCGCCAGGCCGGCGGGATTCCGCGCCGGGAGCGGTGCGGGCACGCGTTCATCAAGAAGGCGATGGCCGACTCGAAGGCGGTGTTCGGGGGGGAGCTCAGCGGCCACTATTACTTCCGCGAGAACTTCTACTCCGACTCGGCGATGATCGCTTTCGCGGAGGTCGCGGGGCTGGTGACCTCCTCGGGCAAGCCCCTGGCCGAGCTGGCGGCTCCGCTGCGCCGCTACGCCCGCTCCGGGGAGCGCAACTTCCGCAACGAGGACCACGCCGCCGCCCTCAAGCGGCTGGCCCGGCGCTACGGCGACGCCCGGATCGACCACCTGGACGGGCTGACCGTGGAGTACGACGACTGGTGGTTCAACGTGCGGTCCTCCAACACCGAACCGATTCTGCGGCTGAACCTGGAGGCCGGGAGCCCGGCCCTGCTGGAGGATAAGCTGGCCGAGCTGATCCCTCAGCTGGGGGAGCCCCTGACCTGATCGCGACGCCGCAGGGACCTGCGGCCGGCAGACCGGCGCCCGCGGCGGGCCCGGCGGTGCAGAAGCATGCGTGAGATCATCGACCATCGTCGCCTCGACTGCGGCCTGTCCCTGGCGGTGCTGCCCATGCCCCGCCGGCCTCTGGTCGCGCTGGACATCCGGGTCTTTGCCGGTTTCGCGTTCGAGCCGCCGGCGCATCTGGGGCTCTGCCACGTGCTGGACGAGGCCATCAGCAAGGGCACCGCCTGCCACGACGGGCGCGGGCTCAACGATGCGTTCGACGCCATCGGCGCCGCCCACGGCTCGCACCCGGGGAGGGAGCTGATGCGCTTCGCGGGCCTGTGCCTGCCGGAGCACTTCGAACGGCTCGTCGAGCTGCACGCCGAGATGATCCGCACGCCGACGTTTCCGGAGGACGCCTGCCGGGTAGCCGTGGAGCTGACCCGGCAGGGACTGGACGCACTGGCCGACGACCCGGCCGAGCTCGCCCGGAAGCTGCTGCACCGACGGGCCTACAATCCGCCGCTGGACCGGCACGTGCTCGGCGAGGCCGAGACGCTCGCAGGAGTCGGGCGGGCGCAGCTGGTGGAGCACTGGCGCCGGTGCTTTGCGGCCCCGCGGATGCTGGCGGCCGTGGCCGGGGCAGTGGAGGCCTCCGCGGCCGCGGACGTGCTGGAGCGGGCGTTCGAGGGGTTTGGCGGCGACGGTCCGGCCGGGGAAGGCGCACGCCCCGGTTTTGAGCTGAAGCTGTCGGGAGGCTACGAGCACCACCCCAAGGATCTGGAGCAGACCCATGTGGTGATGTGCTTTCCCGGCGCCACGGCCACCGATCCGGACTTTCCGGTCGAGCAGGTGGCTCTGGGCGTGCTGGACGGCGGCATGAGCGGGCGGCTGTTCACCGAGGTGCGCGAGAAACAGGGGCTGGTGTACTGGGTCGGCGCCTGGAGCGACCAGCCCAGCCGGGGCGGGGCGGTGCACCTGGGGGCCTCGACCACGCCGGAGAACCTCGAGCGGACCTGTGCGACGCTGCTGGGCGAGGTGGCCCGCCTGGGGCGGGACCTCGCGGAGGCCGAGGTGCGGCGGGCGATCACCGGTATCGTGGCCCGGGCCCGGACGCGCGGCGACGTCACCCAGGCTCGGGCCTCGCGCCTGGCCGACGACCTGTTCTTCTACGGCCGGCCGATCCCGCTGGAGGAGAAGATCGCCCGGGTGGAGGCGGTGACCGTGGAGGACGTGCGTGCCTACCTGGCGCGGCGCCCCCGGGACGTGCTGGCCGCGGTGACGCTCGGGCCGGCGGGACTGAAAGACGGTGTTCCGCGGCCCTGACC
>CAZSYS010000117.1:0-11989 GCA_964611365.1 uncultured Planctomycetales bacterium
CCGGGCAGCCGCCTCCCGGTCGGCCTGCCCGGGAGGACACTCGTCCAGGGCCATGATGATGTCCGCCCCCAGCCGGTTCTGAATGGCGGTGGCCGATTCCGGGTCGAGGCGGATCCACTGGCCGTCGATGTGCGACCGGAAGGTTACGCCGTCGTCGGTGATCCGGCGAAGGGCCGCCAGGGAGAACACCTGGTAACCCCCGCTGTCGGTGAGAATCGGGCCGTCCCAGGCCATGAAGCGATGCAACCCGCCCAGCCCGGCGATGACGTCGGCCCCCGGCCGCTGGGCAAGGTGATAGGTGTTGCCCAGCAGGATATCCGCCCCGCTCTGGCGAACCTGCTCGGGCCAGACCCCCTTGACCGCCGCCCGCGTGCCCACCGGCATGAACGCCGGCGTCCGCACCGTGCCGTGCGGGGTCGTCAGCAGGCCACAGCGTGCCCGGCCGCCGGGTTCCCGGCTGGTCACCTGGAAACTGAACATGGCCACATGATAACGCCGCCGGAGCGGGCATGCCCGCCGGCCCGGCTGTCCGCCACCGGCGGCACCGCTCAGAGACCCGCGGCCCGGGCGGCCCGGCGCAGGACCTCGGCCGATTCCCTCAGCGCCTGCCGTTCCGCCTCGGTCATCGGAATCGGCAGCGGCGGGCCGGCGCCTTGCCGGTTGACCAGGCACGGCGCCGACAGGCAGACGTCCGAAATCCCGCAGTAGTCCTCGATCAGCCGGGATACGGTCAGCACCGCGTTCTCATCGCGGCGGATGGCCTCGACAATGCGTGCCACCGCCAGCCCCACCGCCCAGTTGGTCGCCCCCTTGGCGGCGATGATCTCGGCGGCGGCCGAGCGGACCGCGTCAAACAGCCCGGCACGCTCCGCTTCGCTCAGCGGGGGGCGGTCCGGCGGCCTGAACTCCTCCAGGGGGATCACGCCGATGTGGACGCTGGACCACAGCGGCAGTTCGCTGTCGCCGTGCTCGCCGATGATGTAGCCGTGCACGTTCCGCACGGCCACCCCCAGCCGCTCGGCCAGCAGGCTGACAAACCGCGAGCTGTCCAGCACCGTCCCCGAGCCGATGACCCGCCCGCGCGGGCCGCAGTACCATTTCCGGGCGGCGTAGGTCAGCAGGTCCACCGGGTTGGACACCACCAGCAGGATGGCGTCCGGGGCCGCCGCCGAAATCGCCGGGATCATCTCGCGGAAGATCGCCACGTTGGTCTGGGCCAGGTCCAGCCGGGTCTGCCCCGGCTTCTGCTTGGCCCCGGCGGTCACCACCACGATTTCCGCGCCGCGGCAGTCCTCCAGCGTCCCGGCAATGATCCGCACCGGCGGCGCGAACCTCCGCCCGTGGTTCAGGTCCTTGACCTCCGCCTGGCACTTGGCCCGGTTGGCGTCGATGAGCACCAGTTCGTTGGCCAGTCCCTGCAGCATCAGCGTATGGGCGATCGTCGCCCCCACGGACCCGACGCCCACGATGGCCACCCTGCCCGTGCAGCACAAGGAAGGATCGGGTTTCAACGTTGTCACGGTCCTTCACCTCACGTGAGATGTTGCGGCCGCCCCGCGGCGGCGCATGGATGCTTCACGACGCATTGTAGCCCCGCGGACTCCCCCGGCCCCGCAGCGTCCCGTCGGCCGCCACCGGCTCGACGGGCCCATCCAACGGCCCCGACCGCCTGCCGACAGACAGGACCATCCAGGCTGAAAGCAGGCCGATCGCCGCGCCGAACCAGCAATCGCTGAGCCAGTGCACCCCGTCGATGAAACGGCTCAGCGCACACCCGGCAGCCAGCACCCAGAACAACCCTCGCAACCGCGGGTAAAAAAACGCCAGAATCCCGGCAAACGCGAACGCGGCGGCCGAATGGCCCGACGGAAAAGACTGCGTGCGGTTCTCGCGGTTGCCCGGCCGCCAGCCCAGCCAGGTGTCCGCCGGACGCATTCCCTCCAGCGGCCCGACAGCCTCGATCGCGGCAAACGGGCGGTAGCGGCCGACGACGGCCTTCAGCGGATTGTAGGCCAGCGACGCCGCCAGCTGGGCCAGCAGCACCGTGGCGATGATGGCCCGGCGTCGCCGGTCGATCATGGCCGCGATCAGCAGCGCCACCGTGATGGCCGGGGCCTGCCCGAAATGACGCAGGCCTTCGACATACTGCTTGAGGAGGCCGTCCGGGCCGTCCTGCCCGACCAGGGCGTAACGCCACCGCATCAGCAGGATGTCCGCGCGTAACAGCACGCCACCCAGCAGGCCCGCGCCGGTCAGCAGGAGCCACGCCCGCGCCGCGCGGCGGTTTCGCGCTCCGGCAGGCCCCCCGCGCTCGCCCGCGCACCCCCCGGCCGCAGGGCAACACGCGCTGGTGCCCGGGGAATGCGTCTCGCCCTGCCCGCGTCCCTGAGCGTCCCGCGAAGCCGCGCCGGTCTGCGATTCCGTGACCATCCGGGGCGCGATTGTGGCCGATGACGCCTTTCCGGGCAAACCCTGCCACCCGCGCTCAAGCGTCCGACTTCGCCGCGCACCACCGGCAGCCGGGTGGTCGCATCTTCCCATGCCGTGCGAACCCCGTCAGGACCGGCTGCTCCCGGCCGTGGTGCGTCCCGTACCCCAACCGACGGTCGCCCACGGACAGTCCCCCACCCGGGGCGCCTGCACGGCCGGGACGGTGCGCCCCGGCTGCGGTCCCGGCCGTCCGTGAGGTGATATGATGGCGACATGAAGACCTTCACGGTCCACAGCTTCCATCCCGCCTGCCGGCAGGAGACCGTTCTGCGGACACTGCCGGAACGGGCGCAGGCGGCCCTCGAAAAGCTGCGGGCCTGCGACTTATGCCCCCGGGCCTGCGGCGTCGACCGGCTGGCCGGCCGCCAGGGGCGCTGCCGCACCGGCCGGTTCGCACGCGTGGCCTCGGCCTTCGCCCACCCGGGTGAAGAGGCCTGCCTCTCGGGCCGGCACGGAAGCGGCACCATCTTCTTCGGCGGATGCAGTCTGGGGTGCCTGTTCTGCCAGAACGTCGAGCTCAGCCATGGCGACCAGGGGCGGGAGTGCTCCGCCGGCCAGATCGCCGATCTGATGCTGCAGCTGCAGGCCCGCGGCTGCCACAACATCAACTTCGTGACCCCCACGCATGTGATCCCCCAGATCATCGAGGCGCTGGCCGTGGCGGCCGGGCGGGGTCTGTGTGTACCGATCGTCTACAACACCAGCGGCTACGATTCGATCCACGCGCTGCGCCTGCTGGACGGCCTGATCGATGTGTACATGCCGGATTTCAAGCTCTGGTCGGCCGGGCCGTGCGCCCGATACCTGACCGCCCCGGATTATGGTGAGCGGGCCCGGGCGGCCATCGCCGAGATGCATCGCCAGGTCGGCGACCTGGTTTTCAGGCCGGACGGCACCGCCTGTCGCGGTCTGCTGGTCCGTCATCTGGTCATGCCCGGCCTGCCGGAGGAAAGCGCTGCCATCTTCGACTGGCTCGCCCGGCTCTCGCGCGACACCTTCGTGAACATCATGGGCCAGTATCATCCCTGCGGCCCGATCCTCCGGGCGGCACCTCCCGGCGATCCTCTGCGACGCCGGCTCAGCGATGCCGGACTGCAGACCGCCCTTGGCCAGGCCCGCCAGGCCGGGCTGTGGCGGTTCGACTGACCTTCCGGCGCGCTGTCCAGAATGCCGACCTGACCGGCCGGGGCGATGGACTCACAGGGGACAGGTGTTCACAAGCAATTGTCAAGAATGGACTTGCAGCATTGACCCCAGCGGGATTCGAACCCGCGTTGCCGGCGTGAAAAGCCGGTGTCCTGGGCCTCTAGACGATGGGGCCGACTGGATCGCCCGTCACCGGCCGGCATGGACCGGCGCAGGCGTTCCGCGGCAGTATAGGAGAATCCATCGGCTCAAACAACCGCCCCGCTGAAACCCCGGCGGCCAGTCGGGCCCGTCCGCCACGGCCTGGCCGGGGCCCCGCCCGGCAGGTGATTGATCCCCCGGAGGCCGGCTGTCGGCCGTGCGAAACACCGGCACATCGAACTTCAGATCGAGATCCGCCCCGGGAAGTGCGGCCCGGGCCGTCAGTCGCCAGCGCACGGTGTCGGACACCTCCGTTTCATGCGTGGGCCGGCAGCCATGAGGGATAGAGAAGTCCACCGGCAGCCCAAGCTCTGTAATGCCGAAGGTGGTTCCGCCGGTGGGGACCGAGCGTTTCTCCTCCCACAAAACCTCCTGCCTGGTTTCCGACTCGCCTCCACGGCGGGTGACGAAGGTCCGGACGCACTGCAGGGCCAGTTCCACGTCCCCGATTCCGGTCAGGTCGCCGGCCAGGTGCAGCGTCCCGCGGAGGGGTCCGCCGATGACTCCCGGCAGGATGTGAAGCTCCAGCCGGCTGCCGCGGAATCGCCGGTAGCGACGGGACTGCACAATGGCCGCGGCCAGCAGGCCGACGCCCACGAGCGGGAAGCACAGGAGAGCCAGCGGCCAGAGCCTTTTCTCCCGCATTCCCCCCAGTACGAAGATCGCGGCCACCGGCACGCTCACGAGGTTCCAGAAGACGGCCAGAAGCCACAGGGCCGGCCCCGGCCCCCGGGGCTTGAGCCGTCCCTCGGCCCATTCGGCCTTCCAGCGCCAAGGCTGGTCGGGATACCGGGCCTGCAGCGATTGCAGCCGGGCAGAGCCCCACCGCCACCAGACCGGGACCAACGCGAAGGCCAGACCGATGCCCCCGAACACCACCACAAACAGCAGGTGAAACAGGAAAAGGCCCCAGCGGAGTTCCCGGTCCAGCACGGCCTCCTGCGGGTTGTCGGGGTTGACCCAGCAGGACACCGGATCGCTCTCGAGGCCCTCGTGGTGCTTTCGGAGGCGCTCGTAAGTGGTCCGCTGCCAGGATCCGATGTTGTCACTGCCTTCCGCCAGGCCCACGCGCGTGCCCTGGAAGGTCTGCCCGCTGAAGACATAGCTGTAGCGGCAGTCCACGTCATAGGTCGTGCCTTCTCCGCCGTCGTGGATCTGGAGTTCGAGGTGCTCGATCGTCGCCGGCGTCTCCACCCAGCCTCTGGCCTCCTGCCAGGCCATCAGCATGGCCGCGGCGCGCCAGCCCATGAACACGGCCACGGCCGGAAAGGCCAGTATAACCGCGACGAAGATAAGGGCCCACGGATACCTGATGATCTTTCCGATAAGTCCAGGCTCCGGATGCTGCGTGTTCATCCCAGGCGGCCCTTTCGATGATTCCCCGCCGGCCGCGCCGCCCGCCGGGTTCGACTCCGGCCGGCCGGCAGCCGGGCATGCCCGGCATCGCCTCTCAACCGCGCAGAGTTATCATACCGCCATGCGATCCGTCCTGTCTGCGATCATCGCAGGCCTGCTGCCGGCGGCAGGCTGTACTCCAGCCGCGCGAGACGACACCTTCGAGCGGTTCGTGGGCGTCGTCGGAGAGTCTTTCGTGCTGCCGGCAGGCTCGATCGACGCCTGCAACGACGACCATGCAACCCGCGGAGCGGTTTTTTACCCGTGGGGTTTCAACTACGACCGGACTGTGATCGACGGCCGCGACCTGCTGCTGGAGGAGGCCTTGCGCGACCACCCGGACGTGGTCCGCGAGGACCTGGCTGAGATGGCCCGGCTCGGGGGCAACGTGGCGCGGGTCTTTCTGCCTGCCTCCGGCATCCTCGCGGGCCCCGACGAAGTTGATCCGCAGGGCATTACGCTGCTGGATCGGCTTCTGGAGGCCGCCCACCGCGCGCGGATCCGGCTGATCCTGGTCGGGCTGGCGATGCTGGATCCGCAGCAGATCCCGGCCTGGCTGCGCGACGCCGACGACCCGGCCATGCGCCGCGCCGCCGCCACCTTCTGGCGGACGGTCGCCTCGCACTGCCGCGACCATCCGGTCGTCTTTGCTTACGACCTGCAGAATGAACCGGCGATCCCGTGGGACGACACCGACGAGTGGGTCGTCGGATGCTTCGACATGCCGGCCGGACGACGCTTCTGCTACGTGCATCGCCCGCTGCGCCGGCCGAGCCTCCTGTGGACACGGCATATTCAGCAGACCTGCCCCGACGCGGCCGCCCTGACCGCCCGCTGGCCCGACTTCCCCCGCCCGGGCGAGTCCTGGGACGCGGTCGCGGTGCCGAAGTACGACCGCGCCGATCCGCGCTTCGGCGAGTACTTCGCCTTCCACGCCGGGCTGCTTTCGGCCTGGGCCGGGGAGCTGGCCGCGGTGATCCGGGCCGCCGACCCCAACCACCTGGTCACCGTCGGAGCCCTCCATCCGTCGGCCGTGGCCGATGCGGTGGATTTCCACTGCTTCCACCTGTACCCCGAGATTCCCCCCGGCGACGGCGACTTCCTGGCCCACAACCGCCGACAATGGCAACGGCAGCTGCAGACCGTCCCGGAGGGCAAGCCGATCATGATCGAGGAGTTCTACCCGATGTGGACGCCGGCCCGGATCGACCTCTCGGATCTTCTGGCAACGCTCCTGGAGGCGGCCTCGCCGCGGGCCACGGGCTTTGTCAGCTTCTACTGGGGTGCTCCAGAGCGTCTGACCTGGACCGATCCGCAGGCCCGCGGACTTTACGAGGCCTGGCTGCAGGTCTGGCAGCGCGAGGGGATCCGCCGCGTCAGCCTCACGGCCCCCCGCATACCGCCTCGCGCCCGCCGGGGGGCCTCTCCGGCCGCCGGGGCCCTGTAGAACGGCGCCGAGGCTGCCGATATCATGCCCCAAGGCCCGGTCGAAGACGGGCCCGGACGGAGGTTTGACGATGCCCCGATGCCCCATCGCGGTGATCCTGATGGGTCTCAATGCCGCCGGAGCGGCCCAGCCGGTGCTGCAGCCGGCATCCGGACCGGCCGAAGAAGTCCCCGCCAGACGCCTTTCGGGCTACCAGGGTGTGTGGTTCGGACCAGGCGAGCCGCACCCGACGCTGGGTTACCCCTTCAGCGGCGGTCTGGGGACCGCGCCCTCCGGGATCCGGCCGACGGCGGTCTTCGATCCGGCCTCCAACCGGACGTTTTTCGTCTATGCCGGTGCCCCGGCGGCTTCCGGCGACGTCCAGCACCCGGCGGGCATCATGCTGGCCTTCTTCGACCATGCCCGTCGCACCGTGCCGCGTCCGGCGATGATCGCGGAGCTGGAGAACGGCGATCCCCGAAACGGCGCCGCCGTGGCCCTGGACGAGCAGGGGCACCTCTGGCTGTTTCGTGCCGCTCACGAGGGCACGGGCCCGGCCGCGGTCTACCGCAGCGTCAGGCCGCGGGACATCGAGGCGTTCACCCGCGTGGCCGAGGGCGACTTCTCGTACCCCCAGGTCTGGGCGCTTCCCGGTCAGGGCTTCCTGACGATCGTCACCGGCAAGGAGCAGGATAAGCCGCGCCTGTTCGTGCTCACCAGCCCGGACGGCCGGAGCTGGTCCGCCCCGCAGCCGGTGTGCAGCTTCGGCGACGGGGAGTATGGCATCAGCGGCATCCACAAGAGCAAGGTCGGCCTGGCCTTCACCTACGTACCGCCCGGCGCCGCTGCCGGCATGCGCACGAACCTGTACTACATCGAAACCCCCGACGGCGGCCGCACCTGGCAGACCATCGACCGCAAGCCGGTGTCGCTGCCGCTGGACAGCGCCGAGAATCCCGCCCTGGTGCGGGATTACACAGCGCTCAACCGGCGGGTGTTCCTCCAGGACCTGCTGTTTGACCAGGCCGGCGCGCCGGCGATCCTGTACATCCTGGTCCACCGCAACGATATTCTGCCGCGCGACCGCTCGCGGGTGTGGACCACGGCCCGGTGGGCGATCAGCGAGTGGGAAGTGACCGGCGTCTTGCGGTCGGACCACGACGCCGACGCCGGCTGCCTGACGGCCGAACGGTTCATCTGGCGGCTGTTCGCCCCCACCGATCCCGGCGTACGGCCCAGGACGGCCGGCGGAGGGATGATCCGCTGGACCAGCGACGACATGGGCCGATCCTGGAGCCCGCTGGAACTGACCCCGTCGGCCGAACGGCATCACAACTATGCCCGCCATCCGCTGGGCGCACGGGATGATTTCTACGTCTTCTGGGCCGACGGCGATACCGGGCAGCCCTCCGCGTCGCACCTGTACTTCGCCGACAAGGCCGGCAACGTCTATGTGCTGCCCGCAAATATGGAGGGTCCGGAGGCCGAACCCCAGCAGGTATTGATCGCCCCGCCGCCGGAAACCCAGCCGGCCGAAGGCCCGCCGGCGGATAAACAGCCGGTCGGGGGATCGCCGACCACCGGTCCGCAAGCCTCAGCGGTCGGCGGCGTCCAGAAGTGAATCCGCCGCCTCCTGCGTCAGCCAGCCCGACCAGGCCAGCAGATCGCCGAAAGTCATCCGGGCCCGGATCAGGTGGGCATACCGCACGGCCTGCCTGGCGGTATGCGGAGGCACGGGGCGATCCAGGGCCGCGCATCGCGTCGGCGCACCGGCCCGCCGCAGAGCCTCCTCGACGGCGCCGCTTCCGCGAACGTTGGCCGCGATAAAGGCGTCCAGTTCGCCGGCCCGCTTGCGAGCGGCGAAGGCCCGCCGCCGGTCACCGGTCCGCCGGCGGCGCAGCCGCTTCTTCTCCAGGTCTCGCCGGATCTCCGCGAGCAGGGCGCCGCTGGAGTCCAGGCCCCCCACAAGCTGCTCGATGGCCCGGTCCGTCGCCCGGACCTCCTCAGGCGTTTCGTCGGCGCCCAGACGATCGACATCCAGGTGCTTCCAGGCACGCTCGTAGGCCCGGGCCGAAACCAGCGTGGCCGCCCCGACCTGCCCGCCGTGCAGTGCCGGCTCGCGCCCGTCACGGGCGGCCGTGAGGTCCAGAAAGTGGCTGATGACGTGCTCCCAGCCGGAGATCGGGGCGGTGGCATTGACCACGGACATGGCCATGCCCGCCAGCAGCACGGCCTCCAGGACCGCACGCACCGCGGCGGGCTCCCCCGCGGCGACGCCGTCGGCGCAGGCGATCATCCGGCGTTCGGCGTCCTCCAGCAGCCGGCTGGGGATCGGGCTGAAGGCGTCGTCCATGCCCGTCTCATGGGCCAGATACCAGTCTCCGTAAGCCACGCTGCGGGCCAGTACGTCGCCGAAGCCGGCCGCCAGCATGCTCCGGGGCGCGTCGGCCAGCGTGCGCAGGTCGCAGACTACCGCGTCCGGCGGACGCGAATCCAGCGTGCGCTTGACGCCGTCCACGCTCAGCACCGCCAGGGCCGAGGTGAAGGCGGTGACGCTGGGAGCGGTCGGAAAGCAGACGAAGGCCGTGGGGGCGCCTTCGTTGGCCGCCAGGTGCCGGGCATACTTGGCCGCGTCGGTCACGCTGCCGGACCCGACGGCCACCACCGCCCCATAGCGCCCGAGATCGACCGCGATCCGCCGGGAGGTCTCAAGGTCGGCGTGGAACGCGCCTTCCCCCTCCAGCGGAAGCCTGCAGGTAGCCACCCGCCGGCGGCGCGCGAGCCGCGCGGTCACCAGGGTCTTGAGATCCTCCCCCGCGCGGGTGATCGCCGTGCGGTCCTGAACCACCAGCACCGCCCTGCTGCCGGCCAGGCGGTCCACCACGCCATCCAGGGCATCCAGGGCGTCTGCGGCGACGATGAGCTCGTCGATGGCCACCGGGCGGATCGCCTCCCGGTCGCCGGCCCATTCCGTCAGCAGGCCGTTGACCGCCTTGATGTCCCCCGGATCGATTCTGGTCATCAGGCACCCCGGGACACGAACAACGGCCTGTTCCTCGCACGAACCCCGCAGGCGGCGGCCTCTGCCCCCGGACTACGCGCCCTGGATCGCCCGCACCGTCACCACCAGCACGTTGTACAGGGCGTGACACCCGCAGGCGATGCCGAAGCCCCGGAACACGAACAGTCCCGCCAGGTAAAGGCCGGCGGCGGTGCGAAACAGGAAACGCACGGCCTCGAACGGCTCGGCTCCCAGCGGCGGATGATGCTGGGCGGCAAAAAGTCCCGCCGACACCAGGATGCCGGCCACCATGGAGGCGTTTCGCGGGAGGCGGCAGATATTGACCAGCAGGATCTGCAGACCGGTGATGAGCATCAGCCGGAAGACCAGTTCCTCGTAAATCCCCGCCCCCAGGCCCCGGATCAGCAGGTCCACGCGCTGGTCGCAGGCCGCGGCGGACGCCGGCACGGCGGCATGCAGCACCCGGTCGAGCATGAACAGGGGCAGGGTGCTGATCAGGCTTTCCCCCAGCATCGCCGGCAGGACGAAGATGTCGAAGCGCCACGGGTGCCGCCCGACGATGTGCGCCGCCAGCAGGATGGCTCCGGCCAGCAGCCCCGGCAGGTAAAAAGCACTGCGGCCGAAGAGGTTGACCAGCAGCTCGATGAGGTATGTGGCCACCAGCTGGGGCGGCGGGCTGGGGTATCCGTGATTGCGCCAGGCGGTGCCGACTTCGAAGACCAGCAGCATCGGCAGGATGAACAGCAGGCTGGGCCACGGCCGCTGCGATACGTGGACGTAGCGGTCGCTGAGCACCTCCCCGCCGGCCGGCGCGGCAAAGAGCGTCTCCAGCCATGCTTTAGGGCGTGTGCGGGCCATCGGGTGGTTTCGCCCTGCTCCCGCGGGAGCCGTCGGCGCGTCCGGATGACCACTCCGGCCGCGCGCCTCGGTGACGCGGAAGCCGGCATTATCGCTCCGACGGCCGCCGACGCAATCAGGCCAGCGCCGCCAGGGTGCGCAGGCAGTGCCACTCGAACCACTCGGCCACCGCGTCGTTGTCGGCTCCGTGCCGGCGAATCCAGTCGAAGATCTCGCGCATCTTGACGCGGTCGATCTTCGGCTGTTCCCAGCGGTCCGAGGCCGCAACCTCCAGCGTGGCGATCGCCGGCAGCAGCGAGCCCAGCAGGAAAGCACGGATGCCGGATTCCCGTGGCGGGACCGAGCGGACATAGGCCATGGCCTCCCGCAGGTGCCCGATGGTATGCCGGATGAGGATGCCCAGCCCGGTCGGGGTCGGCCGGTACCCGCCGCCGCCGCACTCCACCAGCGACGCCGGCACGAAGCTCACACCCCGGGCGGCATCGATCCGGCAATCCTTGATGATGTTGGTCATCTGCAGGCCCAGACCCATCCGCCGCCCCCGCTCCATCCAGGCATCCTCCGCCCGGAACCCCCCCGGGGCCATGTGGGCCTCGAACAGCCTTGACGACATGACCCCCACCGTGCCGGCCACGTAATGGCAGTAGCGGTCCAGATCCTCCAGGTCCGCGCACAGGAAACGCACCCCGCCGCGGGTCTCCACCGGGCGGGAACGACGCATGCCCGTAACCATTTCCTCCAGGCAATCGCGAATCGGCCCGGCCAGCCGGGGCTCCAGGCTCCCGAACGCCTCCAGCACCCGCCGGCAACCCTCGATCAGCCGGCCCTCGGCGCCGGCCGGCGGCGCCGGCCAGCCCTTCAGAAAGACGTGGGCGGCATCCGCATCGTCCGGCCGCGCCGCCGCCGCCAGATACGCATCGTACAGGAACTCCCGCGCCGACGGCCCCAGATCCGGCTCGTCCTCGATGGTGTCGGCAATCCGACACAGCAGATAGGCCACGCACAAGGCCCGATCCAGAGGCGGCGGACACATCGGAATGATCAGCGCGAAGGATCGCGAGACGCCCGGCAGAATCCCGCGGCAGAAGTCCCAGCAGCCACAGTCCCGGCTTGTCGGTTCCATGCCTGAACCCATCGCTGCCCGAGCCGCCCCTCGGTGCTCACCGCCCGGCATTGTGGCCGCGACCCCGCAAAAGCGAAAGCCGGCGGTCGCCGCGCCCAAAGGAGCTGCCTGTACCCCACTGCTCGCCCGGATCCGCAGCCCGCCACCCCGTCAACCGCCAGGCTGACCCGCTGAATCCGGCGTGGCGCCGGACGCGCTCGGCAACCCTGCGACCCGCACCCAGGCCAGACTGCCCGACCTGCTGAACTGCTGTCACAACCGCACCGCGGCCCCCACTCAGACCGCCGCCAGGCAGATCCATGCCGTCCGGGCGGCTTTCGACGGCCCT
>CAZSYS010000118.1:0-9484 GCA_964611365.1 uncultured Planctomycetales bacterium
GGCCGATATGGGGTGCCACCCGCGGGGTGGACGCCGCATCCTGCGGCCGGCTGCGGGATGGGCTTGGCTCCGGCATGGAGGCGGGGGGCTTTGTCCGGCCTGGTCCGGTATTCCCGGCCGGGTCGAGGCTGCGTATCGAGCAGAGCCCGGAGGCTGGCAGGCAGGCTGAAGGTCCGGACGATGCGCGCAAAAAAACGGCCGGAATCAACTCCCCGAAGATCCCGGCCCGGCAAGAGTGCCGGTAAATCCACTCTCACCCACGGACAGCGCTCTTTCTTTCCTCCTGGGATCTCTCCCAATCGGACCGGCAAGTCTCTCCCCGTCTCGATCTCTCCCCCTTGGTCTCTCCATCCAAGGCAAGTCGAGACGAACCGCCCCTCGGCGGTCAATGAATCATTCCCAGCAGATGGGAGGAAGTCAACCACGGTTCCGAAAAAAAGCCTCCTCAGGGCCTCTGGAAACGACAAGTCCTGTAATAACAGGTTTTTAAGCACGTCCGATCGTGCTTATGACGCCGGCGACAAGGCTGTAAAAGGATGGCCGGAAGCCCTCAGCGGCCAGCCGCGACCGATCCGGCCGGCAGGTCCAGACCGCTCGGCCGGTCCCGGGGGCTCAAGACCGGCGGCCGGCAGGTCGGTGGATCGAAGGAACAGCGCAGCCCCAGGGCTGTCTCAGCCAGCTGCCTTGCCGGTCGCCCGGGAGCCATCTGCACTCGGGGCTGTACCGGGGAAGCGGCCTGGCGACCGGAGATTGGCGGCTGGACCTGGCCGATGAACCGGAGATGGGGCTGTTCCGGAAAGCCGGCCTTTGGGGCTTCAGGTCGTCAGGTCTTAAGGGCTGGCCAGGGGGCTTGGCGAGGGGTGGTGGAGCAGGGCAAAAAAAAACGGGACCGGAGGAGGATGGTCCCGTTGGGAAAGAAGGAAGCTTTGTGTGAGGTCATTGGATCATTCCCCGACCGTTATCGGAAGTCAAACGCGGGTCCAGGAAAAAATTTTTTTCTTGCAAGTGCTTGTCATAGCGGGACTAGAGTCTTTTCAGCACATGGTTTCGCCGAATTCCTGGAGGCTTAGCCTGGATTCGCCCAGCGGCTATAATCCCCTGTGTGCCGCCCGGGATCGACAACGGACACACGGGATTCGCTATGGCCACCAACGGAGGTAAACCTATGGTTTCCAAGAACATGGAGAAAGCTCTGAGCGATCAGGTCAACAAGGAGCTGGCATCAGCCTACCTGTACATGGCGATGTCGGCCCACCTGGAGGCCCAGGAGTTTCCCGGGGCGGCCAAATGGGTTCGCCAGCAGGCCAGGGAGGAGGTCGGCCACGCCATGAAGCTGGCCGAGCACGCCTTCGACCGCGGCAGCCGCGTGGTCCTGGAGGCCATGGAGAAGCCGCCCGTGGAGTTCGGCGATCTGGAGAAGACCTTCAAGGCCATCCTGGAGCACGAGAAGAAGGTTACCGCCTCCATCCACAAGCTCTATGAAGTGGCACTGAACGAGAAGGACTACGCCGCCCAGGTACTGGTCCAGTGGTTCATCACCGAGCAGGTCGAGGAGGAGAAGACCGCTCAGGAGATCATCCGGCAGCTGGAGGCCGCTGAGGGTCGTGGGCATCTGTTGCTGATGATCGACCACCGGCTGGGCGAGCGGGGCGGCTGAGGCGCGGAGGAGCCGGTCACGACAGCCGGCGATCCGGGCAGGACACCGGGTGCGGCCGGTGGCCTCTTCGCCGGTCTTTGAAGAAGCGCATGCGTGGATCGGCGGATGGCCGCGCGGTTGCCGGGTCTGCCGAGTACCGCGTGATCTGCGGGCATCCCCGCCCGGGGGTCCAAGTGCCCTGGGGTCCGCTGGTCCTGCCTTGCCTGGAGCTGGAAAAACCCTTCGTCTGAGTTGCACGTGCAGGGGCGCTCGGGGTTAACGTTCGTCCAGTGGCGACAAAGGCAGGCGGCGGCGCGCCCGTACGTGTTGGCATACAGGATAGCGGCCCAGGCACCTTTTCGGGCGGTTTGCAGGCATTGCAAGGCCGGTCTTAGGGGGCGTTGGCCGCGGCGGTGGCGGGCGAAAGGTGCCTTCCGCGAAAAGGAGCCGGACCCGGCGTCCCGGACATGTACCGGCGGCCGGGTGATGTTTTCCTGTCGTCGGCAAAGCCCTCAGCGGCTCTCTTGAACATCCGGCACGTGGTCGACGCGGGGGGCCGGGTCGGTGAAATGGCGCCAGGTCAGCAGCAGGCACCCCGTGCCGCCGACGGCGATGGTCCAGCTCATCAGCTGGAAGGGCTTCAGGAAGTCATCGCCTGTCGGGAGCATGTTTCGGCTGAGCATGACCGCGACGTAGCCGAGGTAGCCGAAGGCGTCGGCGATGTACATGAGGAAGCCGAGGTTGGCCCGGACGCCGGTCATGGCGATGAGCCGCTCGAACACGGTGGTCTGGACCGCGACGTAGGGAAGGTACAGCCCCAGTCCGGTGAGCACCATGAACCGGAAGCCGCCGACGGTACCGGTCTGCAGACCCAGGAGGGTGCCGGCGATGAGCAGCAGCCCGGCCAGGCATATGGCCAGGGCGAAGTGGAAGGCCCGGCGGTTGTCGCGGATTAGCACGGTGGATCCGTTGACCAGCAGTACGCCGATCGCGACCCACATCTCGGAGCGGGCGAAGACGCCCGAATCCGGCGCCTGGCCGAGGTCGTGCCAGATCTCGGGGGCGAAGTCCGCTCGAACGCTGCGGAGGATGGTGATCAGCGTATAGAGGACGACCAGGGGGATGAGTCCGCCGGCGAGGCGTGCAACCACGGCCCTGCGTTCGGGGCGCGACATAGGCGTCCGGACCGCCCGGGCGGCGGTGTCGGCCGCGTCGGGCGCCGGTATGCGGCTGAGCATCCAGACGAACAGCAGCAGGGGGGCGCAGAACAGTAGCCCGGTCAGGGCGGGCATCCAGTACTGCGAAACCCCCAGCGACAGGATCCAGGCCCCGACGGACTTGACCGCGCCGTCGGCGCAGATGAAGCTGGCGCACAGGCCGGCGGTGAGGGCTTCCGTCAGGCGCCGGCCCTCCAGGAAGCCGAGCACAAGTCCGAACACCATGCCCAGCGGCAGGCCGTTGGCGAACAGGCATATCCAGTTCCAGGGCGGCCCGACCAGGCCGAAGCCCAGCAGCGACAGCTGGGCCAGGCCGATCAGGATCAGGATCGCGGCCGCCCGGCGGCGGGGAATCATCTGGGCGATGACGCGGATGCCGATGAACTTGGACAGCGTGTAGCCGATGACCTGGGCCGAGACCAGCACGGACTTGTAGTCCAGGCCCCAGAGCCTGGTCTCGGCGTATGCAGCGGCGGTGAAGGGTTTCCGGAAGGCGTACATGCAGAAGTAGGTGCCGAAGGCCGCGAGCACCGCCCAGAGGGCGACCCCACCGGTGACGCGATCGACGAACGGCGGGGCGGTCGGGGGCGACGGGGCCACGGGGGCCTGGTGCCGGCGGGCGGACTGCATGACGGGCTCCTGAGATCCGGTTCGCGGCGAGATTCAGGCACTTGCGCGGCCGGAGGCGCTCCAGCCGAGTTCGTCCATTGCTTCCTCGAAGGCCGTCAGCAGCAGGCGGATGTCGTCGGGGAACACATGGCCGATGGTTCCGATGCGGAAGGTTTCCGCCCGGCCGATCTTGCCGGGATAGATCACGAAGCGCCGCTTCTTGAGGGCCTCATAAAGGGCTTCGAACGAGAAACCGGGGCGGTCGGGGTAGAGAAACGACGTGATGATGGGCGACTGCAGCTCGCGGGGCAGCAGCGTCCGGAAGCCGAGGCGGGCCATGCCTTTAACCAGCGTGGTCTGGTTTTCGACGTAGCGCCGGTGCCGCGCGGCGACGCCGCCTTCCTCGTCGAGTTCGCAGAGGGCCTGCAGAAACGCGCGCACGACGTGGGTGGGGGAGGTGTAGCGCCACTTGCCGCCCTTGTTCTCCATCTCCTGCCACTGATCATAGAGGTCCAGGCTGAGGGATCGGGCCCACCCGGCGGTCTGGCGCAGGGCCTCGGTCTCGGCCAGGACAAAGCCGAAGCCGGGCACCCCCTGGATGCACTTGTTGGCCGAGGAGATGAGGAAGTGGGCTCCGACGCCGGCCATGTCCATGGGGATGCCGGCGAAGGAGGACATCGCATCGAGGATGTACACGCGGCCGTGTCGACGGACGATCCGGCCGGCCTCCTGGGCGGGGTTGAGCAGGCCGGTCGTGGTTTCGCAGTGGACCATGCACACGTGGGTGATCAGGGGGTCGCGCTCGAGCATGCGGTCCAGGGCGTCCAGATCGGCCGGTTCGGTCTCCGGCTGGGTGATGGTCACGCAGGGGATGCGCAGGCGGCGGGCGATCTGAGCCATCCGCAGGCCGTAGGCGCCGTTCACGAACACCAGCAGCCTGCCGTCCGGCGGCACGACTGATCCGATGGCGGCCTCCACGCAAAAGGTGCCGCTGCCCTGCATCAGGATCGAGGTGTGGTCCCCGCCGTCGCCGGCGAGCCGCACGAGGCGCCGGCGGATCTCGGTGACCAGCCGGTTGTAATCCTGATCCCAGGTGCAGTAGTCGCGGAGCATGGCCTGGCGCACGGTGCGGGAGGTGGTCAGCGGCCCGGGCGTCAGCAGGAGATACGGAATGTCATCATCCATCGGCAGGACTCCCCCGGCCGGCTGTGTACCGGCCGGCGCGGCTGCGGCCCCGGCTACGGTCTCTCGCCGCGGGCCAGACGTTCTTCGATGGCCTGAATCACCGCCGGCAGAGCGGCCACGGTGGTCGTGACCTCGTGGGCCCCGGCGGCACGCAGTTTTTCGGCCCACGGTCCGGTTCGACGCCGGCGGGCTTCGTCATCCAGGGCGCTGAATTCCTCGAAGGTCAGGCCGACCTCGCTGCTGGAGTCGGTGACGCCGACCGTCCAGGCGCCGGCGTTCAGCCCCTCCTGGATGTCGAAGAGCGTGTCGCCGACCTTCACGACCGATCGGGCGGGGTAGACGCCGAGGGCTTCCATGTTTCGATAGATCATCCACGGCGCCGGGCGGCCGGCGGGGACGTCAGCGGGGCAGACGCTGTGGTCGGGCCTGAAGCCCTGGGCCCGGGCCGACGCGTAGGCCCGGTCGGCGGCCTGCGGGAAGTAGCCGGTCGTGGTGCCGACGACGATGCCGCGGCCGCGGAGGTAATCCATGCAGTCGAGCAATCCCGGGATAATCCGGTTGCATTCATCGACACACGCCAGCTGCTGCGGCACGAAGTGCTCCTGGAAGACCTTATCCACGTCGGATGTGGTCCACGGTCGGCCGTGAAGCCGCTCCCACTGCCGGGCCACCTCGGGCAGACCGAAGAGGGCCTCGAGATGATCGCGTTTGGCCAGGCCCATGGGTTCGCGAGCCTGTCGGGCGGTGATCTCGATGCCCACCGCGGCCAGCGCCTGGATGAACGGGCGGACCGGGGCGAAACAGCCGAAATCGGCGACCGTGCCGGCCCAGTCGAACACCACCATCCGGATGCTCCGGTCGCCGTTGGTCCGCATGCCCGTTGCCCTCATGCTTATGGTCGGGGGATTCCCCGGCCCCTGGCGGCCGGTCTGCGCCGCAGGCTGGCTGCCGTGTTCACCTTTTCACCGCGTTTGTAACCGGTTCGCGGGGAACTGGAGATGGTATGCAGGATCCCGGGGTGTTTGCAAGCGATTCCTGGACGGAATTGCAACTCCGCGCGAGGGCAGTTCCGGATGGCCTCACGTTCCGGGGATGAGCGCACATTCCGGAGAAGACTGACGAACTGCCGTCTGGAGATGAGGTGACATCCGGTCATACAAGTGCACGCGCCGGTTTCACATGCATCGCGACTTTGTTCGCAGTCGTCATATTCTATTAACACTGTTGGAGCGTATTCGAGTCAACAGACTGAAAAGCGCCACGCGATGTCGAGCCCGTAGCTGCCCCGTGGCCGCGGTGCCATTTCTTAGCGGGGAATGATGTTGTTGCGTGTTACTGCATGTCCAGGCCGGATGCTTCGGACACAAGCCGCGGTCGAAAAGGCCGGTCGGCAGGGTGGGGCGCGGTCGTGGCATCCGCACTGTTCAGGCTTCTGTTGACGGGATGACGTCGACGGTGATGCGGACCGCAGAACAGCGGGCGCCGGACTAAATCAATTCGCGTCTTATTGCGACATGGCAAGGTTCATGAAGGAAGTGTGCGCACAGGAATAAGTTTCTGCAGGCCTCTTGTCGCGCTCTATGAGGGTGCTAGCATGCGTTGACAGAATGCCATGTCGCCAAGTGATGCGGTCTGGCGCGGGGAGCCGTGTGGAACCGGGTGTTTCCGGTACGGGCGGTCAGATTTCAGTCAAGGAGAAAGGAGCTCACATGATGACGATGTCGAAGCGAAAGGGGCTGCCATGGGCGGCGGTTCTTGTGGCAGTGCTCGGCGGTCAGGTGGCCGTTGGCCAGCCGGTGACCCTGCTCTCGGAGGACTTTGACTCCCTGGCCTCGAGTCTTCAGCCTCCGGTGAACGAATGCTTCAGCTTCTATCCTCCGGAACAGCATGCGAGCCTGTGCGGCTGGCTGGGCGTGTGGACGGATGAACTGCCGGGCTGGACGATCGACGACACCGGCGTGCCGGGCTACGACCAGGCTCCGACGAATGACGGGGCCACGGAGTGGTGCGGCTGGGCCTTCACCAAGCGCGACTGGTGGACGCTGGTGGCCGGCGACCAGAACCGTTCGCAGTTCACCAAGGCCGTCGGCGTGGTGGCGGTGGCGGACCCCGATGAATGGGATGACCGCGCGCACCCCAAGTTGTACCTGGACTACTACGACGCCTACATGACCAGCCCGGCGATCCCGATTGCCGGGGTTCCAGTGGGCAACCTGACGCTGACCTTCGACTCCAGCTGGCGGCCGGAGGGGTTTGATGACACCTGGGGTGTGGCCCCCGACCAGGACGCGCTGAACAATCAGACGGCGACGATCACGGCGATCTACCAGCCCGGAGGCGAGACGATCGAGGTCCTGCGCTGGGACTCGGATGAAGCCGGCAGTTATTACCATCCCGATGCGACCAACGAGACGGTGACCATCAACCTGCAGAATCCCGCGGGGGCCACGTCGGTGCAGCTGAAGTTCGGGCTGCTGAAGTCCCGCAACGACTGGTGGTGGGCGATCGACAATCTGTCGATCAGGAACGGGCTGGTGGAGATCGCCAGCGAGGACTTCGAGGACGCCCCGTTGGAGCCGGCGGTGGATGAGCCGCCGCCGTCGTCGAACACGTGGACGCCCAACGGCCCCAGCGGCTGGGTGGTGGATCGATCCGGCGTGCCCGGCGTCGGCGACCCGAACGTGGGCGTGGAGGAGTTCGAAGGCTGGAACTTCATGAACGCAGGGTGGTGGGCTTACACCGCACAGGATCAGGGCCGCTCGGGCTTCTTCGGCGGTCTGAACGACATCGTTGCGGTGGCCGACCCGGACGAGTGGGATGACCTGGGCGACCCCGACCAGGGCGGCACGGTGACCTTCAACAGCTGGATGACGCTGCCCACGCTGGACGTCCGGAGCATCGCTCCGAACACCGGCGTGCTGAGATTCCAGTCGAGCTGGCGGCACGAGGACAACCAGACCGCCGTGGTTCAGGTCAAGTACGACGACGGGAGCTGGGTCGAGGTGCTGCGGTGGGAGTCTCAGCCGGGCGGCTACTTCCACGCCGACAACACCAATGAAGCCGTCGAGGTGCAGCTGGCCAACCCGCTGGGAGCCAGGGACATGCAGATCCGCTTCGGCCTGCTGAACGCGATCAACAACTGGTTCTGGGCGATCGACGATGTCGAGGTCAAGGGAGAGCTGGCCAGCGACACGCTCAAACTGCTGATCGAGGACTTCAACGACCTGCCCTTCGGTCCGTGCGTGGAGGAGAACTGCCCGGGCGGCCCGGCGAACGTCTGGACGGCGACGCCGCCGGCCGGCTGGACCGTGGACAAGACCAACGTGCCGGGCGTGGGCGATCCCAACGAGGGCATGGAGGACTGGGAGGGCTGGACCTTCGCCAACAAGGACTGGTGGGTCTACGTCGCCGGGGACCAGGAGCGCAGCCAGTTCACCAAGGGCGTGGGCACGGTCGCGATTGCCGATCCGGATGAATGGGACGACATGGGCAATCCCGACGGCCTGGGCACGTTCAACTCCTTCCTGATCACGCCGGCGGTCAACATCAGCGGGGCGGCCCAGAGCACCCTGAGCCTGACCTTCGACTCCAGCTGGCGCCAGGAGGGCAACCAGACCGCGACCGTGACGGTGGCCTACGACGGCGGCAGCGAGATCGAGGTTCTGCGGTGGGAGTCTGAGAACGGCGCTCCGGCGTACTTCCACGCGGACAACACCAACGAGACCGTGACGGTTCCGCTGAACAACCCCGCCGGAGCGACGAGCATGGTCATCCGCTTCGGCATGACCAACGCGGTGAACAACTGGTTCTGGGCGATTGACAACCTCGTGGTCGGCGACGGTTCGACCACTTATTTGAGCGAGAACTTCGAGGGCCTCACGCTCGGCCCGCCGGCCCAGGAGCCGCCTTTCCCGCCGGCCTCGGTCTGGACGGACGTTCCGCCGACCGGCTGGGTTCTCGACGACACCGGTGTGCCGGGCTACGACCAGGGCATTCCGGGAACGCTCGACGACACCGACGGCCGGACGGAGTGGGCCGGCTGGTCCTTCCCGTTGTGGAGCTGGTGGTACACCGTCGACAATCAGCTTCGCGATCAGTTCACCAAGGCCACCGGCGGCATCGCGGTGGCGGATCCCGACGAGTGGGACGATCAGCCGCATCCGCCGGGGTCCTACAACGCCTGGATGTCCACGCCGGTCATCGACATCTCCGGGACCCAGATTCGAAGCCTGTACCTGAGCTTCGACTCCAGCTGGCGCTCGATCGACGAGCCGTACGAGAACGGCCGGATGACCGCCATTATCCGCGTCCGCTACGACGGCGGAGCGCCGGTGCAGGTGCTGCGGTGGGCCAACTATCCTGGATGGCCTCCGGGAAGCCCCGGGGACCCGGACTTCAAGCCGGACGCCCTGAACGAGTCGGTTTTGCTGCCGCTGCTGAACCCCTCGGCCAGCACGATGCAGGTGGAGTTCGGCCTGGTCGATGCGGGCAACGACTGGTGGTGGGCCATCGACAACCTGGTGGTCTTCGCCCTCAAGCCGATCCAGCCCTTCGACCTGGACGACGACGAGGATGTCGACTCGAGCGACTGGGCGATCATGCAGCGGTGCCTTAACATGGAGCTGACCGTCGGTTCGCCGGCGGTGTGCCTGCAGTCCGACTATGACAAGGACAATGTGGTCGACGCCGACGACATCCTCAGCTTCGTGCGTTGCGGAAGCGGTCCGGGCGTTCCCCAGACCGACGAGCTCTGCGGCGAGCCGGACTGACGGTGAAGCGTCCCTGGTCCGCGGATGTGTCTCCGCGGACGTGATCACCATGTGACCTGCGGCGGGGG
>CAZSYS010000118.1:9494-11939 GCA_964611365.1 uncultured Planctomycetales bacterium
CCCCGACCGGTTTTATTCCGCAGGCCGTGGGAGCATGAACGCCTGTGACACCGTCCACCGGACGGACGGTGCGGATCTGCGACCGACCTACGGCGGCAGGAGATTACCATGCGGACCAGACCGGCCTTCACGCTCATCGAGGTGCTCGTGGTCGTTGCCGTGATCGCTCTGCTGGTTTCGATCCTCATCCCGGCCCTGTCGCGGGCGAGGCAGCAGGCCAGAAAAGTGGTGTGCGGAGCCCATCAGCACGGCCTGATGTCCGCGATTCACATGTATGCCTCCGACAGCAAGGGTTGGACGCATCAGTCGCCCAATCAGGGGCTCTGGAACGACGCCTATCTGACCGAACTGGGCCAGACGCCCTCGGTCACCATGTACAAGCCCAACGATCCGGACGCCTATTGGGGCATCGCCTACTACAAGTACGCCCGCAACCAGGAGGTCTTCGCCTGCCCCAGCCAGATTCGGGTCGACGACTGGCCCGAGAACGGCTGGGGCCAGCGCTTCCAGAAGTACTTCAAGCACTGCTCGTACGGACTCAACGGCTGGATCGCCAACGTTCAGGGAGCCCACAAGCCGAAGTTCAAGGGCGACAAGCCCGGGATGCTGCTGGATATCGATTTCAAGCGCCCGGCCACCACCATCGCGTTCCAGGACCACATCGAGCAGCGGATGGAAACGCCGTTCCAGGGGGGGACCGACACGTTCAACATGGACCGCAACGGTCGCAACCTCTGGCAGTGGCGCGGGACCTGGCGCAAGAATGAGTTCCCGGATTTCGAGCAGGAATGCTTCCGGCACCTCGGGCGTTCGAACACGGCGTTTCTCGACGGCCACGTCGCGGACTTGCGCAACTTTGAGCAGTATATGCGCGGCTCCACCGCGGATCTGACCGAAGCCAGGCGCGAGGAACTCCGGAGAATGGTTCCGCTGGAGTGGTACACCGGGGGGGCCTCCTGGCAGGACCTGCCCTGGGTCGAAGACCCCTGATCGGGCGGGAGCCAGCAGGACCGAGTCGGCGACGAATCTTCCTGAGGCGCGGAATGCGGTTTTATGTCCCTCAACGGCATGCACCCGCGGGGGCGGGCGGTCCCGCGCGTATGGGAGGGCGGCGTCTACCATATGACTGAGCGCGACTGTACGGTTAGCGATCCCGCGCGTGCGGGCACGCGGCGGAGCCGGAAGATGCCTGGCGGACAGAACCACGGCCCGCGGGGACGCGAACGGCGTCTCCATGCTCTCGGCCTGGCGGCGGCTCTGTCGGCCCTGGCATGGGGTGCGTCGTCCACGTCGGGTGCCTGGCGGGTGGGGCCCTATCTGCAGGACGCCAGGCCCGGGGCCATCCGCATCGCCTGGGAAACCGACAGTGGAACCGAGAGCCGGGTCCAGTACGGCCTGACGCCGGCGCTGGGGACCAGCGTCCTGGGCAGCCACGCCTACAGCAGTGCCGGCACGGTGCTGCACCTGGCCGAAGTGGGGGGGCTGACGCCCGACACAAGGTACTACTACCGGGCGGTCACCGGAACTCAGCAGAGCCCCGTCCTGGTCTTCCGCACGCCGCCTTCGCCGGCCGGCGAGCGACCGTTCCGCTTCACGGTCTACTCCGACACCCAGTCCGGTCCGGTGCCGGCCAAGCATACCGAGGTGGTCAACCAGGGAATGATCGCGTTCCTCAACCACGAGGTCGGCGGCGATCCGGCCGACGCTCTGGCCCTGGTCCTGTGCGCCGGCGACCTGGTGAATGCCGGGTCCAGCTACGGCGACTGGAAGTCCCAGTTCTTCGACGAGGGGCAGAACCTCTTTCAGCACGTGCCGGTGTACCCGGCGATCGGCAATCACGAGCAGGACAGCCGGAACTACTTCGACTACTTCGCCCTGCCGGCCAACGGGACGCCCGGCTATCTGGAGCACTGGTACTCCTTCGACTACTCCAACGCCCGGTTCATCGCCCTGGACACCAACACGGACTACCGCCTTCAGGTTCAGCTGGACTGGCTTGACCAGGTCCTTGCGGACGCGGCCGGCGACGCCTCGATCGATTTCGTGTTCGCGTTTTTCCACCACCCGCACCACTCCGAGGCCTGGCCGCCCGGCAACACCGCCTACACCGGCGAGATCCTCGCCCGGCTGGAGCAGTTCTCCACGGCCAGCGGCAAGCCTTCGGCCGATTTTCATGGGCACACCCACGCCTACGCCCGGGGCCAGAGCCGGGATCACCCCCACCTCATGGTCAATGTGGGCGCCGGCGAGGGGGGGCTGGACTACTGGGGCCTGGTTCCTCCAGCGGACTACCCGGAGTTCCAGCGCAGCCTGATCGAGTGGGGTTTCGTGCTCGTCGAGGTCCAGGCCGGCAGCGCGCCGAGCTTCCGGATGCGGCGCGTCAGCCGCGGCAACGAGATCGAGCCGGCCGACAATGCGGTCACCGATGACATCACCGTCCGACGG
>CAZSYS010000119.1:0-11894 GCA_964611365.1 uncultured Planctomycetales bacterium
GCCGTGAGCGGAGTCGCCGCGCGGCCCGACATGCTTGGACAGAGCGGCTCGGCGCCACCGGAAGACAGGCTCAACGCCACTGGATGACCAGCTCCGCCGGCCGTCCCCGGGCGCTGCCCGGCGGCGGCAGAACAAACTCGACTCGGGCGTACGGCCAGGCCAGCGGCAGCGTGCCGGCGGCCAGCGTGCCGGCCGGGTCGCGGTACAGCTCGCGCTCCGGCGGCTGAACGAAGCTCAGAGGCGTGCCGTCGGACCAGCCCGCCGCCGAGACCTGCCGGCCGAAGAGAATCAATTCGGCCTCGCCGGCCATTCCCGCCGGCAGGGTGATCCTCGCGGTGGTACTCGAGGGCTCGGCGATCAGCCCCGCGAAGACCCACCGCCCGCGCTTGCGGTCCCGGCCGCAGCAGGTCACCCGGATGTTCTCGCCAGCCGCAAAGTCGTCGGCCCCGACACGCCGGGCCAGCGCCTGCAGCAGACGCGGAAGGTCGCGCCTGAAGAAGGGAATGTTCTCGGCGCGCCCCCCCGCCGGCCGCCCGGTCCACAGATCCACCAGCGGGACCGGCTCGGTGCAGACCAGCAGCCCGCCGGCCCCCCGTTGGATCGCGGCCAGCACCCACCGGCCGCGCCCGTCCGACAGGATCGGCACCCACCGGCCCGGCGACGCATCGGGCGTCTGAAACGAAAACCCCCAGACGCAGCCGGCCGGATCGGCCGTCGGCCCGTCCATCCCGAGCCACTCGCTGCCCCGCGGATCGACGCCGTACCCGCCGGCCGTGCCCACCTCGACCACGGACTCCGCCAGGACGGTGCCGGACGCCAGTCCGCCCAGCCATTCCGCCGCCACCCCGCCGTCTCCCCGCCGAACGACGCCCCGATCGTCCAGCCGGTCCAGAAAACAGCCCGGACCGCAGGTCACCAGCCAGCCGCCGGCCTCGATCCATGCCGCCAGCCGCCTGAGCACCTCGTCGGGCACCACCGTGTACGAGGTGTTCGGCACGATCAGAACCCGCAGGGTCTCCAGCCGGCCTTCGAGGATCATCTGCTCGTCGATGATGTCCGGGCAGCCCAGCGACGGCGCCCAGGCCGCCAGGTGAAAATGCTCGCTCAACAGGTCGTCGTAGACGTTGCGCACGTCGGGATTGCTGTACGCCGAGGCGCGCAGCATGGCGGTGAAGGCCGACTGCAGAAACGCCACCCTGCCCGGCGGGCGCTGCAGGCTCCAGGCGCCCAGCACCCGGCCGATGTCGCGCAGCAGAGCCGGACCGTCGCCCGGCGCCGAGCCCCCGGAAAGAGACCCGGACAACGGCGTCGCGGCCTCGGCGGAGATCCCCGAAGGCGTCACCGCCGGGGCGAGCAGGCCGCAAAAGCCCAGCACGTCGCATCCGCCCAGCAGCGAGATCAACCCCATCTTGCGGATTTCCGGCATCCCGCTGCGCCAGGGCTCGTTAAACGCGGCCAGCGCGCCGACGCCGTAGAACCGGCGGACCGAGTCCAGGTAACGCACGTCGGCCAGCGTGTGGGCCCCGTCGATGATCGCGAAGGACAGCCCCCGGCCGCGCATCGCGGACAGCAGGTGGCCGACATAAGGTCCGCCGGCCGACTCCGCATAACCCGACGGAAGGCGGATGCCCAGCGGGCGTTCGGTCTGACTCCTGGCCAGCGACACCAGCTCGCAGGCGAACGCCGCCAGACGCTCCTCCCGCCACCGGCAGAACGCCGACCACGCCGCCCGCCCGTCGATCGCCGGTTCGGACGGCTCGCGCAACGGCCGGGGCGGCGCGAGGTCCTCCCAGGATTCCACCGCGATTCCCCAGGCGGCGCGCAACGCGGATGGATCGTCGTTCCAGCGCGTCCGGCAGAAGCGGCCAAAGGCGGCGGCGCCCTGCCCGTCGTAGCCGGAAAACAAGGGGCGCAGCGGTCCGGCCGAGGGATGTTCGATGCGTCCTTCGCCGGCCCCGATCCCCAGCCAGAAACCGCGGATGTCCGCCCCGGAAGCCTCGGCCATACCGATGGCGGCCGCGAGCTGTCGCCGGCATGCCTCGATCAGCTCGGGGTCGTGGATGTTGATCGGCCCGGCGGCCGTCGAACCGTCCTCGAACGCCACCGGCTCGGGAGACAGCTGTTCGTGGTCCAGGGCGCTGCCCGCCCAGCCGAGTATCACGGGGATCTGACCCGCGACCAGCGGCTCAAGAGCCAGTCGTGCGGCGGCATAGGTCGGTTCGCCCCCGCCGGCGGGCCCCGCGGGGTCCGGCGGAGGCAGCCGCAAGGCGATGGCCGCTCCGAGCGCCCGGGCGACCGCCAGGTCGTTCTCCTGCCCGGCAGCTCCGGATCCAAAGGTCAGCACCAGCGGCGGGAAGGCCGCCGGCGGGACGACCGGCGCGTCCGGCGCCGACTGCGTCCGGGCGGCGACGCTTGCCAGAACCGCCGCCAGGAGGTTGGTTACGGGAATGCAGCCGGTCATGCCCGCCTCCCCGGGCGGCGGTTGCGGCCCGCAGACCAGGCCGCCGGCCCGCCGCTCCGCCCACACCGGGCGTCGGCGCTCCAGGGCCGGTCAGTGCACCAGGCTGCGCGCGAAATCGCGGTACTCGGCCGCGAAAGCCTCCAGGTCCCCGGTGATGTAACGGCCAAACAGGATCTCGCCGGGACTCATCCCGGCGGCCTCCGGCGAAGCGGCCTTCCAGGCTGCGACGACCGCGGCGGTCCGGCCCGCGCCGGCGTCGGCCAGCAGTCGGGCGAAGGCGTCCCGATAGGGCCGCTCCTCGCGCAGCATCAGCACCATCGACCAGACCTGGGCGTAGTAGCCCCGCACGGTCTGGCCGGTGCGCATGACCGCCTCGCCGGCGTTCATCCTCAGCAGGTCCGGCAGCGGGATGAGCCCGTCCTCCAGAATCAGGGCCTCCCGCAGGCTGTTGCGGCGCAGCAGGTTCCGCCGCGGGGTGAAGACCGGCACGTCGCCGTCGAGGTCGAAGGCCTCCCACTGCGCCGCCATGCCCTCGTCGAGCCAGGGCGGCAGCGGCGCCGGGCAGTTCCGGGCGACATACTGGTGCCAGCCCTCGTGGGCCATCAGCGACAGAGTCTTGTCCCTCCCGACGTCCCAGAGGACCGCGGTGGCCGAGGGCGCATCCATGTAGCCGCCGGACTGGATGTGCAGATAGACATGGGCCTGGGCCGGCACGAAGGCCCGGGTGAACGCCGCCCACTGCGGACGGTCGCGGAAGACGTAGATGTCCAGCACGGAGCCCCCGTCCCGCTCGCAGGGCATCGCCCGGCGATAGGCGGCGTGACAGGTCTCCATGAAGGCCGGCAGGCAGTCGCACAGCACGTCGTCGGCGCTGGTCACACGCATGTCGTAGTGGTCGGTCCGCAGCCGGACGCCCGAAACGCCCGCCGCCGGACGCCACTCCGCCCGCTCAAGCCGGAACTCCGGGGCCGCCGGCCGGGCCGCACACCCCCAGAAGACCGGCAGAAGCAGCAGCGCCGCCCCGCCCGGGCTCAAAACCCATCGCGACATGTCAGTGTTCTCCGGGCGTCCGGGCACGCCGCCGGGCCGGCCCCCGGACGCGCCTTGAACCGGCCATGCGGATCTGATACCGTGAGCGACCCGGTTTTTCCAGCCTTCCGCGGCCGGCGCCACGGGCCCGGCCGCCCGGCGGGTCCCCGATCAAGGAGCAGACCACGTGTTGAGAATCGCAGTCATCGGCGGTGACGGCACCGGGCCGGAGGTCGTGCGCGAAGGCCTCAAGGTCCTCAAGGCGGTGGCCGGCCTGGAGGGCTTCCAGTACGCGACCACCGATTTCGACTTCAGCGGCAGGGCCTACCTGGCCCGCGGCGGAGACCCCGGCCGCCAGAGCATCCCCATCGTGACCGACGAGCAGATCGCCGAGCTGCGCCGCTTCGATGCCATCTACCTCGGCGCCGTCGGCGACCCCGACATCGCCCCGGGGGTGCTGGAACTCGGCCTGCTGCTGCGCCTGCGGTTCGAACTCGACCAGTACATCAACCTCCGGCCGGTCAGACTCTACCCCGGCGTCGAGACGCCCCTGCGCGACAAGGGACCCGAGCACATCAACTTCGACGTGATCCGCGAGAACACCGAGGACCTGTACTTCGGCGGCGGCGGATTCCTGCGCAAGAACACCCCGCACGAGGTCGCCACCCAGGAAATGATCGCTACCCGCTTCGGCGTCGAAAGATGCCTGCGCTGGGCCTTCGAGTTCTGCCGGAAGAAGAACGCCAAGAAGATGCTGACCCTGGTCGCCAAACGCAACGTGCTGACCTACGCTCACGACCTGTGGTGGCGGGCGTTCAACGAGATCGGCGACGCCGACTACCCCGACATCAAACGCGACTACAACCACGTCGACGCCTGCTGCATGTGGTTCGTCAAAAACCCCGAATTCTACGACACCATCGTCGTGCCCAACATGTTCGGAGACATCATCACCGACCTGGGCGCCATGATTCAGGGCGGCATGGGCGTCGCCGCCGGCGGAAACATCAACCCCGGCGGGGTCAGCATGTTCGAGCCCATCGGAGGAAGCGCCCCCAAGTACACCGGACAGAATGTGATCAACCCGATCGCGGCCATCGCCGCCCTGGCCATGCTCCTGCGCGTCGTCGGGGCCCAGAAGGGCGATGCCCGCGTCGAAAAGGCCGGCCACCGCGTCGAGGCCGCCATCGCCGCCACCTGCCCGAGAATGAAGTCCCAGTCCGCCGGCCGCATGGGCTTTTCGACCCAGGAAGTCGGCGACCTGGTGTGCTCGGCCCTGTGATCGACCGGGCCGGTCGATCCCGGCCGGCCGCCGACCGGTGGCCCGCGGGTGCATGGGAACCTGTGGCCGGAAGTCACACCTTCAGGAGACCGGCCTTCCGGGCGTAGGCGAACACGCCGCCGGCCTCGATGATCGGAGCGACGTCGCCCAGGGGCTTCAGGGCGAAAGTCCGGCCGGTCCGAAGGTTGGTCAGCCTGCAGGCCTGCGGATCGATCTCCACCTCGTCGCCGGTGCGGTGGCTCTCCACCAGCCGGTCCACCGACTCAAAGGGTACCAGATAGCCCCCATTGACCGAGTTGCGGAAGAAGATGCGGGCGTAGAACTCCGCCACCACCGCCTGAACTCCGGCCTCGGCCAGGGCCAGAGGAGCGTGTTCGCGGGAGCTTCCGCATCCGAAGTTCCTGCCGGCAATGATGATACGGTAGTCGCTGCGCGTGTTGGCCGGGTCGGACTGGTCCACGAAAGGTATACGCCCGTCCGGCAACCCGGCCTGCGCGGGCGGAACGCCGCATAAAGCATGCCTGCCGAAGAGTTTGCGCTCTTCCGGTATCGCCGGGTTATAGGTCAGAAAGTTCGCCGGGATGATCTGGTCGGTGTCGACATCGTCCCCCAGTACGTAAACCCGCCCGCCGATGCGCTCCTGCATGTCGGTATCCTCGAGCTCTGGTGCAAACCGTCCGGCCCGTCAACACCCCCCGCCCGGCTGACCGCCTCCCCACCTGGAAGCTCGCATTATACGACCCCCATCGGGTCCCACCAACGCCGTGGCGGGATCCACGCGGCCGGCGGCAGGACTCGCCCCGCCGGCTTCAGACCTTTTCGGGGCAGGCGAGCACCCTCCCGGGTGCCGCGTGGCACCGGACCGACTGAATTAGCGAGAAAACCTTTCCTCGGGCGTCCCCACCCCGGTTATACTGAAGCGGGTCGCGGTGTCCGGGGGCTGCCCCGGAAGTCAGCCTGTCGGTTGTAAGTTGTGCTGCCCGAACCGCTTGAAGCTCGGCCGGGCAAGCTTCAAGCCCCCGGCTTTCTCCGGCGGCCCCTGCCGGCAGACAGATCACCTGTGCGGTCCGACCACGACGGAGGTCTGGACCGCCGGACCGGATGGCGGAGGAAGCAAGCTTGCCGGTCGTCGGTCGAGGACAGACAGCCGCCCGGTGCGCGCGCAGCCTGCTCCGGCCGGTGGCGGCGGCCTTCCTGGCCCTGTCGCCGGCTGCCGGAACCGCACAGGCCGCACCTGTCTGGGGGGCTTCTCAGCAACTCACCCAGCCGGACGGCGCACGGGTCCCGGTGCGGATCTGGGGCGACGAGTTCTACCACGTGGTGGAGTCGCCCGACGGCTACACCCTGGTGCCCGACCCGCTGACCGGCGTGATCTGCTACGCCGGCCTGTCGGAGGACGGCACGAAACTGGTTTCCACCGGCGTGCGCTTTGCGCCGGGCGTGGCCCCGCCGCCGGGCATCGCCGCGCACCTGCGGATCAAGCCGCAGGCGGCAGCGGCCGAGATCCTGGCCGCACGGCGCGAGCACGACCTGCAGCTGGAGAAGGACCGTCCGCCGGCCGGAGGCGTGGTCACCGCCCTGCCGACCACCGGCCAGGTCCGGGGCATCTGCCTGATCGTGGATTTCTCCGACGAACCGGGGGTCATCCCTCCCGGGGAGATTGACGACTTCTGCAACCTGCCGGGCTACAGCGGCTTCGGCAACAACGGGTCGGTGCGCGACTACTTCCGCGACGTGTCCCAGGACCTGCTGACCTACAGCAATGACGTGCCGGCGGCCTATCACCGGGCCTCGCAGCCCAAGACCTACTACACCAACCCGTCGATTCCCTACGGCACGCGGGCCGTCGAGCTGGTGACTGAGGCGATTGAGGCCCTGGACGCCGCGGGCCTGGACTTCAGCCTTTACGACAGCAACGGCGACGGCACGGTGGATGCGGTCAACTGCCTCTATGCCGGGCCGCCCGACAGCGCCTGGAGCAAGGGCCTGTGGCCCCACGCTGGAAGCCTGAGCCTGCAGAAGGACGGCGTCTGGATCTACCGCTACCAGATCAGCGATACCGGCGGCGGCCTGAAGCTGGCCACGTTCTGCCACGAGAACGGGCACATGCTCTGCGGCTGGCCGGATCTCTACGACTACGGATTCGATTCCTGGGGCGCGGGGCGGTACTGCATCATGTCCTACCCCACGTCGGATCAGAACCCGCAGGAGCCGTGCGCTTATCTGAAGCTCAAGGCCGGCTGGGCGGCGATCACCGATCTGGCCGGGCCGACGATACGGTTCACCGCCCCGAACGCCTCGACCAACGTATGCTTTCGTTACCGCCGGCCTGGCCGGGCCAATGAGTACTATCTGATCGAAAACCGCCAGAAGACCGGCCGCGACGCTCAGCTGCCGGACGCGGGGCTGGCGATCTGGCACATCGACACCTTCGGCAGCAACAACTGGCAGCACCGGACGCTCGACTACCACTACGAGGCCACGGTGGTCCAGGCCGACGGACGCTGGGACCTGGAGACCAACGTCAACTCCGGCGACTCGACCGATCTTTACGCCGCCCCGACCTACACCGCCTGCACGCCCCTGACATCGCCCAACACCCACTGGTGGGACGGAGTCGCCTCGGGCCTCTATATCCGCAACGTCGGGCCGTCGGGTGCGACCATGGTCTTCGACTTCGGCCCGCCGACGGACTGCAACGGCAACGGGGTGCCCGATGACGCCGATATCGGGGCCGGTACCAGCGCCGACTGCAACAACAACGGTCGGCCCGACGAGTGCGACATCGCCCAGGCTTTCAGCCCCGATTGCGACGCCAACGGCGTGCCCGACGAGTGCCAGAGCATGGATTCCGACGGCGACGGCCGCATCGACGCATGCGACAACTGCCCGGCGACCTGGAACCCCGGCCAGGAGGACCTCGACGGGGACGGGGCCGGCGACGCCTGCGACGAAGATGACGACGACGACGGCGTCGCGGACCCCCAGGACAACTGCCCGCGCACGCCCAACACCGCTCAGACCGACAGCGACGGCGACGACGTGGGCGACGCCTGCGACGCCTGCCCGGAAACGGTGCCCGGCGCCGCGGTGGGTCCGGACGGCTGCCCGCCGGGGTTCGTTTGCGACTATGACCGCGACGGCGACATCGACCAGGCCGACTACGGCCGCTTTCAGAGCTGCATCACCGGCTCATATTACCCCCAGTACGACCCGGCCTGTGCCGCCGCCCGGCTGGACGGCGACAGTGACGTGGACAGTGCCGATGTGGCGATCTTCCTGCGCTGTCTGAGCGGCCCGAACGTGCCCTTGAATCCCGCCTGCCTGGGGGGCGGGGGCTGAGCGCCGGCCTGGCCGCGTTTCCGTCCGCCACGCATGATTCTGAGCGCAAGCCGGGCCCGTGCCCCAGGGCGGGCCCTGTACGCCTGGACCAGCCGTAGTGCCCGGCCGCCATCGGGCAGACGAGCGCGGCCGACGGCATGGCCCCAGAACCGGCGGAAAACCGCCTCAATAAAACGCTCATGCCTGGCGTAAAACCGCCTTAATGCAATACTCCGGGCTTTCAGACCACAGATTCGTTAGAATGTGAACACAAAAGATCTATTCTTGTAGACAGCCGTGACGCTGTGGTCGCTCCCAACGCAGTCCGCCCCCTGGAGGGATCAGGCATGCCTTGGCACCGGAACCGTGGTGGTGGACATGGAAGGCTCGCCGGCGCGTTCATCCGCGCGGGCTGGGCAGCGGCCCTGTCGGTCGGGCTGGCGGTCTCGGGGGCCCTGGCGACCCAACCGCTGGGCGACCTCAGCGGTCCGTGGATCCTGCTGGTGGACGACTACCCGGTCGATCACCGCGAGCACCTGACCAGGACGTATCACCCCTTTGAGAAGTGCGCGTCCAACCCGGTGCTGGAGCCGACCGAGCCCTGGGAGGACAGCATCGCCTACATCTACGGCACCGTGCTGCCCGAGGAATCCGGCAACGGGCTGCGGATGTGGTATCACACCATGCGGCCGGAGGACCCCGACAACGACGGCAGCAACATCCTGTACGCCACCAGCCCCGACGGCATCACCTGGACCAAGCCGAACCTGGGCATCCGCTCGTGGCATGGTTCGACGGCCAATAACATGATCTACAACCGTCCGGGCCCCGGCGGCATCACTTCGGTGATGCACACCCCGTGGGAGCCCGACCCGGCCCGGCGTTACACGTTCATGAACTACGACATCGGCGGCTACTGGGGGGCATGGTCGCCCGACGGCGTGCACACCGTGGACGTTCCCGGCAACCCGGTGCTGACCGGCGGCGGCGATGTGGGCCAGTTCGTGCACGACCCGAACACCGGGCGGTTCCGGGCGTACGTCAAGCTGAACTCGTATGTCAACGGCCTGAAGCGCCGCAGCGTGGGCCACTGCGAGACCGAAGCCATCACCTCCTGGCCTCCGCCCGAGCTGATCCTCGAGCCGGACTCCTTCGACGACCGCTGGGTACCGGCCGGCACCGTTCAGCGGACGCACTTCTACGGCCTGTCGGCGTTCCCCTGCGAGTCGCACTACCTGGGCTTTCTGTGGATCTTCCGGGCGACCGACCCCGAGGGCTACTACATCGGACCGGTGTACAGCGAGATCGTCAGCAGCCACGACGGGATTCACTGGGTCCGCCAGGAGGGCGACCGGCCGGCGATGCTGGCGCCGGGCCCGCCCGGGGCATGGGACGACGGGCAGCTGTACACCGCCCGCGCGCCGGTGCGGGTCGGCGACAGCCTGTGGCTCTACTACGGGGCCTGCGACGGGCAGCACGGTGAGCCGACGAAGCTGCTGAACTGCGCCATCGGCCTGGCGACGTTGCGCAAGGACGGTTTTGCCTCGCTGGACGCCGGCTCGACCCCCGGCACGCTGACCACGCTGCCGATCGTGGGTGCGGCCGGCCCGCTGCGGGTCAACTTCACCACCACGTCCAGCGGCCGGCTTCAAGCCGAGGTGCTCGACGTCGACGGGCAGGTCCTGCCGGGCTACGCCCTGGCGGATTGCGTTCCTCTGACCGGCGACAGCGTGGACCGGGCGGTGGAGTGGTCGCAGCACGTCCAGCTGCCGGCCGGCAGCGGTCCGTTGCGGCTGCGGTTCGAGCTGCAGAACGCCTCACTCTTTTCTTTTACTGCCGGCGACGGGGCCCGCATCGTGTCCCCGCCGGCGATCATCGCCCAGCCGTCGAGCCGGTCGGCGCCGCCGGGCGGGACCGCCGTGTTCTCGGTGCAGGCCCGGGGCACGCCGCCGCTGAGCTATCGATGGCAGTGCAACGGCGCCGATCTGGCCGACGACGCCCACTACAGCGGTGCCGCCGGGCCCGAGCTGACGGTCGGCGCGGCCGACACCGACGTGCTGGGCTATTACCGCTGCGTGGTGACCAACACCGGCGGACAGGCGGTCTCGAACGAGGCCGGGCTGTCGCTGAGCAGCGCTGCCTTTGCCGGCCTGGGGGAGCTGGCCCCCGGCGCCGGGTGCACCGTGACCGGCATGTCGGCCGACGGCTCCGTGATCTGCGGCGGCAGCGCCGGCAGGGCGTGGATCCACACGGCCTCCGCCGGGATGCGCGATCTGGGGCTGCCGGCCGGCGCGACCTCCGCGACGGCCTGGGGCGTGGGCCGGTACGGATCGGCGATCGTCGCGGCGGTAGACACCAACCGCCCGACCTCGCGTGCTCAGCGCTGGGACGGCGACGCAAACGGCCACGGCGTCTTCGCATCGCTGCCCAGGGCCGGCGGCACGCGCGAATGGGCGCCCGCGGCCCTGGGGACCGACGGCTCCTCCGACGTCTGGATCGTCGGGAGCTCGGTCAACGGGGGCGACGGCAACGGCCGAGAGGCGGTGCGCTGCCGCCAGAGCACGGCCGACACGATCGCGGCGCCGCTGCCCTCATCGCCGCCGGGAGCCCACGACCATTCCGATTTCTACGGCGTCTCCGACGACGGCGTCTGCGTGGGCCGGCTGCAGTACCCCGGCACCGCACCTTCGGGCGGGGCCCGGCAGGCATGGTTCCACGTCGCCGCCGGCGGCAGCACGATGCTCCACACCCTGCTCGGTCTTCCCTCCTCGCAGGTCGAGGCCGCGGCCCGCTGCGTGTCGCGGGACGGGCGGGTCAAGGGCGGCTGGAGCTACCGTGCCGGCTTCGGCAGCAACCTGACGCCGGCGATCTGGCCGGAGACCCTCGCGCCGACGGCGATTCCGCTGCCGGCCGGCGACAACTGGGGCGAGGTTCTGGCCTGCAGCGGCGACGGCGGGGTGGTCGGCGGCTACTCGATGGTCTACGGCTCGGGCCAGGAGAAGGCCTTCATATGGGACGCCGTCGGCGGCACGCAGGATCTGAGCGACCTGCTGAGCGAGTCCTGCGGCCTGAGCCTGACGGGTTGGACGCTGCGGCGGGTGAAGGCCATCTCGGGCGACGGACGGTCCCTGGCCGGCGACGGGCTGCATGACGGCGTGGCTGAGGGGTGGGTCGTGACGTTCGTGGAGATCACGCCGCTGCCGCCGACGATCACGCGGCAGCCGGCCGACGCGGACACCTGCATCGGCGGCGACGCGGCGTTTTCCGTCGCCGCCGTGGGCGAGGGTCCGCTGGAATACCGGTGGCGCAAGGACGACGCGGATCTGAACGACGGCGGGCCGTTCAGCGGGGCGGCCGCGGCGGAGCTGATCGTGACCGGTGTCACTTCCGCCGAAGCGGGCGCGTATCGCTGCCTGGTCCGCAGCGGGCGGGGCAACATCCTGTCGGCCCCGGCCGCCCTGTCCGTGCAGGCCGGTTCGCGGGCCGATTTCGACGGCGACTGCGACGTGGACCGGCTGGATTTCGAGGTTTTTGCCGCCTGTGCGGCCGGTCCGGGCCACCCGGCGGCGCCGGCCTGTGCGGGGATGGACCTCGACGGCGACGGGGACGTCGATCAGGCCGACTTCGGCCTGTTCCAGGTGTGTTATGCCCCGGCCGGTCAACCGGTCCCGCCGGGCTGCGTCTTGATGCCCTGATCCCAGGCGAAGAAAGCGGCACGGCGAAGCGGACGGGCCGCCGGGCCCCACTTCGCCGTGCCGCCTCGGACATGGAAGCTGCCATCGGGCGACGGCGGTACAGGCC
>CAZSYS010000120.1:0-9703 GCA_964611365.1 uncultured Planctomycetales bacterium
ATGATCTTCCGTCCGGCCACGGTCGTTGACGCATCATTCAGCGGATCCCCGTACAATGCGGTGGAATGCCGAAACGGACGTCCGTCGCTTCCAGGGCCAACCTCCAGGGGGACCCACGGGTTTTCTTTCGGGACCGGCCCTGGAGGGCGGCGAACCGGGCCACGTGTCCGGCGGCGAGGACCTGGCCGCCCTGATTACGCTGACCGCCAGCTGCCGGAGCGTGGTCGAGGACGCCCTCAGCCCGCCGAAGCGCGGCGCCCGGACGTTGAGGGACGATGAGCGAGGAAGCCGCGATGAGCGAGAATCGACGATATCGCAAACCTCCTGTGGTGGAAGCCCTTTGCGAGATGTACTTCGAGGGCTCCGAGTGGGACGACACGCTGATCGGGCAGTTTTATGAGCGCATCAAGAACATATTTCCGCAGAAACGACAGCAGGAAATCCAGGAAGCTCAGGTGCGGTTTTCGCCAGCCGGCGAGGCGGCGGCAGGTGTGCGCCGGTTGCCCCCGCGCATGCAGTTCATGACGGAAGCGGGCGACCGGATGATCCAGCTCGGCCCTGATCTGCTGGTTGTGAACCAGCTCAGGCCTTATGCTTCCTTCGAGGACTGGGAAGAGACGCTGTATGGTGCGCTGGACATCTATCGGGAGCTTGCGCGTCCGAAGGGATTCGCTCGACTCGGCGTGCGACACATCGACCGTGTGATCATTCCGGCGCCGACGGTCCGGATGGAGGACTACTTCGCCCTCTACCCGGAGATTCCTCCGGCCGTGGGGACCGCCCACGGGGCTTTCATGCTGCGGGTGGAGTTTCCCGAGCGAAGCCCGGGCCATAAGCTGTTGATTACGTTCGGGTCCGCGCCGCCCGAAGAGCCCAACACGACAGCGTTCCTGCTGGACTACTATGACGTGAGTGAGCCCGGCGGAGCGATCAGGAGGGAGGACGCGCAGCCGTGGGTGCGTACGGCTCACGAGAACATCATCAGCGCGTTCGAGGCGAGCATCACAAATCAGCTGCGGGCGCTGTTCGAACCGGAGGACGAGCAACCATGACCGCAGTGACGGCACGAGAACTTGACGCACCCTACCAGTACGTGGTCGTCGAACGGGCGGTAAGCGATGTCGCTCGACTGCTCAGGGTGGAACCACAAGAGGAACTGGTCGTTTCGGACTGGTACCGGCGCACCCGGCCCGGCCAGCGCCGAAGCATCCTCGATCTGGAGGGGCTGGGGGCGGAAGTCTGGGCAGGCGTGGACGCAAAGCGGTACATCGACGAGCTGAGAAATGAATGGGACCATCGCTGAGCGGCTGCGCCGTGCGCGTCGCGTCCATTTTGATTCGATGACGCTCATCTATCTGATGGAGCGGCATCCAGCCTATGGCCCGCTCGTGCGTGAGGCCTTCACTCTTGTCGACACTGGCCGTTGCGCAGGTCTGACGTCATTGATCACGTTGCTGGAAGTTCTTGTAAAGCCGTTCCGGGATGGGCGGGACGATCTGGCTCAGAAGTACCAGGACCTGCTGATCTGCTCGCGCGGTTTTTCATTGTTTCCGCTCGATCACAAGGTTGCAGAGGACGGTGCACGGATCCGCGCACGATATGGCTTCCGCACGCCCGACGCGATCCAGCTCGCCACCGCCGTCAGGCACGGCGCGGACGCGTTCCTGACGAACGATGCCAGGCTGAAGAGCTTCGATCAACTCGCGGTCCTTGTGCTCGATGATTTCAAAGGGCCCGAATCCACTTCCGGGGTGGAGGTCGATGATGAGAGGCGATCAGGGAGAAGCGAGAAGGGACACCCCATGCATTGTCCCTTCGTGGCGATGATCGAAGGGCAGACGCTTGCTTAGACCGGGGGCCTGGCAGTCAATCGACGGCTGTGAAGATCCGTTTTGCACCAGGGGAGCATTGACCATCCGCCCCTCGATGACCTTCCAGGACACCGGCTGGTCGGTCCGGCGGGCATGCCGTCCGGACAGGTCCGGGCCGTTGAACAGCCGGCGCCAGCCCTCGCCGCGGGGAGCGCGGGCCGGATCCAGCGCCCCGGGCACGCGGGTCAGACTGACGTCCGCAAGCCTCTGTCCAGCGGCCGCGCAGGACCGATGCGGCGGCCGGAGCAACGGCGATCGCGGGGCGGTATGCCTCGCGCGGCCCGGGGCCCCGGGGGGTCACACCGCGGGCAGTTCGTAGCCCTTGCGGTACTCGCGGCCCAGCAGGGCGTTGGCCTGGGCATCCGGCGTCCGGAGTTCGCGGTCGGTGAAGCACATGACCTTCCCGGCGTCCCAGAAGATCTTGCGGCCGACCTTGAGGGACACGTTGGCCAGGTGGCAGGCCACCACGGTGTGGTAGTGCTGATCGATCGAGGCGATCGGCGGCCGGCGCGAGACCACGGACGCCAGGAAGTCCTTCACGTGGTCCAGGTGGGCGGCGCCGTCGGCCCCGTCGGCCCGGCGATCGAAGCCCTCGGTGCGGAACGGGCTGTCGGGCTTGTCCCAGTCCGCGCGGTCGGCCTCGAGCTTCCAGTCGCCGCGGGTCATGTGCAGCATGCCGTTGGTGCCGTGGAGGTCCATGCCGTAGCCGCCGGCGCTCCAGGGCTTTCCGCTGGTCTTGCGCATCGTATAGGTCTGGACGAAGCCCTTGGGGGCCGGTCCGGCGGAGCCGAACTCGTACACCGCCTGCATGACGTCGGGCGTGTCGCGGTCGTCGGTCAGCACCAGCTTGCCGCCGGAGGCCGACACCGCGATCGGGGCGGTGACGCCCATGGTCCACATGATGATGTCCTGCAGGTGCACGTTCCAGTCGCCGACCATGCCGCAGCCGTAGTCGAAGTACCACCGCCAGGAGCTGTGCCAGCGGCGCCGGTTGAACGGCCGGACCGGGGCCGCGCCGAGCCACATGTCGTAATCGGCGCCCGGCGGCGGATCGCCGTCGGGCTCGTGGCCCAGGCCGTCCGGGGCGTTGTTGCCGTAGGTGTAGGTGTTGGTCATGCTGACCACGCCCAGCTTGCCGGCCTGCACCAGTTCGCGGGCGGCCTGGATGTGGGGCATGCTGCGCTGGTGAGTCCCGACCTGGACGATCCGCTGATACTTCGCTGCGGCCTCCTTCATGGCTTTGCCTTCGAGGATGTTGTGGCAGCAGGGCTTCTCGCAGTAGACGTCCTTGCCGGCCTGGCAGGCCAGCATCATCGGGGCGGCGTGCCAGTGGTCGGGGGTGCCCACGATGACCAGGTCGATATCCTTGCGGTCGATGACCTTGCGGTAGTCCTTGACCACCTCGGGCCGGGTGCCGAGCTTCTCGGCGACCTGCTTGACGGCCATCTCGGCGTTGGCCGGATCGACGTCGCAGACCGCAGCCACCTGGCACTGCCCGGTTTCCATGAAGTTGCCGAGCTTGTAGCGGCCCATGCCGCCGCAGCCGATCAGGGCGATGGTGAACTTGCTCGCGGCGTCGGCCGCTGCGGTCCTGGCGGTCCGGCCGGCCAGGGACACTCCGGCGGCGACGGCCGCAGCCCTGCTGCCGTGGTCCAGGAACTGTCGGCGAGTGACACGGTTGCGCATGTGAGCCTCCTGTCGAAGCGGGGTCATCTGGGTCAAGTAAGCCGGTACCCGGGCGTTGCGGGCCTGCGGCTCGTGCGGACTGTCCGCCCGTCGGGCGCCGGGTTCCGACGCCGGGGCAGCCAGAATACCCGTCCCGGCGGCATCGGACAAGCCTCAAGGCAGTCCCCGGGAATGTGCGGCCGGGGCATGCGGCGCGCGGTCGGGGCCGGGTGGGGGCGTCCGACGGGCCGCCCGGGGGCATTCACGTCGGGGAGCCCCGCCCGGAGAGGTGCTCGACGACGACCGCCCGCATGATGTCGGTCGGGGCCGGCCGTCCGGTCCAGAGCTCAAACTGGGCGGCCGCCTGACGGACGAACATGGCCACGCCGTCGACGGTTTGACAGCCGCGTTCCCGGGCGTCGCGCAGCAGGCGGGTTTCCATCGGGTTGTAGACGGTGTCGAAGACCAGCGGCCGGCCGGCCAGGCCCTCCGGCGGCATGGGGCCGGCATCGACCTCGGGCCACATGCCGATGCTTGTGCCGTTGATGACCACCCGGGCGTCGTGGCGGGCGCAATCCTCGAACGGCCGGGCCGCAGCGCCGAACTCCGCGGCCAGGGCCTCGGCCTTGTCGCGGGTGCGGTTGTAGATCGTCACCCGGCAGCCCCAGTCGCGCAGGCCGGCCACGATCGCCCGGCTGACGCCTCCGGCGCCGAGCACGGCCACGGGGGTGTCGCGCAGATCCTCCGGCCGGCAGGCCAGCCCCTCGCACAGGGCCTCCAGGGCGCCGCGGTAGTCGGTATTCAGAGCGTGCAGCTTCGCGTCGGCCCCGTCCAGGTGCTCGCCGGGCTCGATGAGCAGCGTATTGGCCGCCCCGATGCGCCGGGCAAGCGGCTCGACGACGCCGTCGCGACGGTCCACGAAGCGCAGCAGATCCTGCTTGTGGGGGATGGTCACGCTGAAGCCGCGCGGGTGGAGCCACGGGCGGCGCAGCACCCCCGTCAGAAAGGCCGCCAGAGCCTCGAAGCCCGGCTCGACGCGCAGCGGCAGATAGACCGCGTCGATGCCGGCGGCGGCGAAGGCGGCGTTCATGATCGCCGGGCTCATGGAGTGGGCCACGGGACAGCCGATGACGCCGTAGACCCGGGTCTCCGGTCCGATCGCGTCCCAGCGGTACAGCCGGCGCATGCGGTCGATGCTCACCTGGCCCGGGGCCGCTTCGCGGCCCTCCTCCAGGGACGCGAAGGACAGGAAGGCGCCCAGTTTGCGGGCCAGCACGCGGGTGATCAGCCCCGGCTCGCCCATGGCCAGGGCGATGGTCGGCCGGGCCGGCACGCTGTAATGCAGGGCATCCATCATGTGCAGGGCATCGACGATGTTTTCGGCGCGGCAGGCCAGCTTGATCGCCGCGGCGCCCTCGCGGCCCATGGCGTCGAGCATGAAACGCAGCGTATACCACGGCGGAGTGGCGTTCAGCTCGTGCCTGGAGAGAATCAGCCTGCGTTTCGGCCGCCCGGCGGGGTTCAGGCCCGGGCCGCAGATCAGGCCGATCTTCTGGCGGATGTTGGGCGAGGCTTTCAGGCTCTCGTATTCGAAGTCGACGTAGTCCACCGCGTCGCTGAGCCCGACGTACTCCAGGCGGCTGACCCGCAGGGTCTCCTCCTCGTCGCAGTGGCCGCCCTCGGCTGAGCGGCGGCAGGTGGCCACGACCTCGCCGGGAAACCGCCCGGCGGCCTCCAGCAGCGCGTCGATGCCGGCCGGGTCCCAGTCCTCCAGGCAGTCCAGACGCAGCTCGACCATGTCCGCCCCGGCGGCGGCGGCGGCCTGCATGTCCTCCATCATCCGCCGGCAGGTGGATCCGATCAGCGAGACGCACAGCCGGGTCATGGTCGGGGCCTCGGCTCAGGTTCCGTTCTCGGGGCGCACGCCCGGGAGTTTGTCGGCCGAGGCGATCGCCCGGTTGATCGCGGCCACGAACGCCTGGGCGCTGGCCTCGATGATGTCCGTGGAGCGGCCTCGCCCCCGGAACAGCCGCCCGCCGGCCTCGATGGCCAGGTTGACCTCGCCCTGGGCATCGCCGCCGCCGGTCACCGCCCGCAGGTCGTACTCCCGGAGCACCGCCTCGCGCCCGGTCAGCCGCATGATGCACCCGAAGGCCGCGTCCACCGGTCCGTCCCCCGTGGCCGCATCGACCAGGATGTCGCCGGTGGACAGATCCTTCAGACGCACCGTGGCGGTCGGCACGACGCCCGTTCCGCCGGTGGTCTGGAGGCTGACCATCTCCCATCGCCGGGCCTCCGCCGACTCCTCCAGGAGCTGGCCGACCAGGGCCTCGAGGTCCTCGTCGAAGATCTCCTTCTTGCGGTCGGCCAGATCCTTGAATCGCTCGAACACCGCATCCAGCTGGGCGTCGCTGAGCTCGTGGCCGAGCTGCTGCAGGCGCTCGCGCAGCGCGTGCCGCCCGGAGTGCTTGCCGAGCACCAGCCGCGAGGCCGGAATGCCCACGTCCTGCGGGTTCATGATCTCGTAGGTCTCGCGGTGCGACAGCACCCCGTGCTGATGGATGCCGGCCTCGTGGGCGAAGGCGTTCTCGCCGACGATGGCCTTGTTGCGCTGCACGTGGATGCCGGTCAGGGTGCTGACCAGCCGCGAAACCGGGTGGATGCGGCGGGTGTTGATCCGGGTGCGGCACCGGTAGACGTCGGCCCGGGTACGGATGGCCATGACCACTTCCTCGAGGGCGGCGTTCCCGGCGCGTTCGCCCAGGCCGTTGATGGTGCACTCCACCTGGCGGGCCCCGGCCCGGACCGCCGCCAGGGAGTTGGCGACCGCCAGGCCCAGGTCGTTGTGGCAGTGCACGCTGATCACCGCCCGGTCGATGTTCTTCACCGTGGCGAAGAGGTGCCGGATGATGGCCTCGAAATGGTCGGGGGTGGAATAGCCCACGGTGTCGGGGATGTTGACCGTCGTGGCGCCGGCCCCGATGACCGCCTCGACCACCTCGCTGAGGAAGGGCAGTTCGGTGCGGGAGGCGTCTTCCGGCGAGAACTCGACGTCCTCCGCCAGGCTGCGGGCCAGGGCCACCCCGTCGACGCTGAGCTTGAGGATCTCCTGCTCGGCCCGCTTCAGCTTGTACTGCCGGTGAATGGCCGAGGTCGCGCAGAACACGTGGATGCGCGGACTGCGGGCGTCGCGCAGGGCCTCGGCCGCCCGGCGGATGTCCTTCTCGGTGCAGCGGGCCAGGCCGGCGACCGCGGCGTTCTGCACCACGCCGGCGACCGCCTTGACCGCCTCGAAGTCGTCGGGCGAACTGATCGGAAACCCGGCCTCGATGACGTCCACGTTCAGCAGATCCAGCTGGCGGGCGATCTCCACCTTTTCGGAGGTGTTCAGCGAAGCTCCCGGCGACTGCTCGCCGTCGCGGAGCGTGGTGTCGAAGATGCGGATCACGGGAACATCCGCCGACGGCTGCTCAGAGACGCTCATGACCGGAATCCTCTCTCCGGCGAAGGCCGGAACAGGCCGCACCGCCGGGGTCGTGCCTGTCTTACCACATCGAACCCGTAAACCCAACACCACGGGGCCCGGGCCTGCGCCCAGGCGAAAAAAAAGCCCCACGCGGCTTTCGCGTAGGGCTTTTCGGTTTCAACCTTCCGTCTGTCCGCCCGGATCGGCCGTCCGACGTGCCCTACGGAGCACCGCGCAGGAGCATCCGCAAACCCAGGCCCGCAAGCAGGCCCGGCCGGGAGGCATCACCACAGGACAGCCATGAACGGGTCGCCAGGTTCATCCTGGGGTATGATAGACCCCGCGCGGGGCGATTGTCAACGCGCCCCGCCGGGCCCGGGGCGGACCCGGCGGCCGGGGCGGCGGCCGGCAACCGCGTACCGGTCGGACATCCCCATCCGGGAGGAACCCATGAGCGACGCGTCGCCCTTCATCACCCCGGAAACCTCCGTGCTGCTGGTCGTGGACTACCAGGAGCGGCTCCTGCCGGCCATCCACGAGGCCGCCGCCTGCGTCGAGGCCGGCCGGCGGATGATCCAGGCCGCGCGGATCCTGCAGGTGCCGGTGCTGGCCACCGAGCAGTACCCCCGCGGACTGGGGCCCACCTGCGCCACCATCCTCGAAGCCCTGGCCGGAACACCGGTGATCGAGAAGACCCGCTTCAGCGCCTGCGTCGAGGAAACGGTCACGGCGCTTCGCCGGCTGGCCCGGCCGTTCGTGATCGTCGTCGGCATCGAGGCCCACGTCTGCGTTCAGCAGACGGTGCTGGAGCTCCTGAAGCTCGGCTACACGCCACTGGTCTGCGCGGATGCGATCGGTTCGCGCCGGCCTCTGGACCGCGACACCGCCGTCGCCCGCATGCGCCAGGCCGGCGCGGTGATCACCACCACCGAAAGCGCCACCTTCGAGCTGCTGGGCCGGGCGGGCACGGAGGCGTTCAAGGCGGTGCTGGCGGTCGTGAAGTGACCGCGCCGCCGGAGCGGCTTCGCAGACCGGGCTGCCCGGAGCGCCGCGGGCGGATTCAGGCGGGCGCTGCCTGGTCGGCGGCGGGGGATCCCGCCTCCCCGACGGCCGGCAGCTCCACGAAAAAGCGGCTCCCGACGCCGACCTCGGATTCCACCCGCACCCGCCCGCCCAGGCGGTCGGCGATTCTCCGCACGATCGTCAGGCCGATGCCGTCGCCGGCCGACGCCTGGCCGGGCACGCGGTGGAACAGCTCGAAAACCTTCTCGAGGTGCTGAGGGGGGATGCCGCGGCCGTTGTCCTGCACGCAGTAGCAGGCCCGCTCGCCGTCGCACCGGCCGGTGATGCGGATCCGGCCGTGCCTGGCGGGATCGAGGTATTTGACCGCGTTGTCCAGCAGGTTGGTGAACAGGCGGTTGACCTGGGCGGTGTCGCCGCGGCATTTCGGCAGCGGGTCGATGTGTACCTCGGCCCGGGCCTCCTGGATCTGAAAGCGCATGGCCGCGACCACCTCGGCCAGCAGGGCGTCCATATCGATATCCACCAGCAGCAGCTCGGCCCGGCCCAGCCGGAAGACCCGAAGCAGGCCGCCCAGCAACGACTCGGTCTTGCGGACCCCGGCGGCGATGAACTCCAGGGCTTCGGGAATGTCCCGGTCCAGCAGATCGCTAAGGCGGTCCCGGATTTCGGGGGGCAGCCCGGCGCCGGCCAGCCGGGCCCGCACGGCCTCGAAAGCCCGGCGCAGCTCCCCGGTGAAGCCATAGACGTTCAGCAGCGGGGCCCGCAGGTCGTGCGAGGCGGCGTACATCAGGCTCTGCAGCTCGCGATTCCTGTCCTCCAGGGCCCGACTCAGCCGCTCCCGCTCCCGCTCGGCGCGGCGCCGCTCGGTGACGTCCCGGCCGAATTCCACCAGCCCGCAGACCTCGCCGGCCTCGTCCAGGACCGGGTAGCTGCGCAAAGCGAAGATGCGGCCGTCGGGAGTCGTCACCTCGGCCTCCGCTGCGGTGCGGGTGTCGCGGGCGCGAAGGACCGGGCAGTCCGGGCAGGGATCGCTGCGGCCCTGCCAGACCTCGTAGCAGCGCCGGCCGACCAGATCCGCGGGTTTCAGCCCGACCGACTCCGCGGCCGCCCGGTTGGCCCAGCGGATGTGCAGGTCGGTGTCGTAGTAGCTGAACATCTCCGAGGTCGCGTCCAGGACCAACGATTTTTCCCGCTCCAGGCGGCGAAGCTCGTCCTCCATCCGCCGGCGCTCGCTGATGTCCCGGACGGTTGAGAGGATCGCCGGGCGTCCCTCGAGGTCCAGCATCCGGGCGTGAACCTCGACCGGCAGGCGCCGCCCGTCGCGGGTGACGTGGGTCTGCTCGAAAAGCACGTCGCGGCCGGCCCGCAGCTCGTCCACGATGCGGCGCACGTCCACCGGCGACTCCGGGGCGTCAAGCCCGGCGATATCCATGCTCTGCAGCTCGGCGCGAGAATGGCCGAACATGCGACAGGCCACATCGTTGGCTTCGAGGATCTCGCCGGGCAGCCCGTCGGGCGTGACGCGGTGCAGCACCACGCCGTCGGTGATGCCGTTGAACAGGGCCTCAAAGCGCGCCTTGGCCTCGCGGAGAGCCTGCTCGGCCTGCCAGAGCCCGGTGACGTCGGTCAGCAGGCCCAGCGACCCGCTGTACCGCCCGGTCTCGTCGAACAGGGGCGA
>CAZSYS010000120.1:9803-11757 GCA_964611365.1 uncultured Planctomycetales bacterium
CGGTCAGCAGGCCCAGCGACCCGCTGTACCGCCCGGTCTCGTCGAACAGGGGCGAGCCCGAGGCCACGACCCGGACGGTCCGGCCGTCCCGCCGGCGGATCTCGAGCTCGTAGGTCGAGGACTGCCCCCGCCGGCGCTTCTGCTGCTCATTGACCCAGCGACGGGCGGAACGCTCGTCGACCAGCTCGGTAAACGCGTGGCCCAGCACCTCTTCAGGCGGCAGGCCGAGCAGCTCGTAGAACCGCGTGTTGGCGAAGGTGATCCGGCCGCGCGCGTCCCCGACGGCGATGCCCTGATTCATGTTGTCGATAAGGGTCCGCAATCGGTTCTCGTCGGAGAACATCGGATCCCTTTGCTGGTTCCCGGGCACGTCCACGGGTCGAACCTCCGGCCCAACGGAGCCGGCCGCGCGGTTCCGGGTTCCTGAAGTGCCCGCGCGGGACGGCCGCGGAACGGGACATGCGCTCGGCCGGGGGCGGTCCTTCGCGGCCGCCCGGTGGGTCGCGCGAAGCCGGGCGACACGAGGTCGCTCCTGCGGTATTGTAGTGTCCGGGGGGCGTCTGCAACAGGGGTTCGACCGGGAGGATCCCCGCGTCGACCGGGAGGCCGGGCGCGTCGGCGAATCGGTATCCCCACGCTTTCCTGCCGCCGGCCCTGGAGGGATAAGTGCCGTGATTCATGCCCTGCCGTATCGTCGCATGCTGATTCTCACCGAAGGACTGCTGGGCACCTTCTCGTCCAAGACCGGCACCTCGATGCTGCGATACCGCCGCGAGGACATCGTGGGCGTGCTCGACTCGGTCAGCGCCGGCACGGACATCCAGGCCAGCTGCCCGGGAATTCGCGACGTCCCGATCTTCGCCGACCTGGCCGAGGCCGAGCCTCTGCGCCCCGATGCGGTGCTGATCGGCGTCGCCCCGGTCGGCGGAGAGCTTCCGCCGGCCATGCGGCGGCACCTGGTGGAGGCCCTGCGCCGCGGCCTGTCGATCGTCAGCGGCCTGCACCAGCCGCTCGGCGCCGACCCGGAACTGGCCGACCTGGCCCGCATGCACGGCGGGCTGATCCACGATGTCCGCCAGCCCGGCCCGATCGACCGCGTGGCCCGGGGACTGGCCCGCCGCACGCGGGCCCGCCGGGTGCTTACCGTCGGCACGGACTGCGCCGTGGGCAAGATGGTGACCGCCCTGGAGCTGCGCCGGGCAGCCGTGGCTGCCGGTCTGGACGCGGCTTTCGTGGCCACCGGGCAGACCGGGATCATGATCGAGGGCTGGGGGCTGGCCATCGACCACGTGCTGGCCGACTTCGTCGCCGGAGCGGTCGAACGGCTGGTCGAGCACGTCGCCGACCGGCAAATCATGTTCATCGAGGGGCAGGGTTCCATCGGCCATCCGGGCTACTCCGGGGTAACGCTCTCGCTGCTGCACGGCTGCTGCCCGGACGCCATGGTCATGGTGCATCACGTCGGCCGGCAGTGCCACAGCAAGTGGGAGGACTGCCCGCTGGCGCCCCTGCCGGTGCAGATCGAACTGTACGAGCGGGTGCTGGCTCCGCTCCATCCCGGCAAGGTCGTGGCCGTGGCGGTCAACACCGTCGGGATGCCCGAAGATCAGGCCGCCGCAGCGGTGAGCGCCATTGCGGCTGAAACCGGACTGCCGGCCGCCGATCCGGTCCGCCAGGGAGCGGAGCTGCTGCTGACGGCGGTACGTCGCCGCCTGGGGCTCTGACGAGGGCGGACGATCCTGGCCCCACGGGTCCGCCGCCGCGTGGCCACAGGCCCGAGGGCACCGTCGCGGGACCTGGGTGCGGGGCCGCAGGTGATGGCGGCTTCATGCCGGCGGTCAACGCCGCGGGCCAGGCTCGGACGGAGAGTCGCCCGGGTTGCCCGGGGCCGGACCCCCCGGAGCCGGAGTCGTCTGGGGCCCGGCGATCCCGGCCGCAGCGGTCTGGGTTGAGG
>CAZSYS010000121.1:0-11738 GCA_964611365.1 uncultured Planctomycetales bacterium
TGGCCAACTCGCACAAGTAATCCTTTTCCGGCCTGGCTCAGGCCACGGCGATCCGAGCCCCAAACAAAAGGACACCCAAACAAAAGGACACCCATATATAGCCTTGTCGGCCGGGGGCAGCGGATTGAAGGACCTCCGGGTGGCGGAGTCTGCCGGGGACAGCAGGTCGGGGGTCGAGGGTCGGGCGTCAATGTGTGGCCACGTCAATGTGGGGTCAGCTCTTGAGCGTCAATGTGGGGCCAGCTCTTGAGTCTTGACATCCCGCCGGACGCGCCGCAGTGGTATCGAAGACGGCCCGACCGATTTGAACGGAGTTTGCGGACGCGGTCGATCACAGCGGGAGCCCGGGGCAACGAGCGGCGTGCTGCGCGTGGTCCAGCGTCTTGGGCGAGGTGCGGGTGATCCAGCGCCCTGACGCCGCGGCCGGGCACACCGCCACCCTTGCAAACGGCTCGGCGCCGGGACCGGCAAAGGTGTCAGGATGATTTTCGTGGCCCCGGGCCAAGCCGTGCCCCGGGTGTCAGGATGAGTCTGTGCGCTGAGGCGGCGGCTTGAGGCCTGCCGGCCGGTGTCCCCGCGGATGCCGCCTCCGGCGAGGGTGACGCGCCGCGGCAGCAGGCGGGGAGGCCGGCGATTCCCTCAGCCGGTCGCCGGGGCGGGCGGCTCCGACGGCCGGACGGCCTTCTCGGCCCGGCGATCCCACCAGAAGTTGAGCATCAGCAGCCCCACGCCGACCACCAGCAGGGCATCGGCAATATTGAAGACCCAAGGCCAGATGTCGATCCGCCAGGAGCCGAGCGGAATGCTCGGCTCCATCTTGATGAAGTCCCGCACCACGCCCTGCCGGCGGACCTGCGGCTTCTGCGACGCGGGGATGAAGCGTGGCTGACTGCCCTCCGGCCAGTGGCCGATCCACAACCCGCGCTCGTCCGGTCCGCTCGTGATGCGCCCCACGATCGTGTGCCGCCCCGATCCGGCGTCGAAGCGCACCACGTCCGCCTGCATGAACGTCCGGTCGTACAGGTTCCCCAGAGCGCCGGCCAGCACCAGCCCCAGCCCGACGTGCAGGCTGCGACGGTCGCGGGTGCTGTGGCGGAAGAGAAACAGCACAAAGCCCAGGGCGAGCATCGAGGCGGCGATGAATACCGGGGTCATGCCCTTGCCCAGGCCGAAAAGCGCGCCGGTGTTCAGCGATCGCTGGAAACGCATCACGTGGCGGATGATCAACCAGGAGCGGTCCGGATCCGCGTCCAGCGAAGTGAACGCCCAGTGCTTGGTCCACAGGTCCGCGGCCAGCCCGATCACCGCCACCAGCCAGAGCCGGAGGTGCGAGGGCACATGGCCCCACGCGCCGGACGGTCCGACACAAGCCTGCGGGCAATCCGCGCTTCCGGCCGACTGCGAAGAGGTCATCAACAGGGTCTTTCGGAAATGCACGCCACCCGGGCGGTCTGCGAAGGCCACGGCACGCGGCCGATCCGCCGGCCGGGTCGCGCACGGAACGTCGCCGACGGCTCAGCGCCGCCGCTTCTCCAGTTCGCGCTCGTACTCGATGCAGTGCTTGGCCCAGGGCTTGGCCTTCAACCGGGCCTTGGTGATCGGCCGGCCGGTGGCCATGCAGACGCCGTAAGTTCGCTGCTGGATCCGGTCCAGGGCCTCATCGATCTCCCGGACCAGCGAACGCTCCTTCTCGATCAGCCCGAGCGTAAACTCCTGCTCCCACGTGTCACTGCCCAGGTCAGCCATGTGGATGGGCATGCTCGAACCCAGCCCGCCGGCCGAGTCGCTGCCCCGCATGGCCTGGTCTTCCATCGTGGCCACGTCACCCAGCAGTTCCCGCCGCTTCTCCAGCAGCATCTGACGGAAGAACTCGAGCTCCTCGTCGGTCAACCGCGTCTTGGGCAGCTCCAGCTCAGGCTCCTGCTCGATCTGGGGCTCCGGAGGCGGCGCGACCGCCGGTCCGGGCTTGCCGGAGGTGCCGGCGGCGACCTCGCCCGAAGGCCGTCCGTCCGAGCCCGCGGTGCCGGAGGCTGCCTGAACCACCTCCGCGACCTGAGTCTTGGCCGACTCGGCCTTCACCCGTGGAGCCCTTGCCACCGCGGTCATGCCGGGGGCGTCTTGGGCCGCAGCGCCGGAACGCCCTGCGACCACCTCGTCCTCCACGATCGTATTCTGCTTGGGCTTGGAAGGGTCGACCTGGCTGACGCCACCGCCAGACGCTTTTCCGTCAGGCCGTTTGGTCGCCTTCCCTGTGGCCGTGGCGGCCACCGAAAGTCCCTCCTTGCGCGACTTGGGGCTGGAAGACTTGGACGACTCGGGGCGGGTCGCGCTGCTGCGGCGAGAGGCTTTGGCGGGGCTCTTGCGTGGGGATGCAGCGGGGCGGGCCGTTTTTTTGCCGGGCTTGTCCGTTTTGGAAGGCCCCTTGGGGACGGGCGCGTCCTTGGGGGATCGCTTTTTCGGGGCGCCCTGCTGCTTTCGTGCGGTGCCGGTCTTTCGCTTGGCCACGCGTTCACGCCTCGGGGGTTCGCACGACCATAAGCCGTTGCCAGAAATAAAGAAGCGCAAGATGTACAGTCCTGCTAGTATAGATTGTACGGCTTTGTCTGTCAAGGACTTGCGGACAAACCCAGTGGGATTCGTCCCGATTCCGCACGGCCTCCGCTAGAACCCCATCCTGAGGGGCACTGGAACCCCATCCTGAGGGGGCACAAAAAGTGGCGGCGGGGGCCCGGAGGCGTACTCGGACCCCACGTCCGGCGTGATGCAAGGGGGTATGGGGCCAGTCCGTCGGATCGTCACGCCACCCGATCGGCCTTATCGGGCCTCAGCCGGTCGGCGCCTGGTGGTCATGGGCCTGTGTCCGCCGACTTCGCGGGTGGGCTGGGTCCAGCCAGAATCAGCTCACCCGCGACCTTTCATTGCCCGTCATTACCCGAACAAAAGACTCGTTGGAATACAAACAGGTGGGGGGATGAAGCCGGTCAGGCCGGCGCGGGGTTTCCGCACAGGCTTCGCCAGGAAGGCTGCTCGAAGCGGCAGGCGTATTCGGGCAGTTCCCGGAACCATGCCTCCTCGGCGGCGCTGATCTGTATCTCTCTTCTGAGCATGACCTTGCGCGCGACTTCGAGGCATCTTTCCATCGCGTAGGGGGTTGCCCCGGCTCCGGTGACCCAGGTGAAGGAGGGCACGAACTTGGGGGAGAACTCGCAGGTGGCGATGTTGGAGCCGAATCCGACGACGGCTCCGGTGGGAAACATCTGTCCGATACCGGTCTTGCTGTGGTCGGCGATGGTCAGCCCTACGAACATCCGGCCGGAGTCGATCTCACGGCCGTTGATGGGCACGCGGACCGGGCCGTAGGTGTTTTTGAGGTCGCTGTTGACGGTGTCGGCGGCGAGGTTGACCCACTCGGCGACGTAGGCGTGGCCCAGGAAGCCGTCATGCTGTTTGTTGGAGTAGCCGTGGAGGATGGAGGACTCCAGCTCGCCTCCGACCTTGCAGCGTGGGCCGATGCTCATGCCGTCGCGGAGCACGGCACCGGGCTGGACGATGGTGCCGTCGCCGATGAAGCAGGGGCCCTCGATGGTGGTGTTGGACGACACGGTGACATTGCGGCCGATGTAGACGGGTCCATGTTCGGCATCGAGGACCGCCCCGGGTTTCAGCACGCTTCCGGCATCGACGAAGACGGCCGCGGGGTTCAGGACATGGACGCCCTCGTGCCGCAGGCCGAGGATTCCATTGGGGCTTCCCAGGCGTGTCCAGCAGGCCAGGAGCGCATCGTGGTTGGCATGCACGAGATCCCAGGGGTAGTTCAGGAGCCGCGGACGGGGGAAGAAATCGAAGGTCGGCAGGCCGGCGAGGGTCTGGCGGGCGGCGGCGGGGTCGAGAAGGACCTCGGCCGAGAGTCTTGCGGCCAGGGCATGGTCGGCGGCGACGGCCAGGAGGGTATCCTGGTGCCACTGGACGGCCGGGCAGGGGCCGTCGAGCGGTGGTTCGGCGGCCAGAAGTCGGGCGTTGCAGAAGAAGGCCGGCTCGGCTGCGGTTCGATTGACGGTCTCGGCCAGCCGTCCGGAAGTCACGGCGACCAGCTCGGGCCGGCAGAGGATTTCCAGTTGCACCGGTCTGAACACCTGGCGGGCGTGGTCCAGGAGCCGGGCGTAGCCGGTGCGAAGCTCGCCGCAGGTTCTCCAGTAGGTCAACGGCAGCAGGTTCCGGTAGCCTTCGTCCTCGAAGAGCACCAGGCGGAGCATGAAAAGGTTTTCTCCCGGGAGCCGCCCGACCCGCGCCGGCCGGGGGGGTGGCCGCGATGAAAAAGATGAGAGACAGGCATCCGCCGCAATGCCGGTGGGAGGGATTTGACGGAACCCCGAACCAAGGTGGGCGGCCTGGGCCTCTGAGAACGTCCTGTCGAGCAGGCTTGTTCTCCTCGGGACTGCCAAAAGCCTCCCCGGGGTCCTCTTACGGTTCAGTCAAATGCAGCTCCCTGTCGAACATGGCAGAAGCTGTCTCTCACCTACAGGTATACCATGGGCGGTTCGAAAAAGCCAGCAAAAAGGGAGCCAATTGCGGTTCCGGGGCCAGGATTCCCGGTCCCGCGGGGTCGGCGGCCGGTCGGCTCAGCCGCGGCGCCGCCGGGCGGTCAGCAGACCTGCGGCGGCCATGACCAGCAGGGCCGCCGGCTCGGGGGTTTTGACGACGCTGAGGTCGTCGAAGAAGACATCGTATCCGCCGGAGGTCAGGCCGGAGCCCAGCACGACGCCGTCGAAGGCGTAGACCTTGGCGGGATCGACGAACGCGACCACCATGTCCGGCTGATCGTCCACCAGGAACCGCACCTCCGAGGCCGCGATCTGGGCGGTCAGCTTGTGCCAGCCGGGCGTCCGCGGGGTGTTAAGGTTGAACCAGGCGGAGACGCCGCCGTAGTAGACGCGGGCGTGGTAGTTGTCGTCGGAGACGGGGGTGTTGTAGAGCCCCATGGCGATGAGGCCCTGCAGGCCGGTGTTGCTGTAGGTGGCGGGCAGGCCGTCGCCGGCGTAGGCCCGGATCTCGTTGAAGTTCCTGGCCCCGTTGGGCAGCGTGGGCAGTGCCGGATTCTCATCATAGATCCAGAACTCGAACCGGACCGGGCTCGCATCGGTGCCCACGTAGTCGGTGTAGCTGTCGAGGTCGCGGGCGCTGCGCACGGTATTGTTAGCCAGGGCCACGCCGTGAATCGCTCCCGAGCCGGAGTGCGTCGGCGAGGAGGCCAGCAGCATGGACGAACCGTTGGCGGTCCACGGACGCCAGACGGCGTTGAGGGCTGCCTGATCGGGGTAGTCGAAGTTGTCGATCATGGCCGCGGACAGACCGGCGGCCCAGCCGAGCACCAGCACGGCGGACGTGAGACGGACGCGCTTCATTCTGGCCCTCCTCGTTGGAACCCCACGAGCCCAGGGTGATACTCCGCCCCGACATCGGGCCGCGGAGACAGGTGAAATCTGCAATACGAATCCCGCGCGGGCAAGCGGTTCGGCGGCGGAAAAAGCGCCTGCGGGCGCGGTGTCGCACTGAAAGCACCCGAAGCGGCGGATTATCGGAGGCGCATCCTGCGGGCCCGGCCGAACGTCCGTGTGGCCGCAGGGCCGCGGCGACCCGGAAGCGTGCGCGGGCCGGTCACGGGGGGGTTAATACTCGTCGTAGGTGGTCGAGCCGGAGCGGTCAATCTCGTCGGCATTGGCGATGATGCGGCCGGTGGTGAAGTTATAGACCCATCCGGTGCCGTCCCCGACGGCGCTCATCGGACCGCTGTTGGAGGTGCTGACGCGCCGGCTCCCGCGGTTGGGGCCGAGCGGGACCGGCGGGATACCCGGGGCCAGGTAGGGCCCGTACACGTGGGTGGCGTCCCTGGTTTCGCTGCAGCGGCCCTGCATGTCGGTGTAGAGGGTCAGCTGGTTGACTAAGGCGCCCTCGGAGCCGGCTGTTCCGTAGCTTCCGCCGGCGTCGGAGGCTCCGGGGTACACGCCGTGGTGTTCGGCGGCATACAGATCGATGGCTTTTCTGAGCCGGGCCAGATCGGCCTTGAGGGCCGACTCCTCGGCGGCGGCCGCACCGACGCCGATGCGCGGGATGGCGATCGCGGCGATGATCGCCAGGATCACGATCACGATCACCAGCTCGATCAGGCTGAAGGCCCGGTCGATCCGGGGTTTTTTTATCGGCACTTCAGGCGGCATAGCAGGATTTCGGACCCTTTCGCGCAGCGCGACCGGCGCCGCATAGATCCCATCGGCCCGTCCCCGGCGGGCGATTAGAGGGGATACACCTCAATCGCCGATTCCTTCGTTTTCATGTCGCGCGACAGGGCCGGTCCGGACCATTCATCCGCGCGGTCGCGGGTTGCGGGGCATTCATTCCGGCTCGCGCTGGACGCCTCCGGCCGAGAGGTCCGGCCCGGCCCCGGGTCCCGGTCCGACGGGGGGCACTGCCGGCGCGGTGCCGAGGTCGGCGCGGCGGCGGGCGAGCCGGAGCATGACCGCGGCCCCGGCGATGGTCAGCAGTGTCGCCAGGACCAGCGGAACCTCGAGGCTTTGGGTCCAGACGTAGAGCGCCACCGCTGGGAAGTGCCCCAGCAGCCCGCGGAAACCGACCAGGGTCGCGTGGATGGCGACGTACGCGCCGGCCTGGGAGGGGTCGCGGGGCAGCACGACCGGCCCGACGGTCCAGGCGAGGTTGACGCCGGCCATAGCCAGGCCGTTGCCGATCATCACCGCCGTCAGGGCGGCCTCGTCGCGGGCGAAGATCAGCCCCAGCGGGTACAGGGCCAGCAGGGCGAAGGACCAGCCGGCCACGCGGACCGGTCCGTGGCGTTCCATGAGGTATCCGGCGGGCACGGTGCAGATCAGCAGCACCGACTGGTAGACCACCTGGGTGGCGCGGGTCACCTGGGCATAGTCCAGTCGCAGGCGGTCGCAGACCAGGAACGGCATCAGGGCCGCGCCGAACATGAACGCCAGCCCGTAGCAGAAGAAGGCGATCTCGTAGCGCCGGAAGTCGGGGTCGTCGCGCAGCACGCGGAACATGTGGTGCCACGCCCGGACCAGACCGGCGCGCAGCGGCTCGGCGGGCGGGCGGACGAGGCGCTCGGCGAACAGCGGCTGGGCGGCGATGCGGGCCTGCAGCAGGACTCCCAGGCCCATCAGCACGACCGCGGCCGGCAGGTAGGCGCGGAAGGACTGGGGGTCGCGGTCCAGCCAGTGTCCGACAAGCCATGCCGAGACGATCACCGCCACCTGCTGAGCGGCGGTGACCAGCCCGAAGACCCGGCTGCGGGCCCCGGGGGGGTAGCAGGAGCGGAGCAGGTCGCCGGCAAAAGCGGTGGGGGCGCCGAAGGCCAGGGCCGAGACGAGGTAGAACAGCAGCACGGTCTTCGGCCGGTGGCAGGCCGCGATGCCGGCCAGCGGCAGGTACATGAGGCCCCAGGTCAGCAGCAGGTAGGGCCCGGGCCGCATCCGGACGTAGAGTTCCTTCCAGAAGATGCTGAACAGGGCCATGACGCCGATGGCGGCGCTGGCGACGGTGGTCTCCAGTACCGAGGCGTCGAATCCCTTGCGCAGCAGCACCGGCAGGATTCCGACCACGCCCCAGTAGGTGTGAGTCAGCAGCGAGGAGGCGATGTGCAGCCTGAGGATGCGGCGGCTCTCGGGAAACGCGACCACATGGTTGAGCAACAGGGGTTCCTCCGCCGGCCGGGCTGACAGCCTGCGCGGGGGGCGCAGCCTGCGCGGGCACGTTACTGCCCGGCGCGGGAGACTGCAAACCACGGCGGGCCGGCGCTTCCTGCACGGCGTGGGCTTTCCGTCGCGGCTCAGGGACGCAGGCCGGGGGCCGAACGCGGTTGCAGGTCGCCGGTCTCGTTTGTCGTCGGCGGGGCCATCCGGCTTGAGGTTTCAGGGCCGGGCGTCGGGTTCGCCGAGGCCGGCCAGTTCGGCGACCACCTGACGGTAGTGAGCTTCGCTGGACAGCAGCCGCAGGCGCTGCTGCCAGAGGCCGCCGGGGTCGATGCGGCCGAGGTACCAGCTGATCCGCTGGCGGAAGGTCAGGCAGGCCCGGCGCTCGCCCCGGAGGCGCAGCAGGTTCTCGAAGTGCAGGTTCATGAACGCGATCCGGTCGGCCCGGGTGGGCGGCTCGGGCGGCGGGGCTCCGTCCAGCAGGGCGCGGGTTTCGCGGAAGATCCAGGGATGGCTCAGGGCTGCCCGGCCGATCATGACCCCCGCGCAGCCGGTCCGGCGGATCATGTGCAGGGCGTCGGCAGGGCGGCGGACGTCGCCGTTGCCGATCACCGGTACGGCCCGGACGGCCTCGACGACGCGTGCGATGCCGTCGAGGTCCACCCGGCCGGAGAAACCCTGGTCGGCGGTGCGGCCGTGGATGATGATCGCGGCGGCGCCGGCACGTTCGAGATCCGCGGCGAGTTGCGGGGCCACGATGGTCTGGCGGTTGGGGCCGAGGCGCAGCTTGGCCGTGACCGGCAGATCGACCGTCCGGACGACCTGCTCCAGCAGGCGCGCGGCGGCGGTCGGATCGTCCAGCAGGGCTGCTCCGGCGCGGTGGCGGCAGACCTTCTCCACCGGGCAGCCCATGTTGAGATCGACCACTGCCGCGCCCAGGTCCCGGCAGCGGCGTGCGGCCTCGGCCATCTCCCGGGGTTCATCGCCGTAGAGCTGGATGCACAGCGGCCGGTCGGCGGGGTCGGTTTCGACGAGTTCCATGGACCTGGCGGTGCGCCGGATCAGGCCGCGGGCGTTGACCAGGTCGGTCCACGCCAGTCCGATGCCGCCGAGCGGGCGGATGGCCAGCCGGAAGGCCAGGTCGCAGTAGCCGGCCACCGGGGCCAGCAGCAGATTGGACGTCAGCGGCGTGTTCGCGAATCGCAGCACGAGGGACTCCCGGCGGAGGTTGCGGCCCCCGGGTTGCGTGGCCGGTCCCATGATCCGACAATGCCGGGGCGGATTCAACCGGCTCCACCCCGCCGGCCCCGGAGGCATCGCCGCGGTCATGCTTGCCCTGAACTGGCCCAACCGCATCACCATCATCCGCATCCTGCTGATCGGTCCGTTCGTGATCGCGCTGCTGCATCTGCGTGAGCCGGGCTGGGGCGAGTTCGCCCGCCGGTCGGCGCTGGTGCTGTTCTTCCTGATGGCGGTCAGCGACGGGCTGGACGGCTGGCTGGCCCGGCGGCTGCGGCAGGAGTCGATGGCCGGGCGGATCCTGGACCCGGTGGCCGACAAGCTGCTGATCCTGTTCTCGATGCTGCTGCTGGCCGCGGAGAGCACCGCCGTGCCGGGGGCGCGGATCCCGCCGGCGGTGGCGGTGATCGCGATCGGCAAGGACATCATCGTCACCGTGGGTTTCTGCGTGGTGTACCTGACCACCTCGAGGCTCTACATCGAGCCGCGGCGCAGCGGCAAATGGTGCACGGCGGCGCAGCTGGCCATGATTCTGGCCGTGCTGCTGGCCCCGGACCTGCCCCGGCCGCTGGGCGCGGCGCCACGGGTGCTGTGGTATGCCGCGACCGCCCTGGCCCTGGCCGCAATCGTCCAGTATTACCTGGCGGGGGTTCGCTTCATCGACGCCCACGAGCCCCGCCCGGCGGAGCGTGGAACGCCCGTCCCGTCGGAGTCCCGAGGACGGCAGCCATGACGACTTCCTCCCGTTCCTCCCGGCGTCCGGCCCCGCTGAACAGCCTTCTGGAGGCCGAGCTGTACTTCATGGTGGCCGCCTGCCCGGGCTGCGGCGGCGGGCTGGCGGTGGACGGCGAGCATGTGCACTGGGACGCGTCCGGCGGGCTTCTGACGGTCCCGGCGCACTGCGCCGGCTGCGGGGGCGAGGTGACCCGGCGCTTCGCGACGCGGCGGGTGCCGGCCGAGGAACTGCAGCGCGGCTGCGTGGTCTGGCCGCCGAGCGGCGAGCGGTCGGCCGAGCAGCCGGTCAATCCCGGGGGCCGGCGGTCGGCGGTGATCGATGTGGCCGGATGGCTGGCGCTGCACGATCGTTTCGTCGAGGCGGCCCGGCTCGCCGGCCAGGAGTCCGACGCGGCCGGGAGGGGCGAGGTCCGCCGGCTGTTGCTGCTGGCCGGGGCATGCCTGGAGGAGGCGCTGCGATTCTACGAGCCGGAAAACGATCTGCCGCCGGCGCGGGGCCTGTTCACCGCGGCGAGCCGGAGGCAGCTGCGCGAGCATCCGGAGCGTTTCGCGCGCCCGCGACTGATCGGCCTGCGGGCCCGGCTGCCTTTTCCGGCGCTGCGGCAGAACAGCCCGGCGTGAGTCCCCCGGCCGGGGTGCGGTTGCGGCGGGCGACCGCGGGGCTAAGATGGATGCACCGGCCCGGGCGGAACCCGGCCGGCGGAGGCGCGGCGGCATGACGGACAGGGAGCTGTTCAAGGCGGTGGAGTCGGCGGCCCTGCTGCGGGGCGAGTTCACGCTGCGGTCGGGGCGCAAGAGCCGTTACTACCTCGACAAGTACCTGTTCGAATGCCATCCGGAGATCCTCCGCGAGCTGGGGGACCGTTTCGCGGCCCGGGTCTCGCCGCGGACGACCCGGCTGGCCGGAGCGGAGCTGGGCGGCGTGGCCCTGGCGGCGGCGGCCTCGCTGGCCAGCGGGCTGCCGTTCGTGATCGTGCGCAACGCCAGGAAGGACTACGGCACGCAGAAGATGTACGAGGGCCAGCTGTCGCCCGGCGACGTGGTGCTGCTGGTCGAGGACATCGCCACCACCGGCGGGCAGGTGCTGGAGGCGGCGGCGACGCTGGCGGAGGCGGGGGCGCTGGTGGAAAAGATCGTGGCGGTGATCGACCGCCAGGAGGGCGCCCGGGAGAACATCGAGCGTGCCGGGTATGTCTTCGAGGCGCTGATGACCAGGTCCGATCTGGGGATCGACGCGTGACGTCGGTGAGGGCCAGCGGGTGGCTGTGCCTGGCGGCCTGCGCGGCCGGGTGGGCGGGCGGATGCGGGCAGCCCGCGGCTCCGGCGGCGGTCCGGCGGGAGACGATCATCGTCACCGTCGAGGACGAGTTCACCGGTGATGAGCCGGCCGGGCACTGGACTTTCCGCACGCCGGCCCTGTGGCGTGTGACGCAGGAGAGTCAGCGGCGTTTTCTGCAGCTGCTGGACCTGCCGGGGCGCAGGATGATGCCGGGCGTCCGTCGGCCGCAGGAGTATGCGGTTTTCAACGCCTACGAGTGGCGCAATTGCTGGATCTCGTTCTGGGTGCGGGTGGACCGCGACCCGGCGGTGGCGGCCCGGGACGCCTGCGTGATCCTGGGCCGGCAGGACAACACCCATTTCTACTATGTGCACCTCTCCGGCGCCAGCGACGGCGTGCACACGGCGGTGATGTGCGTGGAGGGGGATCGCCGGCGGTCGCTGGCTCCGGAGGGCCGGCGGCCCCGGCCGCCGCTGACCGACCTGGCCTGGCACAAGGTCGATGTGCTGCGCGACTTCGATGCTGGGAAGATCGTCGTCAAGGTCGACGCCGCGGACGAGAACTCGCCGGCGCTGTTTGATGTCACCGATCGCACGTACGAATGGGGTCACGTCGGGCTGGGGTCGTTCGACGATCACGCCAGCTTCGGGCGGGTGCTGATCCGCGGCGAGGCCCGCCGGTCGCTGCAAGCGCCGGCGGTCGACCCTCCGGCGACCATGCCGGCCGCCTGACATGTCCATGCCTCAATCGATCCGGCCGTTGGCCGCGTCGAGGCC
>CAZSYS010000122.1:0-11625 GCA_964611365.1 uncultured Planctomycetales bacterium
GCGCAAGTAAAAAATTACTTCAATTCGGGCCTCAGAATCCCGGACAGCATTGGCCGGGGCGCCGGCCGCTACGGCGCTTCTCGGTGCCAATATGAGGACATAGTGGCGATTCGCGGCGCCGGGCGGGTCAGGCCTCCAGGGGGCCCACGTTCACCCAGCAGCGTTCGCGCCAGGACTCCAGGCCCTTCTCGGCCAGCTGCACGCCCCTGGCCCCTTCCAGCAGGTTCCAGGGAAACGGTTCGTCGAGGACCACGTGCCGCAGGAACAGCTCCCACTGCACCTTGAAGGCGTTGTCGTATTCCACGGTGTCGGGCACCGGCATCCAGGCCGCAAAGTGGTCGATCGGGCTGTCGATGTCGGGGTTCCACACCGGCCTGGGCGTGGCCGCCAGCGGCTGGATGAAGCACTGCCGCAACCCGGCCACGGCCGAGCCCTTCGTGCCGTCCACCTGGATGGTCAGCAGGTCGTCGCGGCGCACGCGCACGCACCAGGAGGAGTTGAAGTGGGCGATGATGTTGCCGTCCAGCTCGAAGGTGGCGTAGGCGGCGTCGTCGGCGTCGCACTCGTACGGCCGGCCGTTCTCGTCCCAGCGTCTGCGGATGTGGGTCATGCCCTTGCAGGAGACCGCCTTGACCGCCCCGAAGAGGTTGTCCAGCACGTAGCGCCAGTGGCAGAGCATATCGAAGATGATTCCGCCGCCGTCGGCCCTGCGGTAGTTCCAGCTGGGCCGCTGGCACGGCACGGTGTCGCCCTCGAAGACCCAGTAGCCGAACTCGCCGCGCACCGAGAGGATCTGGCCGAAGAAGCCGGTGTCCCGGAGCATGCGCAGCTTCAGCAGCCCGGGCAGCCAGAGTTTGTCCTGCACCACGCCGTGCCTGACGCCGGCCTGCCGGGCCCGCCGGTAGAGCTCCAGGGCCTGATCGGTGGACAGGGCAGTAGGCTTTTCGCAGTAGACATGCTTGCCGGCGGCGATGGCCCGGGTCACCGCCTCGACGCGGCGGTCGGTGGTCTGGGCGTCGAAATAGACGGTGTAGTGGGGGTCGGCCAGGGCCTTGTCCAGATCGGTCATGCATTTGGTGACGCCGGACATCTCGGCCAGCCGTTCGAGTCTGGCCGGGTTTCGACCCACCAGCAGGGGGTCGGGCATGATGGACTCGCCGTCGCGGACCCTGACGCCGCCCTGCCGGATGATGGCCATGATCGAGCGCATCAGGTGCTGGTGGGTGCCCATGCGTCCGGTGACGCCGTTCATGATGATGCCGACCCGGTGGACCTTGGTGCTGGACATTGCTGGCAACTCCCTGAGAAGAAAAGAACACGCTGCCGTCGTGCCGGGACCGGCGGTCAGGGCCTGTCGGTGCATTGCGGCCAGGCGCCCTCCGGCAGCGGCGGGGCTTCGTACCCGGCCCGCGGCAGGGTGCCGGAGAGTTCCTGACGCCAGTGGGCCACGTCGCCGGCGGGCCCGTAGACGTAGATCATGATCAGCGGCTCGTCGCCGATGTTGGTCAGCTGGTGGTACTCTCCCGGCGGGATCATCGCCGCCTGGCCGGCCGAGAGGGTGACCCGCTCGGTCCCCAGGCACATCTCGCCGACGCCCTGGACGATGAAGTAGACCTCCTCCTGCTCCTGGTTGTGCCAGGGGACCTGACCGCCGCGGGGATCGAGGGTGACGTGCCCCATGCAAAAGCTCTTGAACTGGATCGGCGAGGCCCCGCCGACGAGGTTGCGGGTCCGGCGGCGCGCGGGGTAGGTGCGGCCTTCGATGCGGGAAAGATCCGCGATGATCATGTCAACCTCCTGCGGCCGGCGTGCCGCCGGCGGCGTCCGGGCCCCAGAACGTCAGATACGGCCCCCGGCCGGCGAGCCGCTGCACGTACAGCGCCGCCTCGCGGAGGTGATAGTCGCCCCACATGCTGGACTCGCCGCAGGGAATCTTCCGGCCGGCCGGCACGTGGTCCCAGCCGTTCGGCCGGTGGTAGACCGAATGCAGCAGCAGCCCCTCATGCTCCGGTGCCACCGAAAGATAGGGTTCCTGCAGGAGCGTACGCAGGACCGTCAGACCGGCCTGCCGGTAACGGGTGCCGTCGGTGGTCCGGCCCCGCTCCGACAGAAAGGCCCCCAGGCGCAGCAGGCCCTGGGCGGCGATGGCGGCGGCGGAGCTGTCCACCGGCTCGTGGTCGTTGAACGGTTCGGCGGGCCGGTCGGCCCAGGCCCCCAGCCGGGCGAGTCCCGGGGCGCCGGTATCCCAGTACGGCACGCCGTCGGTGGGCGAATGCTCGATGTAAAAATCGCAGGATGCCCTGGCAGCCTCGAGCATGAAGTCCTCGATCTCGCCTCGCCCGCCGCAGGGGTCCAGGTGGTGATCCTCCAGGGTCCGGAAAAACTCCAGCTGCTCGGCGAAACCGCACATGATCCAGGCCAGGCCCCGCGTCCAGGTGGTGAACGGCGAGAAGCCCTGCTGGGAGTTCGGGCAGCGGTAGCAGCCGTCGTTGAGGTTGAAGATCGACTCGTGGGCCACCCGGCCGCGGACGTCATAGGCGTCGCGGCCACGCCCGTAGTAGACGCTGTAGCGCGCCGTAGTCCGGGCGTGCTGCACCAGCCGCTCGAGCAGGTCGACCGGCCGGTCGTTCTCGCCCATCAGCACGTGGCCCAGCCGCCAGGCCAGGGCCAGGACGCGCAGCGAACGGATGGTGTCGGCAAACAGCGAGTGCGGGCCGTTGAACGAGTAGATGAACCCGCCGCCGTCGCGGATGCGCGTCCAGCGCATGGCCTGAACCGCGCCGGAGCACTTCAGGGCCAGTTCGAGGAAGCACCGCTCCCACTCGTCGGCCGGCAGGCGGCCTTCGCGGTGCAGCCGCAGGAGGTTCCCGTAGGTGCTGACGTTGTTGAACCCGTGGTCGTGGACGCCGGCGTGGGTCACGTGCGAGGCCATGGCCTCGACGGTGTGCCGCCGGGCGGCGGACAGCATCTCGGGGTCTCCGGCGGCGTCGAACTGAAGGATCATCGAGCCGTACTGGAAGCCCTGGGTCCACTCGGTCCAGCCGCGGCTGGTGTACCGCCCGCCGACGGTGAACACCGGCGCGCCGCTGGAGCGGTCGTAGCGGCGCTGGAGGGCGTCGATCCTGGAAGCCGAAAGCCTCCACATCCGGTCGATCGCGGCCGTCAGATCCTCCGGACGGAGAGCCAGGTCGATATCCAGCATGGTTTCCGGGCCGCCGCTCAGATCATCCCGTCGATGTTGGGCACGCGCACCACCAGGAGGAACAGCCCCAGCTGGCGGATGGCCTCGACGAAGCGCTCGTATTCAATCGGCTTGACGATGTATACGCTGCACCCCAGGGCGTGGCACCGCTCCACCTCGCGCGGGTCGTCGGTGGTGGTGAGCATGATCACCGGGATCTTGCGCAGCTCCTCGTCGGACTTGATCTGCCGGAGCACCTCGATGCCGTCGATCTTGGGCATGCGGATATCCAGCAGCAGGATGTACGGCCGCTCGTGCTCGCGCCGCCGCCCGCCGTTGCGGCAGAAGAGGAAGTCCAGGATCTCCTGGCCGTCGACGAACCGCTCGATGGGGTTGGTGATTCCCGCACGCCGGAGGTTGCGCTCGATCAGCGCCGCATGGCCGGCGTCATCCTCGGCCACCAGAATGGTCAGATCATGGGACAAGGCCGCACCTCGCGATCCGGGGGCAACCCATCCGCCCGCGACCGTCCGCCACGGCGCCGGGGCGCCGAACCGGACGTCCGCCCCTCCCGTTGCCGGGTGCGAAACCGGACCGCCGGCCCCCGCCCGCGCCGCCGGCCTTCACCCGCCTTCCCCCTGCCCGATGCCGTTGATGGTATCACCATCCCGCGCCCCGGCCAAGTCTCCCGTCCCGTTTTCCGGCGGCGCCGGGAGGCGCACGGTGAAGGTGGTGCCCCGGCCCGGCGCGGAGGTCAGTTCGATGCTGCCCCGGTGCCGCTCCACGATCCTTCTCGCGACGGTCAGGCCCAGCCCCTCGCCCGGGCCGCGGTCGGGATCCAGGCGGTGAAAGACCTCGAACACCCTGGACTGGTGTTCCGGGGCGATGCCCAGGCCGTTGTCGACCACCTCGTACACCGCCGTCTCCCGGTCTCGCTGCCCGCGCAGGCGGATGCGGGCCGGCCGTTCGGGGTGCCGGTACTTCACCGCGTTGTCGATCAGGTTGGTGAACAGCTGGTTCACCTGGATCCAGTCGCCGCAGCAGGCCGGCAGGTCCTCGACTTCCACCGCGGCCTGCGCCTCCTTGATCTGGTAATCCATGGCCTTGAGGATCTCGCCGACCAGGTGCCTCATGTCGATGGTCTCGATCTCCAGCTCCACCCGCCCGAGCCGCGACAGCCTCAGCAGGCCGGCCAGCAGGGCTTCCATCTTGTCCACCCCGCTCTGAATGAACCGCAGGGCTTCGGGAATATCGCGCCCCAGCAGCACGTCGAGCCGATCCCGGACGGCCGGCTCGGCCGCCGGAACGCCGGCCAGCAGGTCGCGCACCTCCTGGCACGTCAGCAGCAGTTCCTTGCCGAACCCCTGGATGTTCACCAGCGGGGAGCGCAGGTCGTGGGAGGTCACGTAGACCATCGACTCCAGCTCCTCGTTCTTGGCCTCCAGCGTGCGGTTGAGCCGGTCCAGGGCCGCCTGAGCCTCCCGGCGGGCGGTGATGTCGTCGAAGGTCACCACCGCCCCGACGGTCCGGTCGCCCTCCCGGATGGGTTTGCAGGTGTATTCGACGGGGAAGGGCCCGCCGTCGCTGCGGCGGAACCATCCCTCGACCCGGTGGCGGACGGCGCCCTGGCGGACCGCCTCCAGGATTCCGCGGCCGTCATCCGACCCGATTGCGCCCTCCGGCGCGCAGCGGTGCACGATGGCGGCGTGATCCCGCCCGACCAGGCGGTCGGGTTCCTCGCCCAGCATCGCGGCGGCGGCCGGGTTCACGAACGTGATCCGCCCCTGGAGGTCCAGGCCGAAGATGCCTTCGCCGGCCGACTCGAGAATCAGCAGGTTCTGCCGGCTCAGACGCTGGAGGGACTCCTCGGCTCTCTTGCGCTGCACGATCGACCAGATGTAGTCGCCCAGGACCTGGAGCTGCTCGACGTCGGCGTCGGTGTACGGCCCGGGCTTGTTGCCCACGCCCAGGATACCGGCGGTGCGGCCTCCGTCCAGCAGCGGCACGCTCATGTGGCGGTTCACCGGCACATGGCCTGGTGGGTGTCCCTTGCGGCCGGGCGTGTTCGGAAAGTCGTTGTGCACCACGGGCCGGCGCTGCCGCACGCAGTCCGCCCAGACGCCGGCGGCGTCCAGCGAATAGTGGGTCTCCGCATCGGCGGTGCAGCGCGGCCGGGTCCCCTCCGAGAAGACCGCGATCTCGACCTGCTGCTGGTCCTCGTGGACGAAGTGCAGGTAGCCGATCTCGCTGCCGGTCAGCCGCACGGCCTCCTCGCACCCCAGCTGCAGGATCTGCTGCTCGGTCGCCTCCTGGGCCCGCTGGCTGATGGCCACCCGCGAAGCCAGCCACTGCTCCTGGCGCTTGCGGGCGGTGACGTCGCGGATGGTGGCCAGCAGGTGGGTGCGGCCGCCGAGTCTCACGGGGGTGAGGTTGACCTCGGCATCGAACTCCGTCCGGTCATACCGGCAGTGCCGCCACTCGAAGTGCTGCGGCTGGCCGGCGTAGACGCGGGCGATGAACTCACGGCCCTTTTCCACGCTCCTGCGGCCGTCGGGCTGGAATTCGGGGGAGAAATCGAAAGGCAGAGCCTGCAGGAGCTGCTCGCGGGTGGCGCCGAACATGCGCAGGGCTGCAGGGTTGCACTCGACGAACCGGTCCTGGTCCATGAGGAAGATGGCGTCGCCGGCGCTCTCGAACACCAGGCGATAGCGCTCCTCGCTCTCCCGGATGGCCTCTTCGGCAAGCTTGCGGTCGGTGACGTCCTCATAGGTGCCCAGCACGCCGACGACCTCTCCGGCCGCGTCGCGCAGAGGAATCTTGCTGGTCCGCAGCCAGACCTGCCGGCCGCCCGGACCGGTCTGCGGCTCCTCGTAGTTGAGCTTGGGCCGGCCGGTCTGAACGACCTCGCGGTCGTCGGCCCGGTACTGTCCGGCCTGCTCGGCCCAGGCCAGCCGGTCGTCGGTGAGCCCGATCAGGTCCTCCGGCGCTGCCAGACCGGCATCCGCGGCAAACAGGGCGTTGCCGCCGAGGTAGACGCCGTCGCGGTCCTTCCAGAACACCCGCACCGGGATCGCATCCAGCACCAGCCGCAGCATCTCCCGGCTGCGCCGCAGCTCCTGTTCGGCCGCCCGGCGGTCGGTGATGTCCACGGCCGTGCCGATGTAGCCCAGCGGCGTTCCCGACGGGTCGGCATAGGGCCTCGCCGTGTCCAGAACCCAGCGATAGACTCCGTGGCGGTCCCGGATGCGGTACTCCACGGTGTAGGGCTTGCGGCCGGCCAGCGCCTGCCCCATCTCCTCGCGGACGCGCGGGGCATCCTCGGGATGAAGGTCCCCGGCCCAGGCCCAGCCGGCCTCCTCCTCCAGCGTGCGCCCGCGAAACTCCAGCCATGTCCGGTTGAGGAACACGATGTTCCCGTCGAGATCCGTCATGCCGATCATGACCGGCGCGCAGTCCGCCAGCGTCCGGAACCGGGCCTCCTCCGCCCGGGCCTGATCGCGGGCCTCCCGCAGGTGCTCGGTCCGCTCCGCGACCCTCTGCTCGAGCGTGTCCCGGACACCGGTCAGCGTCCGCTGCAGGCCCGCCGCCAGCCGTGCACCGACCACCTGCCGCAGCCCGACCAGGCCCAGGGCGCCCACCAGAACCGCCGGGACGCTGGGATGACGGGCCAGATCGCCCGACACGGAAACCGCCCCCAGCGTGCCGGCCAGACAGGAAACCACCAGCAGCGATGACAGACCGCCTGAAACCAGGAGCGATTTTCCTGCCGGTCGCTGCGGCACACGCGCGGAACCGGGGTTCCATCCCAGGACGCCCGCTGCGCCCATCATCGCGATGGCCAGCGTCCAGCCGCTGTCCAGAATCGCGCCGGTGTGGTAGCCGCCGGCATCCACCTGAATGGCGTAACACAGATTGGTCAGGAGATCGATCGCCGCGCCGCCGGTCAGAAGCCAGCCAACCCCCCGGGCCGGACCGCCGGCCGGATCCAACAGGGCAAACAGCGCCGCCCAGATCAGCACCAGATCGGCGAACGGATAGGCCAGGGCCGTCAGCCAGGTGCCCTCGCCCCAGGTGCCGGCCTCGACCCGCTCCCTGAGCATCAGCGTCCAGATCAGCGCGAAACCCGCGGCCAGCATGATGCCCAGATCCAGCCCCACCGCCAGGCGTTCCAGCCGCTGGCGGCCCGGCTGCCGCAGCTTCAGCACGCCGGCGATCATCAGCGGGTAAAAAAGCATGTACGCCACATCGGCCGGCGTCCCCACCGGCGTCAACCCCCGCAGGTCATACAGGAACCACAGCACATCGCCGACGGCATAGGCCAGGAAGGCCGACCCCATCGGCATCCATGGGTTGCGCCGATCGGGCACTGCCGCCGCGTGAATCCGGGCGGCCACCAGGCAGGCCGCCGCCGCCAGCAACGCCCGGAGAATGTCCAGGGAGTTGACCAGGCAGACGGATACCGGTGGGGACTGGAAAAAAGCAGCGATCAGGGCCCGCGCCGGCACGATGCCGGCAAGGATCAGCAGGGCCAGACGCTGGTGTTTTCTGATCGATGTCATCCCGATCCGCTTTGCGGTTCCCGACCGGCCGCGAGGTGCATACCCAGTCGTCGTGCATCGGATCCGGGCGCGGCGCCGGCCGGCCGCGACCGCCGAAAGCGGCAACAGTATATCGGATCGCCGGCCCCGCCCCCAAGAGCCATGCGGGCAACTCCGGACGCCCTCCGGCGACGGAACCTCCCGGGACCGCAGGGCGAGCCGCCGGCGGTCCGAGACGCTACAATGGTGGCGTTTGGACGTCCGCCGCCGGACGGTAAAGTGTCGCTTGTCGCCGGCAATCGATGCCATGGAACCACGCTACCGGGCTTTTGGCGCATACCTCCGCGAGCGCTTCGGCTGCCGCGTGCACAAGGTCACCATTCACGCCGGCTTCACCTGCCCCAACCGTGACGGGACCCGCGGCATCGGCGGCTGCACCTTCTGCAACAACGACGGCTTCAGCCCCAACACGCGGCTGGAGCCCGCGGCGGTTCGCCAGCAGCTGGTCGACGGCATCGCCCGCATCCGGCGGCGCACGCGGGCCGGGGCGTTCATCGCCTACTTCCAGGCCTATTCCAACACCTACGGGCCTGTCGAGCGGCTCAAAGCCCTGTACGACGAGGCCTGGAACGTCCCCGGCGTCGTCGGCATGGCGATCGGCACGCGACCGGACTGCGTCGACCGGGCCCGGCTCGACCTCATCGCCGGCTACGCCGCCCGGGGCGAGGTCTGGATCGAATACGGCCTGCAGAGCTGGCACGACCGCACCCTCGAGGCGATCAACCGCTGCCACACGGCCGCCGAGTTCGTTCAGGCGGTCGAGATGACCCGCGGGCGGGGCATCCGCATCTGCGCGCACACCATTCTCGGTCTGCCCGGCGAGGACCGGGAGATGATGCTCCAGACTCACCGCCGGCTGGCCGGACTGCCCATCGACGGCATCAAGATCCACCTGCTGCACGTCATGCGCGACACGCCCATGGAGGCCGACTATCGCCGCGGAAGCCTGCGTCTGCTGAGCCGCCGGGAGTACGTGCGGCTGGTGGTTGACGTGCTGGAACAGCTGCCGCCGCGCGTGGTGATTCAGCGGATGCATGCCGACGCCCCGGCCGACGTGCTGGTGGCGCCGGACTGGTGCCTGGACAAGGCCGGCGTGCTGGATGACATCCGCCGGGAACTGGCGGGGCGCGACACCTGGCAGGGACGGGCCCTGGGCTTTGCCCTGGAGGACCTCGCCGGATCGCCTTCGTCGAGGCGGCGCTCCCTGGAACCCGCCGCGACCCCGCCGGGACCCGCTGATCTTGCCTGAGCCTTACGCGTGCCGGGTAGAAACCCCCCACCGGGGCGGTATACTCGTTCGTGCAGGTCGCCCCGCGACGTCGGCGGGCATCGACCGGTCGCGCGCGGGGCGGTCCGCAACGGCCGGGAGGCACCCATGAACGCGATCATGCCGGTCCGAGGAGGCGCGGATCGATGCCGGCGGTCCTTCGCGTGTTCGTGGGCAACTCTTCTGATTGCCGTGCCGGGTCTGACCGCCGGGGCGCCCGCATGGGCCGCGCAGTCCGAAATCGCGATCGAGATCAACCTGCCTTCAGAGCCCTGCACGGGAACGCTGGTCTGGGGCGTGCGCCAGGCGGGCCGTGAACTGGCCCGCGGCGAACACGACCTGGCCGACCCGGCCGCCCGGCCAGCCGGAGCGGCGTTGCGGGTCACCGCCAGGCTCGGGGGCGGACTGGCCCCTGACCCGCCGGCTCAAGCCCTGGCCTGCATCAACCGCGACGACCTGCGGTCCTACACCCCCAGTTTCGGCGATCTTTTCCAGACGGTGCCGATCGAGGTGGCCGGCTCCTCCTCCGCCACGGCGCGGTTTCCGGCGGATGGCTGGCGGGTCCGGGAACCCTCCGCACCGTCGGCGGCGCTGACCGTGCACTACCACCGCTTCGAGGGGGACTACGACCAGGTGAGCCTCTGGACGTGGGACGAAAAGCTGATCCGGGCCCCGGCCGCCAACGAGCTGCTGCCGGTGGGCCGCGACGCCTTCGGATCGGTCTTCCAGCTGGACATCGCCGACTACGGGCGTCCCGGCGACCGCATCGGCCTGCTGCCGCGGCTGCACGGCGACTGGGCCTTCAAGGACGGTCCGGACCGGCTGTGGTCGCCGGACCTGGGCCGGCGGGTATTCATCCTGCAGAGCGACGCCCGGGTGTACCCGACGCCGCCGGACACCCGCCCGAGGCTCGTCTCGGCCACGCTGGACGGCCCGCGCGAGCTGACGGCGCGCTTCAGCCATCGCGTGCCGGCGGCGGACCGGATCCCGGAGGCTTTCACGCTGACGGACGACCGGGGACGCCGGCTGACCGTCGGCTCGGTCGTGCCGCTCCGGCCCGAACGGGGCCTGGCGGCGGCCTTCACGCTGAATCTGGAGGAAGCGCCGGACTACACGGCCCGACGGTTCACTCTCCGGGCCGGCGACGCTGCACCGCTTGCGGTGCGCCCCTGGCGCGTGGTGCATCTGGACGACCGCCACGCCGACCTGTCGGCCGAACTGGGCGCCTCCTGGACGCCGGAGCGGACCACCTTCCGCGTGTTCGCGCCCACGGCCCTGGCGGCGACGGTGGTGACGGCCGACGAGGTCACCGGTGACAGGGGCCTCCGGGAACACCCCGCGACCCGCCGGGCCGGGGGCATCTGGGAGGCGGTCGTCAGCGGCGACCTTCAGGGGCGTTACTATGCCTGGCGGGTCGATGCCCCGGGTCTGGACCCCGGCCGGGAGGTGGTCGATCCGTACGCGGTCTGTGCCCAGGGACGGGCGGACCGTTCGCTGATCGTCGATCTGCGGGCCACCGATCCGCCCGGCTTCCGCGACCGGGAGTATTCCCTGCCGGCCTCGCCCGCCGAGGCCGTGATCTACGAGATGCACGTGCGCGACTTCACCGTTTCGCCGACCTCCGGGGCGCGGCACCGGGGGCTGTACCTCGGCTTCGCCGAAGCCGGCACCCGCCTGCCGGGCGATCCGGACGTCGCCACCGGCCTGGACCACCTGGTGGACCTCGGCGTGACCCACGTCCAGCTGATGCCGGTGCAGGATTTCGACAACGACGAGGAGCGGCCGGCCTACAACTGGGGCTACATGACGGCGAACTTCAACACGCCGGAGGGCTGGTACGCCACCGACGTCCGCGGCCCGGCGCGAATCCGCGAACTCAAGACGCTGATCCAGGCCCTGCATGCCCGCAACATCGGCGTGATCCTCGACGTGGTCTACAACCACACCGCCGGCAGCGCGCCGTTCGAGCGGATCGTGCCGGGCTACTACCACCGCATGACCCCCGACGGCGGCTTCCACAACGGATCGGGCTGCGGCAACGAGTTCTCCAGCGAGAATCCCATGGCCGGGAAGTTCATGCTCGACTCGCTGAGGTACTGGGTCAGGGAGTACCGCATCGACGGCTTCCGGTTCGACCTCATGGGGCTCACCGACCTGGCGACGCTGAAGCGCATCCGCGACGGGCTGCGGGCCATCCATCCCCGGATCCTGCTCTACGGCGAGCCGTGGACCGGCGGGGAAACCCCGCTGCGGCCAATCACCGACCATGCCCGCATCCGCGGCACCGGGCTGGGGGCGTTCAACGACCATTTCCGCGACGCCGTCAAGGGCGACCGCGACGGCGGGCCGCCGGGCTTCATTCAGGCCGGCGAGCGGGACTCGGGCATCCGGCTGGGGCTGGCTGGGGCGATCCACGACTGGGCCTTCCATCCGGTCGAGGCCATCCAGTACTTCGAGGCCCACGACAACCTCACCTGCTGGGACAAGCTCCTGCAGAGCGTCCCCGACCGGCCCGAGGAGATCCGCCGCCGCATGATGCGCTTCGCCTCGCTGATCCTGCTGTCGGCCCAGGGCGTGCC
>CAZSYS010000123.1:0-11502 GCA_964611365.1 uncultured Planctomycetales bacterium
GGATAACCTCACGCCTCGCGCCGTGGTCGAAACAGGTGCGCTCGGCGACGCGCAGAGCCGTAGCGGCCGGCGCCCCGGCCGGCCGCCGAACATGGCCGTACATTGACGCCGCGCAGCGCCGCACCGCCCGGCGCTGGGGCCGGCGGCCCGGTGTGAGCGGCAAGAGGCCGAGGCTGCAGCCGCAATGGCAGCGTGCTACCGGGCCGTGCTCCTCCTTCCAGGTGCGTTTTCGCGTTTCCTGTGGCTGTTCTCCATGCCGGTGAGGGATGATGTCCACAAGAGGTTACGAAAAGCCACAGGAAGCGGACCGCGCGGACTCAGGAACTCGGTACGCATGCCGCGGTCCGGGCAAGCCCGTCATCGCAGGCATTCCGGCACCGCAGGAACGCCCGGAGCGGTCATGCACGACCGCAAGCGGTCCGTGTCGGCGGCGTCCACGTCTCCGTCGGAGTTGTAGTCCGCAACCTGGCAGCCAGCGCCGGCCGGCAGGCCCATCCCCGACAGGCAGGCCTGAAAAGCACCGAAGTCGGCCTGGTCGATGTCTTCGTCGTCGTCCATGTCCCCCTTGCGCCCGTACAGTTCCAGACTGATCGACACGTCCACCGGGCTGTTGGAGATGAACGGGGCCTGGATGCGGACCGTGGCCGTGTGGGTGCCCTCCGGCAGGCCGGCCGGGTCGAAGCTGACCTGCAGACTGACCGGGTTCCCGTCGGCGTACCCCTCCGAGGGCGTCACCGAAACCCATGCCGCCGAGGGAATCGCCCGGAAGGCAAAAGGCGTCAGGCCGGTGCCGGATACGCTGATCGAGGCCGGGGCGACGGGCTGGCCGATCCGGGCCTCCCGCTCGATCTGCGCCGGGGCGACGGCCAGGGTGCTCGGGGAGACGAACTGATTGCCCCAGAGGGCGTACAGCGAACGATAGGCGTCGTAGTCCTGCCCGTGGGTGCCCAGCACGCGGTCGATGCCGAACATGTGGTCGCCGTCGCCGATGTCGCGGTTGGCGGCCATGAGCGCCCAGTTCATGTAGCCGGCGGCCCCGCGCTGGTCGAACCACAACGTCATGTCGGCGCCGCTCTCGGGGGTGCGGTCCGGACCGAACACCGCGCTGTCGAATCCGGCCTCATCCACCACGTAGGGCTTGTTGAGCTGAACGGCGATCCAGGTGTCGTTGTCGCCGCCCCCGTTGTAATTGTGCGAGGAAACGAAATCGAACGGCTGGTAGAGCTGCAGGGCGTCGGTCTGAGCGTGCCAGGCGCCGATCAGGCCGATGGAGATCATGTGGTTGGGGTCCACGGCCCGGATGGCCGCGGCCATGTCTTGGCAGAAGGCCAGAAACGTGCTGCCGTAGCCGATGTCCCGGATCTCGTTGCCCAGCTGCCAGGCGAAGACCGCCGGGTGGTCCCGGAAACGGTTCACCAGGTACAGCACCTGGGGCTTGTAGTACGTTTGGTAGCCGCTCTGGTACCAGGCGTGTCCCAGCAGCCACAGCCCGCAGCAGCCCTCGTAGGTGTAGGCGGGGGTATCGCCGGCAGGGTGCATCAGCGTGTCGCGGTAAACGTCGGTCAGGGCCACGAGGACGTAGAGGTCGCGGGCGGCGCACTCGTCCAGCACCGCCGCCAGCCGGTCGCCGGTCTGGCCGGGAGTGATCCCGCGGTAGGCGCAGAACACCCGGATGACCCGGGCCCGGGTCTGCTGACAGAAGTCCAGGGCCGCCTGCAGATCCCGCCAGCCGGCCGCCGGCAACACATCGCCGGCGCCATAATGGCACGCGCCACGCACGTTGAAACCCACGAACCGGAAAGGCTGGTTGTTCAGCTCGAAACCCCGCCCGGCCGGCCGCACGAACTCCGTGCCCGGGGCGGCGGCGGCCAGGAGACAGACCAGACCGGCGGCTGTTCGGATCGCAAGGCGTCGCATCAGGGCTCCGGCTCCCGGGGGTCCGGCGGAACCCGCGCGCCTCCCGAGCCGGGCGCACGGGCCGGGGTCACAGGCTCCCCCGCAGCCATTTTACCGGTCCGGCCGCCTCCAGGCCATCCCCAGGTCGAAAGAATCTTAACTTAAACCAGTTCAAAAAAAGATTGACTCCATGCCCGTTCCTGTGCGATGATACAAGCGATCATCCGGGGACCGACTACAAGGGGGTGCGCCATGCGGTGGAGGATCCTGGCCGTGCTGCTGGCGGCGGGGGCCCAGCTGGCCCGTCCGCCCGGGCTGCGGGCGATCGACAATCCCTACGGAGTTCACACCTTCCTGCAGGACTCGATGACCGACCCGGCGACCCAGAGCCACCTCTCCTGGGCGCGACGGCTCACCCGTCCGGGCGGCCACGTCAAGCAGCTGATCTATCCGGTTCTCAACAGCACACAGGGCCCGCAGGCCGCCTGGGTGAACTTCGTGTCGGCCTGCTATCAGCGGCAGCTGGTGCCCGTGCTGCGGATCGGCACGATGATGCAGAACGGCGTCTGGGTCAAACCCGTGCCCGACGCCCCGGGCGACTACACCTCCTTCGCCCATGCCGTCAAACGCGTCATCCAGGGGCTGCCGCTGGACCCGGTGCTGCCGCTGTACGTCGAGGTGCTCAACGAGACCAACAACAACGCCGAGTGGAGCGGCCAGGCCAACCCCACCGAATACGCCCAGGTGCTGGAGGATGTGGCCGCCGCCCTGCATACGATCAGCCCGCGGGTCAAAGTGCTCAACGGGGCCCTGTCCCCCGGCGGCGACTACGACAACCTGCTCTACATCCGGGCGATGTTCGCGGCCGTGCCCACCCTGGGCACGCACCTGGACGGCTGGGCCTCGCACACCTACTGCGGCGACCCGCCGGAACGCAACAACCACAGCGGAAATGCCGTCAATCCCCGGCTGGCGATCGACGCGTACACCACCGAGCTGGCCGTGCTGGCCGATTACATGTCCGTCGGGAACCTCAAGGTGATCATCACCGAGATGGACTTCACCGGCGTGGACGAGGTCGAACGCGCCGCCCGGATGATGCGGGCCTTCCGCGACTTCTGGAGCCAGTGGCCCGAAATCACGGCCGTGTGCCCCTGGTACTTCTGCAACCCGCTGTCCAACGGGCAGGGCCCCGACTGGGTCTTCCCGATGAGCGGCACGCTGCCCGACGGCTACCCGACCATGCCCAAGCCGATCTACGACGCGGTGGCGGCACTGGCCAAGCCCGGCGACACCACCGGCGCCCTCAGCGGAACGATCACCGAAAGCGCCTTCGGCACGCCGCTGGCCGGGGTCACCATCACCTGCCAGCCCGGCGGGCGCACCGCTGCCTCCGACGCCAGCGGCACCTGGTTCCTGGCGGACGTCGCCCCCGGCAACTACACCCTGCAGTTCAGCCGCACGGGCTTCGAAACCCACACCCGCAGCGACGTCAGCGTCTCCGCTGCGACCAACACCGTTATCAACCCGGTGCTGACGGCCGCCGGAACCGGCACCGTGACCGGCACGGTCACCGATCCGCTGACCGGCGCCCCGATGGCGGGCGCCACGCTCACGACCGCCCCGGGAGCCTATACCGCCATCAGCTCCTCCACCGGAGCCTACACGCTGGCCGGCCTGCCGCCGGGAACCTACACCGTCACCACCTCCCGACGGGGCCGCTACGACCACCGGCGTGAAGGCGTGGTCGTCGAGGTCGGCGCGGTTCAGACGGTCCACTTCTCGCCCGGTGCCGACAACTTCCCCGACCCCTCGCTGGCCATGTTCGGCGGTCGCGAGATGGATGACCAGGGCGGGATCGCCGGCGTGGCCCAGGGCTGGACCAACATCGACGGGTCCGCCAGGCCCCAGTGGTTCGCGGTCGACCCGGCGGTGCGCTACTCCGGCCATGGATCCCAGCGCATCACCGTCGGCAGCACCAGCGGCTACGACCACGTGTGGAACATCACCAACTACAGCGCCGTCACCGCCGGACAGACCTACCTCGGCGAGGTCTGGTGCCGCACCGCCGGCCTGGTCCGCGGCTCGGGCCGCGGGGCCACGCTCGGGCTGCGTTTCTTCTCCAACGACATGCAGCTCAAGGGCGAGTACTGGTCCTACATGGCCCTGGAGGGCACCACCGACTGGACCCGCATCCACCGCATCGCCGTCGCCCCGGCCGGCTCGGGACGGATGCAGATCCTGCTGGTGGCCGGGGGCACCTCGGGCACCGCGTGGTTTGACAACGCCTGGTTCGGGCCGACAGCCTTCGCGACCGTCAACGCCCCGGCCGGCGCGGTCCCGGCCGGCCAGAGCCTGCTCTCGCTTCCGCTGCGGCCCTCGCGGCCGGATGCCGGCACGGTCTACAGCAAGTGCGGCAGCCTCGACGGTCGCGTGCGGATCTACGATCCTGCCGCCGGTTACCTGGTCTACCCGACGGACTTCACCTGGCTGTTCACCGGCGCGGCCCACTGGCTGGACTCGCCGGCAGCCTGCGCCCCCGGCGTGTCCGGCGCCCCGCAGCCGCGCGAGCAGTACGTGCCGCTGGGCGACGGCTGGACGCTGGTGGGCCTGCCCTTCGACACCGACCGGCTGCTGCGGGCCTGCGAGGTGATGTCCGCCGGGATCGCGCATCCGCTGGCCGAGGCCCCGCCGGACTGGCTCAACCCGACGCTGCTGACCTGGACGCCCCAGAACGGCTATCGCCGGGTCCGCGCCGACGGCACCGGCGACGATGACCGCCTGCGACCCTGGACCGGCTGCTGGGTCCGGGGTTTCCGAAACGACCTGACGCTGGTGATCCCGCAGAGCACGTCCGCGCCGCCTCCTCCGCCGCCGCCGTCAACCGCCTCCCGCGTGAGCATCACCTTCAGCACGCCCGGCTGCGCCCCCTGGACGTTCCGCGCCGGGCTGGCTTCGGCCGCCGACAGCGGCCTGGACGGACGCGACGCCTGTGCCCCGCCGCCGCCCCCGGCCGGCGTGCCGGAAGTCCGCTGTACCACCGACATCGGAGCCTCCGACCGGCTGGCCGATGACCTCCGCGACCCTCCGCCGCCGGGGACGGCAACACTCTGGAACCTGCGGATCGCGGGCGTCAACTTCGACCCCGGCCAGTGCCGCACGGCCACCGTCGGCTGGGATCTGGCCGACGCGGGCGACTGGGCCTATCGACTGGTCGATCGCCAGGGGGGCACCATCCTGTACCTGACCCCCGGAGGTTCGACTACGCTGGAGGTCTGCGACCCGGCCGAGACCGTCCGCGAGCTTCAGACCATCGCCGGCGGCTTCAACCTGGATGACTTCGACGCCGACGGCGATTACGACCAGGACGATTTCGACGCGTTCCTGACCTGCGCCACCGGACCAGGCGCGCCCTACGATGCCCAGCAACTCCCCCCGGGATGCAGCCTCGCTCCCGACCCCGACGGCATCATCGCCGCGGACTTCGATCGCGACCGGGACGTGGATCAGGCGGACTTCGGCGCTTTCCAGCGCTGCTACAGCGGCACCTGGATCCCCGCGGCACGCGGTTGCGCCGACTGATCGCGGCATCCCCGCCAGGGACTCACCGTTCCGGCTGGCGAGCCTGCGGCCTGAACCGTCCGGCGATCACGTTGCCCCTGCATCCGCACGCCCGGAGCGACCGCCGGGCGCGTCCGTCTCCGCCTGAAAACCGCCGGATATGGCGGCATCCGCCGGACATGCTGCCGGCAGCCTCAGGCCGTCTCCGCGGATGTCTCCCGGCCCCGGGATGCCCGGGCCTCGATCACCGCGGCCTGGGCCGCCCGACCGGTCGCCCGAAGCAGGCGGGCATAGCCCTCGGTCAGCCGTTGCCGGTCCGGATGCCCGGCGTCAAGCTGCTGTTCGGCGATCCGGGCCGCCCGCCGCAGCCAGGGCTCGGCCGCCTCGGGACGCTGTTGCGCCGCCAGAAGGCTGCCCAGTTCGCCGCACAGCGCCGCGGCCTCGGGATGCTCGCCGGCCTGGGCCTTCTCCAACGTCTCCACCGCTGCCTGATAGAGCTTCACGGCCTCGGCCGGGCGTCCCTGACGCCGCCGGACGCCGGCCAGAGCCCCCAGCGTGCGGGCCCTCTCGAACGCCGCGGACCGCCCGCACCGGTCCAGAAGCTTCAACGCATCGCCAAGCAGCCCCGCGGCCTCATCCAGCCGCCCGCGCGCCGCCTGGGCGGCGGCGAGGTTGTGCAGGTCGATGGCCAGGTCACGCCGGTCGGCGTGCGGGTGCTGCCGTTCGATCGCCAGAGCCCGTCGGAAGGCATCCGCCGCCGCCTGGATGCGTCCGGCGCCCAGCTCCGCCGCCCCCAGCTGGCTCAGGCCCGCGGCCACGTCCGGCGACTGCCCTCCGCGCAGCTTTTCCAGGATCGCCAGCGCCTCCAGGCAGAGCCGCCGCGATTCCTGCGGTCGGCCGGTGCGACGCTCCAGTTCCGCCAGGTGCAGCAGACCGACGGCCCGGTCCATGTGCACGGCTCCGTGAATCCGCTGCCGCAGTTCCAGGTTGCCGACCAGAAGCTCCCGCGCCTCCTGAACCCTGCCCATCTCCAGGTACAGGCCGGCAAGCCGGTCCAGACCGTCCAGCATGTCCGGGTGCCCTTCGAACAGCAGCGATTCGCGAATCGCAGCGGCCTGTTCGGCCAGTGCACCGGCCCCGCGGAAGTCTCCGCGACCGGCCCTGGACTGGGCGAGGTTGTCCAGCACCACGGCCGCCTCGGGCGGACGCTCCGCACCGCGCCCTAGGGCTTCCAGCGCCTGACGAAGCAGCGGCTCAGCCTCCGCCGGACGTCCGGCGTCGAGGTACACCCTCGCCAGGTTGTTCAGGGCGACCGCGCGGGCGGGATCCTCGGCCGGCAGCGTCCGTTCGCGGATCGCCAGGGCCCACTGGCACAGCGGCTCGGCCTCGTCGCAGCGACCCTGCGCCCGCAGGGCCTCCGCGAGGTTCACGAGGCTGACCGCCAGCCGCGGATCGTCGGATCCGAATCCCCGACTGATCGCCAGGGCCGTCCTGAAGCATCGTTCCGCCCGGACTGCATCTCCACTCAGAAAGGCCGTGGTTCCCAGGTCGTTGGCCTGTTCCCAGAGCGGCCGGCAGGGATCGGAGGGATCGGCCGGGTCGGACTGCGACTCCTGGTGTCCGGGTGCGCCGGTGAACGGCTGCTCCCGGGTCGCGGCTTGCGCCACGGCCTGGCGGGCCAGACGCTCAATGCGCGTCTGAGGAACGCCGCGAGGAGCAAACCAGGCCCATTTCCTGCGACGTTGCATCCCCGCGGCTCCGTCCGTCCGCCGACCGCTCTCCGGCGGTCCGACATCCCTTCGCCCCGCAGCCGGCCCCGTACCCTTTCAAACGCCCGGGCAGGCCGCATGCCGCGGCATGTCCGGTCTCTCGCCGGTCATCGCGATGCCGGCGGCCCGCGCGAGCCCCCGGAAGCGCCGTTGCCCGGCCTGCTGCATGGAAGTATACCCGCTTCGGCCGCACCCGTCAGTCGGTCCGGACGAGTTCGCCCGCCAAGGGTCCGATCGGGGTCGGCTGAGGGCCTCCCGGGCTTGGCCGGGCAGAGGTGCGCCGTTACACTTCGACCCCATGGGCGCGATCCGTTCACCCCGGCCGGTGCAGCCGATCTGCGGGCTGATCTCGTCCGATCCGGACCTCATGCGGCGGGCCGTGGCGCTGCTGGCCCGACACTGCGGCGAGCCGGATGCCCAAAGCGAGCTTTGGCCCTTCGACTCCACGGACTACTACGAGCCCGAAATGGGCCCCGGCCTGCAGCGGATGTTCGTGGCCTTCGGAAGGCTCATGGACCCCGGGGGGCTGCGCGATCTGAAGATCCTCACCAATGACCTGGAGCGCCGGATCAGCCGCGACCTGGGCCTGCCCGAGCAGCGGCGGACGGTCAATCTCGACCCCGGCTACGTGGCCCTGAGCAAGCTGGTGCTGGCCACGACCAAGGACCATGCCCACCGCGTGTATCTCGGGGGAGGCATCTACGCCGAATGCACCCTGCGATACGAACATGCCCGCTGGGTTTCCTGGCCGTGGACCTACCCCGACTACGCCGACGGGCGCTACCACCGGTTTTTCACCGAGGTGCGGGAACGCTACCAGGCCCGGCTCGAGGGCCTCTCCCCGGCCAGGGGGAACCCGGCATGACCCCGACGGTGATGCTGCTGGTGGCGTCCTCCTGCTTGGTCTTCTCGGCGCTGGTCAGCCTGCTGACCACGCCGTGGGTCCGCCAGTGGGCCCGGCACCGCGATTTCGTCGATCGCCCCGGCGCGGGGGCCCACAAGAAGCACGCCCGGATCGTTCCCCTCGGCGGCGGCATCGCCATCACCCTGGGGATCCTCGTGCCGCTGGGCGCCGCCCTGCTGGCCGCGGGTCTGCTGCACCGCTGGGGTCCCGGTCCCCTGGCCGGACTGCTCGGCCGGGTGCCGGGATGGGCCGACTGGGCCGGCGGCGCCGTGGCCAAGACCCCCCAGGCCCTGGGCGTTATCGCCGGGGCCCTGATGATGCACCTGGTGGGCATCATCGACGACCATCGGCCGCTGTCGGCAGCCGCCAAGCTGGCCATGCAGGTCGGCGTGGCCCTGATGCTTGCCCTGTGCTTCGGCGTCCGGGCCGCCGAGGCCCTCGGACCGGCGGCATCGGTGCTGCTGACCGTCCTGTGGATCGTGACCCTGACCAACGCCTTCAACTTCATGGACAACATGGACGGCCTGACCGCCGGAGTCGCCGGCCTGGCGGCACTGCTGCTGGCCGGCAGCGGCCTGACCGGCGGGCAGGTCTTCGTGCCCTGCCTGTTCCTGATGGTCGCCGGCGCGGCCATGGGTTTCCTGGTCTACAACTTTCCGCCGGCCTCGATCTTCATGGGCGACGGCGGCAGCCTCGTCATCGGGTACTTTCTGGCTGTCTGCACGGTGCTGACCACCTTCTACAACCCCGATCAGCTGGTGCGGCCGGCCGGCGTGCTGGTGCCGTTGACCGTCCTGGCGGTTCCGCTGTACGACCTGATCACCGTGATCGCGGTGCGCCTCCGGGAGGGCTCGAGCATCTTCAAGGCCGACCGGCGGCACTTCTCGCACCGGCTGGTCCGCCTCGGCAAGACTCCCCGGGGAGCCGTGCTGACCATCTACCTGGCCACCGCGGCCACCGGGTTGCCGGCGCTGCTGCTGCCGAAGCTCAGCTGGCCGGCGGCCGGGCTGGTCTTCGGGCAGTGTCTCTGTGTCCTGGGCATCATCGCGGTGCTGGAATTCAGGGGTGTCGATGATCCGTCGTGATTCCGTGGGTGTTTCCGCCGCCGCCGGGCCCGCCCCGCGCCTTGCCCCCGCGCTGGAGGGCCTGGCCCTGGTGCTGGTGCTGCTGATCGCGGCGCTGCGACCGTGGATCTCCGAGAGCTACGACGCCTCGCTCCATTCGATCGCCAGGGTCATCGACTCCCGCAGCAACATCCTGCCCGACACCACCGCCTGGCTGGATCTGGGCATCTGGATCGCGGCCTGCGCCGCCGCCGGAGCCGCGGCCATGCGGCGAAGGCCCTGGCGGTGGAGCGGGCTGGAGATCGGGTGGGTCCTGCTGCTGCTGGCCGCGGTGATCTCGACCATCGCCACCAGCAACCGGCGGATCGCGATCAACGCCGCCTGCGACGCCCTCAGCGTGCTGGTCCTGGCCATGCTGGTGATCAACCTGTGCCGCGACCGGTTGCGGATCACCCTGATGCTGGCGGTGCTGGCCGCCTCCGGCGTCTCCTCGGCCGCCCGGTGCGTGATGCAGGTGGGCATCGAGTACGAGGAAACCCGCCAGCAGTACGACCGCATGAAGCAGGTGTTCTGGCAGCAGCAGGGCGTGCCGCTGGATTCCCCGCAGGTCAGGCTGTTCGAGCAGCGCATGGACTCGCGGGAGGCCACCGGCTTCTTCCCTCACAGCAACGCCCAGGGGGCCCTGCTGGCGATGTCGGGCTTCGCGGTCGGCGGGCTCGCCGGCGTGGTACGCCGCCTGCGGCTGGCCCGTGTACTGCTGCTGACCCTGGCCCTCATTCTGTTCGCCGCCATTCTCACCACCGGCAGCCGCGGCGCGCTGGCGTCGGCCTTCGCGGGGCTGGGACTGTGGCTGGCGATCACCGCCGCCGGGCCCGGCTGGGCGGCACGGTGGCGGCGGCTGCTGGCGGGCTTCTGGGCCGCCGTCCTGGCCGCGACGCTGGCGGTGGCAGGTTACGGACTGCGCACCGGAGGCCTGCCCGGCGACTCGCTGCGCTTCCGATGGAACTACTGGCAGGTGACCCACCAGATCATCGCCCAGAACCTCTGGGCGGGCACCGGGCTGCTCAACTTCGACCGCGCCTACCTGCTGTACAAGCCGGTGGAGTTTCCCGAGGAGATCAAGGATCCCCACAACTTCGTGCTCTCCGTCACCGCTCAGTGCGGCATCCTGGGACTGGCCGGCCTGCTGGCCTGCGCCGCCGGGGCTTCCTGGCTGATCCTGCGACGCGCCGCCGGCGAAAACGGAGTCCCAGGCGAGCCCCCCGAGCCCTCATCGGTCCACGGAACCACCGTGGCCTGGGTGGCAGGGGTCGCCGCGGCCTTCGTGGTCGCGCGGCTCTGGACGCTGCGGGTGTTCCTCGGCGAGGCCGAGGGCTCGGCCTTCGTGGTGTTTGACCTGGGGCTCTACGGCCTGCTGTGGTGCGTGGTTTTCGCCGGACTGATGTGGCTGGCCCGCAGCGGCGACCATGCCGACATGCCCAGCTACCGTCCGGCCTGCATCGTCGGCCTGGCCGCCTTCCTCCTGCAGAACACCATCGACCACTCCATGATGTACCCCGGCACGATGACCCCCTTCGCGGCCCTGCTGGGACTGGCCCTGACCCGATGGCCGCCCGGCGACCGCGATCCGGTCGCGTCCCTGCCGGCCTGCCTGGCCCCGCCGGCGGTCGCTCTGGCCGGGACGATCGCGGCCTGCGCCGCGGTGGTCGTGCCGGTGACGCGCTCGAGCTACTGGATGGCCCGCGCCCGGCAGGAGACCAGGTCCGCCGCGGTGGAGTGCTACCGGCAGGCCGCCGCCGCCGATCCGCTGGACCCGGCGCCGCTGGCCGAAGTGGTGGAAGTGCACGTCCAGCAGATGCTCCCGGATTCTCTGGACGCCGCACTCCTGGCCCTGGGCGAGGCCGTGAAACGCGATCCCGAGCAGATCGGGTATTACCGCATGCGCGCCCGCCTGCACGAGCGGCGATACGATTTCAGCGGCTCAATGGCCGACCTCTACGCGGCCCTCGGCGCCGCCCGACGCGTCGTGGCGATGTATCCCAACTCGCCGGACGACCACCTGGCCCTGGGCGCCCTGCTGGTCCGCCTGGCCATCCGGCCCGACGCCGAGGATCTCCGGCCCGAAGCCGTGGCTGCCTACGAACGGGCATTGTGGCTCGACGCCGCCCGCGCGCCCGGCGAGACCCGCCGATGGTCCCGGGAGATGCGCGAGGAGATCCAGAGGCAGCTGGAAAACCTGCGCCGCCAGCTCGATTCCGCACCGGCCCCGGCGTGATGACTGCGCCACGCAGACACGCAGCCCCCGACA